>JAFLCQ010000059.1 GCA_017302815.1 Planctomycetota bacterium
TGCCGCGCCGTCCAGGAACTCGTACTCGCGTTCGAGTCCGTCGCCACCCTGGCCGCGCTGGCCATCGGCCTCGCGGTCCGCCACGGACGCGACGAAGTCCGCCTGCTGGCGCTGGACGGCGAGGACGCCGATGGCTCCTTCGCCGACCTGTGGGCCCGCCTCGGCACCGACCTGCCGCATGGCACGCGCCGCTTCGGCGGCCGCGAGGTGCCGGTATGCCTCGACGAGCTGTCGGGCCTGCTCGACCGCCGCGCCAGCGGTGAGGATCCCGCGCGTACGCCGGTGCTGCTGGCGGTGAATGCCCTGCAGCGCCTGCGCGCCCTGCGTCCCGATGACGACGCGCCCTTCGCTTCCGGTGGCGGCGAGCCGCCGGCCGAGCGCTTCGCCAAGCTGCTGGCGCAGGGGCCGGAGTACGGCATCCACGCCGCGGTGTGGTGCGACTCGCTGTCCGGCGTGCAGCGCTCGCTGTCGCGCCGCAGCCTGCGCGACTTCGACCTGCGCATCCTCTTCCAGATGAGCCCGGCCGACTCCTCCGAGCTGATCGACGACGATGCCGCCAGCCGCCTCGGCCTGCACAGCGCCATCCTCGCCGTCCTCGGCGAGGGCCGACGCGAGAAGTTCCGCCCCTGGCAGACCCCGTCTGCATCCTTCATCGAACTGATAGGCAAGGCCTTACGGGCGCGAAGCTAGTCGAGTCGACTGCCGATTGTACGACCGTATACGAACAGTAGCCTGCCGTACATACGGAGGTATACCATGATCAAGACCCTGGTGAAGCACGGCAACAGCTGGGCCCTGATCATCGACAAGCCGGTGCTCGAACTGCTGAACATCACGCCCGACACCCCGCTCGAGATCTCGACCAAGGATGGGAAGTCGCTGCAGATCGAGGCGGCCTTCGATCGCACGACGCGCATCGCCGAGGCCACGGCCTGGATGCACGAGACCTACGCTGACGACTTCCGCACCCTCGCGCACTGATCATGGAGCCGCTCTTCCTGAGTTGGGAGGAGGTGCTGGCGCAGCACGCCGAGCATCTCCGCCGCTATGGCGGTACGCCGGGCATCCGTGACGAGGGGTTGCTGCGTTCTGCCTTGGCGCAGCCCGAAGCGCAGTTCGGTGGCCAGTGGCTGCACGAGGATCTGCCGGCGATGGCGGCCGCCTACGGCTATCACCTGGCTCAGATCCACCCCTTCGTGGACGGCAACAAACGCGCCGCAGCGGGTTGCATGCTGCTCTTCCTGGCGCTCAACGGGCAGCGTGTCGTCACGCCGCCTGGCTCGCTGGCCACCATCATCCTCGATCTCGCCGCCGGCAAGGCGGGCAAGGATGACCTCGCCACCTGGCTTCGGGCCCATCTGAAACCCTGGCGTCCCGGCCGGGTTTGACCATGTCTGGCGCCGGGCTTGTCGCGCCAGCGCCACGCTGAACCATCGCCAGGCATGACCTGGACCACCGCCGTCCTCTCCTTCTGCTGCCTCCTGGGAGCCGCCATGCCCGCCGCCGAGACCGTGCCCCTATGGAAGGGACCCGCCCCTGTCAGCGCCGGGGCGGACGAGACGCCGGCCCAGCCGCCGGCCTTGATCATCCATCGTCCTGAGCGCCCCGACGGCCGCGCCATCGTCATCTGCCCGGGCGGCGGCTATGGCGGCAAGGTCATGGGGGCAGAGGGCAACGGCATCGCCACCTGGTTGGCGGCGCACGGCATCACCGGCTGCGTCCTCGACTACCGTCTGCCCGCCGGGCGCCGCGAGGTGCCGCTGCGCGACGCGCAGCAGGCGATCCGGCTGCTGCGCAACCGCGCGGATCTCAAGCTGAGCGCGGTCGGCATCATGGGCTTCTCGGCCGGCGGCCATCTCGCGGGCACCGCGGCCACGCACGCACCGCTCGCCCTGCCCGACACGCCGACCTGCCGGCCCGACTTCGCGATCCTGGTCTATCCGGTGGCCACCCTGCGTGCCGGCGCGACCCACGAGGGCACATGCAGCAACCTGCTTGGCGCCGGCGCCAGCGCTGCCGATCGCGATGCCTGGTCGCCAGACGTGCTGGTCGGGCCCACGACGCCGCCGATGTTCCTGGCGCATGCGGTCGATGACCGTCTGGTGCCGATCAGCAACAGCCGGCTCCTCTATGCCGCCCTGCAGAAGCACGGCGTCGCCAGTGAACTGCTCGAACTGCCCAACGGCGACCACGGCCTCAACGGCTACCAGGGTCCCAGCTGGGACGCCTGGCAGGCCGGCAGCCTGGCCTGGCTGAACCGCATCGTCCCCGCCAAGCCCTGAAGGATCGCCGCATGTACGCCCTCTTCGTCCGCATCCGCGTTGTCGCCGGCCAGGGCGAGCGCTTCCTCGCCCTCAGCGAGGGCAACCACCGCGGGGCGCGCAGCGAGCCCGGCAACCTGCGCTTCGACGTCCTGCGCGACGCAGCCGATGCCGACCGCTTCTACCTCTACGAGGTCTACCGCGACGAGGCGGCCTTCAAAACCCACCAGCAGACGCCGCACTACCTCGCCTGGAAGGAGGCGGTGGCGCCGCTGATGGCCGAGCCGCGCCAGGCCGAGCGCATGCACGGCGTCCTGCCGCAACCCTGGGCCTGAGCCTCAGCGCGTCACGATGACGTACAGGCGGTCCTTGGGCAGGGTCACGGTCCCGCCCTGCACCGGCACCGCGCCTGCGCCATAGCCGTGCCCGTCGAGGGCGGTGGCCGCGGCCACCGGCTTGGCGAAGGTCACGCTGGCGTCGAGTTCACGCACGTTGATCGGGGTGCGGCCGGTGTCCTCGATGCGGCCGCCGGCGGCGCGGAAGCCGTACATCTTCTCCTCGGTGAAGGCCTGCACCAGGATGCGCTTCGAGGTGGCCAGCGGCTGGCCGTCCAGGCTGATGGCGTGCACGGTGCCGTACTCGCTGCCGCAGCGGATGGTCAGATCGCCCAGCTTCACCTCGCCCGCCTTGCCGAGGAAGCCGGTGGCTGCCTGGCTGCGCGGGGTGTTCACCGTCACCACGCCGCGGCCCCAGTCCCAGCGCAGCTCGCCGGTCAGGCTGGTCACCACCTTGGCCTGGCGGTCGATCGCCTTGGCCAGGTCCAGGGCCACCGGCTTGGCGTCGGCTGGGACGCCGGCCATGCCCGCGATCACGCGTTCGGCGCGGCCGGCGTAGTAGGTCAGCGGATCGAAGCCGGCATCGTTGCCGGCGTCGACCGCCTTCGGCGCCTCTGCCATGCGGAAGTCGGCGTTCTGGCCTTCGACCACCCCCGAGCCCTTCAGCGCGAACATGTCGTCCGCGGTCACGATCTGGCGTACCGCCACCGGCGCCGGGGCGACGTCGCCGCGGCGGAACTGCAGGGCCGCCGCCGGCCACTGGCCCATGGCCCCGGGCATGGCGGCTGGCCACTTGCCGTTGCCGTCGCCGGCCCAGGTGCCCTTCTGCAGGGCGAAGCCGATGAAGCTGTCCACGCCTTGCAGGGCGCCGTAGCTGGCCATCAGCAGCTGGCCGTCGGCGGTGTAGCGGTTGGGCTTGTTCCAGGCGATCTCGCTGTGGATGTGCGGCCGGCCGGCGAGCTGCAGGTAGCCCAGCGGGGTGTCGGCGGGATCCAGCACCGCCGCCTTGTCCTCGTAGGTGTTGCCGGCGCGCACCGACCAGCCGGAGCCGTCGCCCTCATGCTTGCCGCCGAAGTAGCCGTGGCGGTCGACGACATCGGTCGCGGCGGCGTAGGTCCAGCGCTCGATGCCGCCGAGTTGGCGGTTGTCGGCCGTGGTCCAGTTGCCGGCCACGACCATGCCCTTGAAGCCGCATTCGCTGCGCAGGTAGGCGCCGAGGTCGGCGTAGGCCTTGCGGCTCTGCTCGGCGTAGAAACGGATCTGGTCGCGGATGCGCGCTTGCTTGGCACCCTGCTTGGAGTAGCCGTCGCGGGTGGTCTCCCACGGGCCGTAGAGGCCGAGGCGCTTCGCGGCGACGTCGTCCTCGGGATGACGGTCGCCACCCCACGCCGCCATCGCCTTGTCCAGCGAGCCGTGACGGGCTATGGCCCATTCCGCGAAGAGACCCTGCAGGGTCGCCCACGGGCCGGGGCCGACGGCATCCTTCTTCATCGTCCAGAAGAAGAAGCTGTCCTCGTTCTGCAGCTCCCAGAAGGCGACCGCCGGATCGTCGCACACCCGCTTGCCGGTGTAGGGGTTCTGCGAGGTCAGCACCGCCTTGGCCCAGGCCTTGTACATGGCCTGGAAGCGCGGCTCGAACAGCAGCAGCGCGAAGGGGTTCTTGCCGGTTGCGCAGCCGGGGATGCCGTCGCTGTCCTTCAGCTGCATCCACAGCGGGAAGTAGGAGGAGACGTTGAGGTACACGCCC
Organism: Planctomycetota bacterium; assembly: GCA_017302815.1. Lineage (GTDB taxonomy): Bacteria > Planctomycetota > UBA11346 > UBA11346 > UBA11346 > UBA11346. Next base: position 4,344 of record JAFLCQ010000059.1, read on the forward strand.
TGCTCGGCGGCGGCGGCGATGTTGATGTGCAGATCGTCGAGCGCCTTCTTCGACACCGCCATGGGATCGTTGCCGCTGCGGTCGGCGATGAGGCCGTGGATGCGCGCCAGGTTGACGCCGGTCTTGGCCAGGCGGGCGAAGAGGTAGCGGGCCGCATCCTCGCCCTCGTGGCTGCTGGCGTTGATCGCCCAGAAGCGCAGCGGCTTGCCATCCGCGCCGACGATGTCGTCGCCGGCCGCCTTCAGCCAGCCCTTCTCGCCGGCGCGCTTCTCATTGAGGTTGCGCAGGTCGAGGAGGGCGTCGGAGCGGAACTCGTCCACGCCCGGCTCGAAGGCGAACCAGCCGGGATCGGCCTCGCCGAGCGCGGTGCCAGGCTTCGCCTTGCCGTTGGGGGCGAAGGGCTTGGCCGCGAACACGATCGCGTCGATGGCGGCGTGGTTGTTCAGCTTCGAGGTGGTGCGCAGCTGCAGGCGGTGCTTGCCGGCCGCGATGTCGGCTTTGGCGGCCTGCATCCAGGCGACGAAGCGCAGGTCCGGCTTGCCGTCGCTGGCGAGGTTGACCTGGTCTTGCGGGCGCGACACGTCGGCCGCCTGCCAGGCCCCGTCGTCCAGGCGCCAGTCGATGCCGGCCTGGATCGGGTTGGCGCGCAGCCACAGCGTCCAGACTCCGGCCTTGGGGATCTCGAACTCCCAGGTCGCGCTGGCGTTGGCCGGGCCGTCGAAGGTGCTCAGCCAGTTGCCGCCGCTGAGCGAGTCCTTCTTCACCATGCCGCTGTACCAGTTGTGCGGCTTGAAGTTGTCGTCGCGCGCATCCTCGCCTTCGATCCACACGAAGCTGGAGGCGTCGAAGCCGGCGGCCGGCTTGGCGCCCGCAGGCTGGTTCTTGCCGCTGGGCAGGAAGGGCTTGGTGGTGAGGACGAAGCAGTCGAGGGCGCCGTGATGGTTGTTGGCGCTGTGCAGCTTGAAGCCGATGGCGGTCTTGCCGGCCTTGAGCGGCAGCTTGCCGACCTTCACCCAGGCGAGGAAGCGCAGATCGGGCTTGGCGTCGGAGGCGATGTTGACCGAATCGACCGCCTTGGACAGGTCCACGACCTGCCAGGCCCCGCCGTCCTGGCGCCAGCTCACCGCCGCCTGGATCGGATTCACCCGCGCCCACAGGGTGTACTCGCCGTCGGCGGGGATCTCGATGTCGTAGTCGACCTCGGTGTCGGCCTTGTCGGTAAAGGAGGAGAGGAAGGCGTTGCCGGAGAGCGCGCCCTTCTGCACCATGTCACTGTACCAGTTGTGCGGATAGCCCTGCCCGCGGCTGGGGGCCTCGCCTTCGACCCACACGAAATCGGCGGCCGCGAGGGGGGCGGCGGCGAGGGCGGCGCAGACGAGGGCGGGTACGAGGCGCATGCGGTCTCTCCTGGTTCCGGCACGATGCGGGCCGGGACTCGGGATGGAACGGCAGAGGCGGAGCCCGTGACGGCCCCGAATCATTCAAACCGTTGATTCGTGGCGGCTGCGACCTGACGGCGGACGCCCGAAACGGCGCCGGAAGCAACGGCTGAAGTGGTAGGGGTCGTCGAAGCCGCAGCGCGCCGCCACCGCCTGCACGGCGATGCCGCCCTGGCGCAGCAGGTCGGCGGCTAGCTCCAGGCGCATGCCCAGGAAATGGCGCAGCGGCGGCTCGCCGACCTCGTCATGGAACCGGCGCGCCAGCAGGCTGCGGCTGCAGCCGGCGACGGCGGCCAGCTCCTGCATGCTGAGCCGGCCATCCAGCCGGCTGCGCATCAGGGCCAGGGCGCGCGCAACCTCGGGGCTGGGACCGGTGCCTGCACCGGCGGCGAGTTCGCACACCAGCGCGGTGAAGCGCAGACCAGCTCCACGTCGCCTGAAGCGGTCAGCTGCGGCGAGGTCGGCCGCCAGGCCGGCGAAGAAGGCGTGGCGCTGCACGCCGACCCGCTGGCGGCCGCCGGCGGCGGCGAATGCCTGGATGAGGTCGCGGTCGTCCGCTCCCTCGGGGCGGGTGGCGAGGATGACCTGGACGATCCATTCGCCCGGCCGGCGGACGCGCATGCGGTGGGGGACCCCGGCTGGCACCAGCAGGAGGTCGCCCGCCTCGAAGCCGCCGCCGGCCCCGTCGATGTCGAATCCGCAGCTGCCGGCCACGGCGTAATGCCACTCATCGTGGTCGTGCCGGTGCGGCGCGACGCTGCGCTCGTTGCGCTGGTGCTGTTCGCAGAGGACGAGATGCACGTGGACGATCATCCATCACCGGACGCGGCCGTCCATGGCCGGCCGACCGGTTTCCGGCATCATGCGGACATGAGCGCGACCTCTCCCCATGCCGATGCGGCCAGGCCCAACGTGATCTGGTTCATGGTCGACCAGATGCGTGCCCAGGCCATGTCGCTGTGCGGCGATCCCAACGTCCGCACCCCGAACCTCGACCGCCTCGCCCGCGACGGGTTGTGGTTCCGCCGCGCGGTCAGCGGCTTCCCCCTGTGCTGCCCGGCGCGCGGATCCTTCCTCACCGGCGTCTACCCGCACCGCTGCATCCCCGGCCACCAGTACCCGCTGCCCGATGGCATGCCGACCCTGGCGCATGCCTTCGCCGGCGCCGGCTACCACACCGCCTGGTTCGGCAAATGGCACCTCGACGGCCATCACGAGGCGGGCACCGCCGGCCGCGCGGCCTGGCACATCGTCCCGCGCGAGCGCCGGGGCGGCTTCGCCACCTGGGTGGGCTACGAGAACAACAACGCGCAGTGGGACAGCTGGGTGCACGGTCATGACCATGCCGGCGAGGTGCCGCTGCGCCGCCTGCCGGGCCATGAGACCGATGCCCTCACGGACATGCTGCTGGCCGAGGTCGAGCGGGTGCGGGACCGGCCCTTCTTCACCTGCGTCTCGGTGCAGCCGCCGCACGACCCCTACGGTGCGCCGGCGCGCTGGATGGAGCGCCATCCGCCGGCCGGCATCGTCCTGCCGCCGAACGTGCCGCCGATCCCGGCGCTGCAGGAGGCATCGCGCCGTTCGCTGGCCGGCTACTACGCCCTCATCGAGCAGGTCGACCACAACGTCGGCCGTCTGCTCGATCGCCTCGCCGAGCTGGGACTCGACGACCGCACCTACGTCGTCTTCGTCTCCGATCACGGCGACCACCACGGCAGCCATGGCCACGAGTGCAAGATGACCCCGCACGAGGAGTCGATCCGCGTGCCGATGATGATCTGGGGTGGCAGCCGCTGGGACTACCGCCGCGGCATGGCCATCGACGCGCCCTTCAACCACGTCGACCTGGCGCCGACCACCCTGGGCCTGTGCGGCCTCGCGCCGCCGTCGGCCATGCAGGGCCACGACTATGGACGGCTGGTGCACGCCCGAGGATGGCAGGAGCGCGAGGCCATCCTCGCCGCCGCGCCGCGCGAGGCCTACCTGCAGAGCGTGGTGCCCACCCAGCACGACCCCAGCGTCGACCTGCCCTGGCGCGGTATCACCACCAGCGATGGCTGGAAGTACGTCGCGTTGGAGGGCCAGCCGTGGATGCTGTTCAACCTCGCCGAGGATCCGCATGAGCTGCGCAACCTCGCCCAGCACGCGCATGCGCGCCGCCGCCGTCGCGAGCTGAACGAGCTCCTGCGCGGCTGGATCGCCCGCACCGGCGACACCTTCGTACTGCCCGACTTCGACGCCGAGGGCCGTCCGTCGCGCACCCAGGCCCTGCAGCAGACCTGGCCGGCGCCACCCGGGCGCTAGATGGCAGCGCGTCCCGCCCACGCGCTCGGCGTCGCGCCGTAGGCGGCCTTGAAGCGCACCTGCAGCTGCCGCAGCGAGGCGAAGCCGCAGGCGCGGGCGACCTCGCCCACTGGCCGACCGGACTGCAGCAGCGCGCCGGCCCTGGCCAGGCGCAGGCGATCGACGAAGGCCTTGGGGGCGCAGCCCAGGCCGGCGTGGAAGAGCTGACGTAGGCGCAGCGGGCCGATGCCCTGCTCGCGGGCCAGGTCGGCGATGGGCGGCGCTTTGCCCGGATCGGCACTGACCCGGGCGACGATGGCGGCCAGCCGCGGATCGAGATCGCGGGTCGGCGGCGCCACCGGATGCCCGGCCAGCACCAGCTCGACCAGCAGCCGGTGCACGAGCAGGCGTCCGAAGGCGTCCGAGAGCTGGCCCTGCATGCCGGCCAGGCGGCGCAGATCCGCTATCCAGCGGCGGTGCTCCGCCAGGGGGGCGACGAAGCGCGGTGCCGGACCCAGCCACGGCGTACCCCAGGGGGTGAGGACATGCGCGTGCACGGCCAGCACGGTGCAGCCGCTGCACCCCGGCGCGTGGGTGGCGGCGTGGGACTGGCCATGCGGGACCAGGGCCAGCGATCCGGGCATCAGCTCCTCGGGACCGGCTGGGCCGTGCATGCGGATCGCGCCGGCGACCGGGACGAACACGAAGGTGTCGGACAGCGTGCGCTCGGGGATCGTCCAGTCGCGCGCCGTCCGCCACAGCCGGCAGGAGACGAAGCGCAGCTCGGCTGCCGCCAGGGCGCCGGCCAGCTCGACCTGGCGGAGGGGGTGGCGTCCCACCAGATCGATCGTCCGGGTAACGGAAACTTCGCCTGATGAGCGCATAGCTCGTCTTCCATATGCCGGTGTACGCAGGTATGATGCTGGTGCAAACCCAACCAGAGGCATACGCGCATGAACGCTCCGCTCGCCATCCCCGCCGATCTCGCCGCCCGCCTGTCCACGCAGGGCTTCGCCGTCCTGCCGGGACTCCTGGGCACCGGGGAGGTCGAGGCCTGCAACCACCGGCTGGCGGGCTACGCGGTACGGGCCGGCGACCATGCGCCCGGCGCCGACCGCAGCCTCGCCATCCCCGGTGTGCCCGGCTCCTCGCTGCAGTACGAGCCCGGTTTCGACCCGGCTGGGAAGGACGACCTGGCGCGCGAGCTGGGGGTGCGCAAGTTCTTCCAGTTCGCCCAGGGCGACGCCTTCTTCTGGAACCTGATCCGCGATCCGCGCATCCGCGGTCCGGTCGAGGCGGTGATCGGTACCGGGGCGCAGCTGCTGCAGAGCCTCGCCCTGGTCAAGCCGCCCGAGATCGGCATCCCCAAAGCCTGGCACCAGGACACGCCCTACTTCCCCATCACGCCGGTCAGCGAGACGGTGGGGGTGTGGATCGCGCTGGATCGCGCCACCCTGGAGAACGGCTGCATGCAGGTGGTGCCCGGCAGCCACCGCCAGGGCCCGGTGCCGCACGTGCAGGGCGAGACCGGCTGGAGGCTGGACGACGCGGCCTCGGCGCGGGCCCAGGCGGCGGCGGTCGCGCTGCCGGTAGAGCCGGGCAGCGCGCTGCTGTTCGACGCCAACCTGCTGCATTTCACCGACGCCAACCGCAGCCGCCAGCGCCGGCGCGCGGTGCAGTTCCACTTCAGCTCCGCGCGCACCACCGCCCGCGGCGCGCTGCGACTCGAGCCGTTGGACCGCGTCGTACCACCGTGGAGCGCGTCATGAACGGCAAGGAGCGCGTGCGCACGGTGCTGGCCGGCGGCATCCCCGACCGCGTGCCGCTGGCCGATTGGTCGGTGGACCACGACACCGTCGAACGCCTGATCGGTCGGCCTACCTATCTGCGCAACAAGGCGGCCTGCACCCGCGCCTTCTGGGAGGGGCGTCACGCCGAGGTGCAGCGCAGCTGGATCGCGGACACCATCGCCCTGCACCGCGTGCTGCCCCTCGACATCGTCACCTTCACCATGGCGAGCTGGCACATCCCCGATCCGACCGGCGAGGCGCCGCCGCGCCAGACCGCGGCGGACACCTGGGAGGACGCCCGCGGCCGCGTGTGGCGCTTCACCGCGGCAGCCGACGACATCCTGTGCATCCATGATCCGGCCGGGCCGCGCGCCTGGACGGCTGTCGACTTCCCTGCCGATCCCGGGCCGGGCCGGGCGCCGAACACGATGACACGGGCGGTGGTCGACGCGGTCATCGACGAACTGGGGTCTGAGAAGTACATCGCCGGGCCCTTCGGCGGCGAGGTGGGCATGGTCCTGCCCGGCGGCTACGCCGAGGGCTGCACCCTGCTGGCCGAGGCTCCGGAGGTGATCGAGGCGGCCGTCGCGCACAGCCTGGCGGCCTGCGAGCGCGACGATGCCTGGATCCATCCCGGCCAGGATGCGGTGCTGTGGGGCGGCGACTTCGGCCACAAGACCGGTACCTTCTGCAGCCCGCGCATGTTCCGCCGCTTCTACAAGGATGCCAACCGCCGCCGGGTCGAACGGCTGCATGCCCGCGGCCTGCAGGTGCTGAAGCACTGCTGCGGCAACGTCCGCGCCATCCTCGACGACTTCGTCGACATCGGCTACGACGCCTACCAGTCGATCCAGCCGACCGCCGGTATGGACATCGTCGAGGTCAAAGCGGCCTACGGCGAGCGCCTGACCCTGTGGGGCGGAGTGGCGGTGGAGAACCTCATCTCGGGCACGGCCGACGCCGTTCGCGCCGATGTGCAGCGCGCCATGGCCGCCTGCAAGCCGGGCGGCCGCTTCATCCTCGGCGCCAGCCATTCCATCGCGGTGGGCACCCGGCCGGAGAACCACCAGGCGATGCTGGAGGAATGGCGGCGGCTGGCGGACTACTGAAACGCAGCGACCCCGGGCGGCTGCCCGGGGTCGCGTCGTCCGTCGCCGCTGGCGGCGTCAGATCTGGCCGAGGCGCGCGGCGCGGCGGGCATGCACGCGCAGCGGCAGGGCCTGCAGGCGGATGAAGCCGGTGGCGTCGCCCTGGTCGTAGGCGCCGCCGTCGGCCTCCATCGAGGCGATCGCGGCGTCATAGAGCGAGTGCTCGGAGGTGCGCCCGGTGACGATGACGTTGCCCTTGTACAGCTCCATGTTCACCCGGCCGGTGACGTGGCGCTGGCTCATCTTCAGGAAGGCGTCGAGGGCCTCCATCTCCTCGCAGTACCAGAAGCCGAAGTAGGCCATCTGGCTGAAGCGCACCGCGAGCTGGTTCTTGGTGTGCAGCAGATCGCGGGAGACGGTCAGCGCCTCCAGGTCCTGGTGCGCCGACAGCAGGATGGTGCCGCCCGGGGTCTCGTAGACGCCGCGGCTCTTCATGCCGACGAAGCGGCTCTCGACCATGTCGATGCGGCCGATGCCGTGCTTGCAGCCGATCTGGTTCAGGGTGTCGAGGAGGTCGGCGGGCTTCATCTTCTTGCCGTTGACCGCGACGGGCACGCCCTGGACGAAGTCGACCGAGATCTTCTGGCGCTTGGCCGTGACCTGGTCGATCGGCAGGGTCTTCTCCCACATGCGGTCGAGGGGGCGCTGGCCCGGATCCTCGAGCATGCCGGCCTCGAAGCTGATGTGCAGCAGGTTGTCGTCGGAGGACCAGGGGTCCTTCTTCGACGCCTTCACCGGGATGCCCCACTTGTTGGCGTACTCGATCGCCTCGGCGCGGCCGGGGATGAGGTCGCGGAACTCCTTGTCGCGCCAGGGGGCGATGATCTTCACGCCCGGCAGCAGGGCGTAGGCGGTCAACTCGAAGCGGACCTGGTCGTTGCCCTTCCCGGTGGCGCCGTGCGCGATGTACTGGGCCTTCTCCTTCTTGGCGATGTCGACCATCGCCTTGGCGATGATTGGGCGGGCCAGGGAGGTGCCGAGCAGGTAGCGGCCCTCGTACTTGGCGTTCCAGGCGATGGCCGGGAACACGAAGTCGCGCACGAACTCCTCGCGCAGGTCCTTGATGTAGCACTTCACGCCGCCGGAGTTCAGCGCCTTCTTCTCGAGGTCCTTGTACTTCTCCTTCTGGCCGACGTTGGCGCAGAAGCAGATGACCTCATAGCCCTTCTGCTCCAGATAGCGGACGATGACCGAGGTGTCGAGGCCGCCGCTGTAGGCGAGGACGACGCGTTCCTTCTTCGAGACGGGCATGGGATGCTCCTGTGAGTGCGGGCGGGATGGTGCCGCAACCCCGTGCGGTGCAAGGCGCGGCCGCTCTTGAGGCGGACGCGTCCGGCGCGATCATCCGGGCATGATCCTGACCATCCTCCGCCACGGCAAGGCGGTCGAGCGCGACGCCTGGCACGGGGACGACAAGGACCGGCCCCTGACCCGCGACGGCATCACCCAGTGCCGTGCCGCCCTGCGCGCCCTGGCCGGGGTGGTGCAGGCCGAGGAGGTGTGGACCAGCCCGTGGAAGCGCGCCCGGCAGACCGCCGACCTGGCGGCCGAGATCTGGGATCTGCCGCTGACCGAGTGCCCATGGATGGCCGCCGAGGCGACCGAGATCCCCGACTGGACGCGCCACCTGCGCGGCGCCGGCGAAGTCGTGCTGGTCGGCCACGAGCCCGACCTCGGCCGCTTCATCGGCCTGATGATCGGCGGCCGCCCGGCGCCGCTGAAGAAGGGCGGCCTCGCTGTCCTCGAAGGCATGCCGCGGCCCGGCCAGATGGAGCTGCGCCTGCACATCGCCCCCAAGCAGGTCCTGGCCATCGCCGACTCGTGAAGCGCGTCGGCGACATCGCGCTGCGCCTGCTGCCCTGGGTCGCGCTGGCTGCCGCCCTGGTGGCGGCGACGCGCTTCGCCGGCGACGCCATCTGGCCCTGCCCCGTCGCCTGCCAGGGCGGCGGCCACTACCAGCGGCTGCTGGGCATCCCGGTGCACGTCCCCGCGACGGCGATCATGCTGGCGGTGGCGCTCCTGGGTTGGCTGCGCCGGCGCGAGGCGGCCTGGCTGGCGTGGGTGGCGGCCGGCGGCTCGCTCTACTTCCTGTGGGTGGCCGTCCAGCTCGGCCTGCGCTGCCCCTACTGCTTCACCGTGCACGGCCTGGTCCTGATGGCCGCGGTCTGCGCCCTGGCCGCCCCGGTGCGCCGTGGTGAGCTGCCCGGGCTGGCGACAATCGCCTTCCTCGGCCTGCATTTCGCCT
>JAFLCQ010000006.1 GCA_017302815.1 Planctomycetota bacterium
CGCCGGACGCCGACGCCCGCGCCCGCGCCGCCATCGCCGGCCTGCACCTGGGCCACGGCCCGGCGCACATCTTCCGCGCCCTGGTCGAGGCCACCGCCTGCGGCGCGCGCGCGATCCTGCAGCGCTTCGAGGACAACGGCGTGCGCGTGAAGCGCGTGGTCGCCCTCGGCGGCATCGCCCGCAAGAGCCCGCTTGCGATGCAGATCTGCGCCGACGTCATGCAGCGCCCGATCGCCATCGTCGCCAGCGACCAGTGCTGCGCCCTGGGATCGGCCATCGCCGGCGCCACCGTCGGCGGCGCGCACCGCAGCATGGCGGCGGCGCAGAAGGCGATGGCCAGCCGCATCGAGCGCACGGTGCAGCCGGCCAAGGCGCGGAAGAGGGACTACGACGCGCTGTACGCGCGCTATCTCGACCTGGGCCGCTAAGACCCGCTCACGGCGCGACTGGCGCGGCGAAGCGGAACCCCAGGCGGTGGTGCCGGTCTCCGGGCGCCCCATAGGAGCGCAGGGCCGAGCGGCAATAGGCGGCGGCGTACAGCCAGCCGCCGCCGCGCATGACCCGGTCGCTCCCCCCGCTGGCGGGTCCTGACGGGTCGCGCACATCGCCGGGCGCGTAGGGCCCGTAGCGGTCGGCGCACCACTCCCAGACGTTGCCGTGCATGTCGTGGAGGCCCCAGGCGTTGGCCGCCTTGGTCCGCACCGGATGCGTCCGCCGCTCGGCGTTGGCCTCGTACCACGCCATGCGCTCGAGATCGCCGGCGAAGTCGCCCTGGGTGCCCGCGCGGCAGGCGTACTCCCATTGCGCCTCGCTGGGCAGGGTCGCATCGAGACCGGGGATGCGCCGGTTGAGCCTGGCCAGGAACTCCTGGCAGTCGTCCCATGACACCTGCTCGACCGGGCACAGGGGATCGTCGGGGAATCCGCTGGGATTGCCGCCCATCACCGCCTGCCACAGCGCCTGGGTGACTTCGCTGTCGGCCAGCCAGAACGGGCGGGTGATCGCGATCTCGCGCACGGGAAGCTCGTCACGCAGGCCGCGCTCGGACCCCATGCGGAAGGACCCTTCGGGGACGTAGCGCAGCACCTGCTCATGGCCCCCGAGCAGCACGCGGGCATGCACGCCGACGGCGTCGTGGCCGATGCCCGCACTCCAGCGCGGGATCTGCGCCAGCCGCCGCCGCGCCTCGACGACGCGGGGGTGGCCGGGATGGCGGTCGATGAAATCCTCCAGCGCCTGCCTGGTGCCGGCGGCGAAGGCGAGGCGCGCGGCCTCCTCCACCGCCGCCGAGGCGGCGGTCCGCTCGGCGACGGCATGCGGTGCCACCCGCGCCTCGAGACCGGCGACATCGTCGCGCGGCAGCTCGCCCGCATGCAGCCCCCACTTCTGCAGCACCGCGTCCCACGCCGCCTGGGCCATGTCCTTGCCGAAGGCGCTCGCCGCGATCTCGCGGTAGTCCTTCAGGTCCCCGGCCAGGTCGGCGAGCCGCTTGCGCTCACGCACGCTGACGTCGTGCTCCTCCATCTCCTTCATACGGCGGAGCTCTGCTTCGCGCTCGCGTCGCGCCGTCTCCGCCCTCGCCTGCATCGCCGCCAGCTGTCGCTGCTGCTCCTCCTTGCCGTGGATGACCTCCAGCATGCGCTTGAGCGCTCCTTCGTCCCCCGCCACCGCCCCGCCACCCGAACGCAGCTTGGACTTCAGCTCCTCGATCTGCGCGTCCAGGCGGTCGACCTCGGCCTGCTGCCTGGCCAGATCCGCCTCCTCGATCTTGCGCTTCGCATCCGCCGCGGCCTCAGCGGTCGCGATGGCCCCGGCCTCGGCCTGCAGACCGGAGAGTTCGGCCCTCTTCGCCTCGCGCTCCTCCTCGGGACTGAGGGCCGGCACGAAGGTGAAGCCCTGGCGCAGGCTCATGCTGGTCCACGGCACCTGCTGTCCGCCGGTCAGCTCGCCGACGGTGGCGTTGATCTCGGTGACCATGAGGCGCACGTCGAGGCCCGGGGTCAGCAGATGCCGCAGGAAAGCGGTGGTGAAAGGGCTGTTGCGCCCGGTGCCGTCGGCCGCCACCTTGCCGGCGCTGGTGCTGTACATGACCAGGCTGCCTACCGGCGCGTTCAGTTCGGCCAGGCCCTGCACCCTGCCTCGCCCGGAGGAGCGGAAGGGGTTGTTGCGGCAGGCGTCGAGGATGATCAGGTTCATCGGCACCCGCGCCCGCTCCATCTGCGCCAGCACCTCGCCGGCCGCGATGGCGCGCAGCGGGACCTGCCCCTCCTCGGTGATCTGCGTCGAAGGCGTGCGGCCGATCGGCAGCAGCCAGTTCTCGCCACCGGACTGCACCCCGTGCCCGGCGTAGAAGAACACCGCCGCCTTGGCCTTCATGATGCGCTCGCCGAAGCGGGCGATGGCGATGGCCATGCCCTCCTTGTCGGCATCAAGCAGGCGGATGACGTCGAAGCCGATGCCATGCAGGGCCTCGGCTACATCGCTGGCGTCATGCACCGGATTGGCCAGGGCCGCCTCGGGATAGTCCGCGTTGCCGATCACCAGGGCGACATAGGCGCCCTCGGTGCGCCGTAGCGGCACGAAGCCCCGCTCCGCCGCGTCCAGCGCGGCGACCGCCAGCAGCGCGCACAGCGCCAGGACGCAGCAACGCATCAGTAGCTCTCGTTGGCGGCCGGGAAGGACCCCGAGCGCACGTCGGCGCGGTAGGATGCGAAGGCCTGGCCCATGGTCTCGGCCAGGCGGGCGTAGCGGCGCACGAAGCGCGGGTGGAACTGCGTGTTCATGCCCAGCATGTCGGGCGTGACCAGGATCTGGCCGTCGCAGCCGGATCCGGCGCCGATGCCGATGGTCGGCGTCGCCACCGCCGCGGTGATGCGGGCGGCCAGGGCCTGCGGCACCTTCTCGACCACGATGGCGAAGGCGCCGGCGTCGGCCAGGGCGCGCGCGTCATCGACGATGCGCTCGGCCTCGCTCCCCTCGGTGCCGCGGGTCTTGTAGGTGCCGTAGGCGTTGATGCTCTGCGGCTGCAGGCCGATGTGGCCGCACACCGGGATGCCGGCGTCGACGATGCGCCGGACGATGGCGGCGATGCCGACGCCGCCTTCCAGCTTCACCGCCTCGGCCCGCCCCTCCTTCATCAGCCGGATGGCGTTGCGCAGGGCGTCGTCGGCGCCGGTGTGGTAGGATCCGAAGGGCATGTCGGCGATGGCCAGGGCCCGGCGCACGCCACGCGTCACCACCCGGGTGTGGTAGATCATCTCGTCCATCGTCATCGGCACGGTGGTGTCGTTGCCGGCGAAGACCATGGCGGCGCTGTCGCCCACCAGCACGACGTCGATGCCCGACTGGTCGATCAGGCGCGCGGTGAGGAAGTCGTAGGCGGTGAGGCAGGCGATGCGCTCGCCGGCGCGCTTCATCTCGGTCAGACGCAGGGTGGTGACCTTGCGGTCGTCGCTGGCCTTGCGCTCGCCGCTGCTGCTGGGATCGGGCATGGCGGGATGATCCATGCCGGCAGCGCCGCACCAGGGCCGGAGCCCCTCACCCGGACGCGACCGGGGCCCGCAGCCGCAGCAGGGCCGCGGTGGCGATCAGTCCCAGGAGCAGCGACAGCCAGAGCGAGGCGAGCCCATACCGTTCCATGGCCAAACCGAACAGGAATGGCGCAGCAGCCTGCGCGAGGCGTGCCGGCAGCATGAGCAGCCCCTGTCGCGCCCCATAGCCGGCGGGACCGAAGAGGATGAGCGGCAGCGTCCCCTTGGCGATGGTCAGGATGCCGTTGCCCGCCCCGTGCAGGAGGGCGAAGGCGCCAGCGGCCGCCGGGCCGAGGATCAGCAGGAGCGCCGCTCCAAGCGGATGCGCCATCCCGGCGAGGCGGGCCGACAGCAGCGGATGCATGCGTCGCATGAGCAGGAATTCGAGCAGGCGTGCGCCGACCTGGGCCGGACCGACGAGGGCCGCCACCGCGACCGCGGCCGCCAGTCCGAGCCCGGCGAGCTGCAGGATACGCGGCAGGTGCGCCGCCATGGCCGTGCTGGTGAACCAGGTCACGGCGAATGCCAGCGCGAGCAGGATGGCCGTGCCCGCTGCCGGACGGTGTGACGGCGCGCCGGCCGCCGCGCACGGCCCGGAGTGCTGGCCAGCCCCGGACGACGGCGACGGCAGGCGCAGGTGGATCGGCAGTCCGACCGCCAGGTGCAGGAGCGCCCAGACGGCGCAGGCGCCGCGCCAGCCGACCGCATCCGCCCACCAGGCGGTCAGCGGCCAGCCCGCGGTGCTGGCGAAGCCGGCCATGAGCGTGACGCCGGTGATCGCCCCGCGCGCATCCCGCCCGTAGAGGCGGACGATGGTGGCGAATGCAGCCTCGTAGAGCCCTCCGCCCATGGCGATGCCGAGGACGCCCCAGGCGAGGAACAGCACGAGCGGATCGTCCGCCACCGCCAGCAGCGCCAGCCCGAGGGCGGCGATCAGGCTGGTCGCCACCAGGACCAGCCTGCCGCCGTGCACGTCGATGCGGCGTCCGGCGACCGGCCCGAGGATGGCGGCGATCACCAGGGCGCCGGAGAACGCGGCGAACACCGTCGGCGTCCCCACCCCCAGTTCATGGGCCATCGGCCCGGCGAGCATCGCCGGCAGGTAGTAGGTCGACGCCCAGGCGAGGGTCTGCGCCGTTCCCAGCCCGACGATGGTGCGCGAGCGCCGATCAGGCCACACCGACGCCCATCCATGGTGCGGCATGGGCATCGGCCGGCCCTAGCGCGGACCGTCCATGGCCATCAGCAGCAGCCGGGCGCGCAGCAGGCGCCCGGCTTGCGCGCAGCGATGTCCATGCTGGTGATGTAGTCGCCCGGCGCGGTTCCGGCGGGCAGCCCGGCGCGGATGCGCTGATACAGCGGATCGTCGCCGGCAGACAGCGTCGAGACGTACTCCGGCTTGGGCGTCAGCGACGCCTGCACCAGGCCCGCCTCGCGCAGCATGGTCCGCAGGTCCTCAAGCAGCGACGCGCCGGCGATGCAGCCGACGTAGGCCTCGACCATGCCGCGGACCGCCTCCGGCAGGGGCTGCAGCAGGACCATGTCGCTGACCGCCACCCGCCCGCCCGGCTTCAGCACGCGGGCGATCTCGCGCCAGACCTGCGGCTTGTCCGGCGACAGATTGATCACGCAGTTGGAGATGACCACGTCCACCGAGGCGTCGGCCACCGGCAGATGCTCGATCTCGCCCATGCGGAACTCGACGTTGGCCAGGCCCGTGCGCGCGCTGTAGCCGGCGATGTTCGCTCGCGCCTTGGCCAGCATGTCCGGCGTCATGTCGACGCCGATGACCCGGCCTGCGGCGCCCACCTTGGGGCCGCAGAGGAAGCAGTCGAAGCCGGCGCCGCTGCCGAGGTCCAGCACCGTCTCGCCCGGCTTGAGAGCGGCGATGGCGCCGGGATTGCCGCAGGACAGCCCGAGGTTGGCGCCGTCGGGAAGGATGCGCGCCAGTTCACCGGCATCGTAGCCGATGGCCGAGGCGAGGGCGGCCGGATCTGCGGCCGGCGCGCAGCAGCCGTTGGTCGATGGGCCGCAGCACGATGTGCGGCCGGCCTTGCCGGGGGCGCCGGCGCGGGCCATCTCGCCGTACTTCTCGCGGATGGTGGTGCGGATGTCGATCTGGCTCATGATGCCTCCTTTCAGGCGGGCAGGCTGCCGGGCAGGCCGGCGACGAAGTCGCGGATCTGGTCGCGGACGCGGCGATAGTGGCCCAGCGCCTCCTCGGGGGTCGCTGCACCCTTCTCCAGCTCGGGCGGATCCTCGAAGCCGACATGGACCACCCGCGTGCGACCGCCCGGGAAGACTGGGCAGGTCTCATGAGCATGGCCGCACACCGTCACCACGAGGTCCAGCTGCACGCCCGCCGCAAGGACGCTCTGCAGCGTCTTCGAGGTCTGGTGGATGGCCGGATCGATGCCGACTTCGCGCATCACCTGCACCATCTTCGGATTCAGGCCCTTGGCGATGGTGCCGGCCGAGTAGGCCTCGTAGAGGTCGGATTTCATCGCCCGGGTCCACGCTTCGCCCATCTGGGAGCGGCAGGAGTTTCCGGTGCACAGGAACAGGATCTTCCGTCTCATCATGGGACGCCTCGTGGTGGCTCGGTGCAGGTGGGACAAGGGGCGGCGGCGGCGATTCCGGCCTGCTCGTGCGGCCACCAGCGGCGGCGCAGCCAGAAGGCGACCGAGACCAGGGCGATCAGCGCCGGCACCTCGGCGAGCGGGCCGATCACCGCCGCGAAGGCGGCGCCATGCGCCATGCCGAAGGTCGCCAGCGCCACCGCGATGGCCAACTCGAAGTTGTTGCCCGCGGCGGTGAACGACAGGGTGGCGCCGACCGCGTAGGAGGCGCCGGCCCTGCGCGCCATCCAGAAGGACAGCAGGAACATGATCGCGAAGTAGAGCAGCAGCGGCACGGCGATGCGCACGGCGTCGAGCGGACCGGCGACGATGCGTTCGCCCTGGAGCGAGAACATCACCACGATGGTGAACAGCAGCGCGATCAGGGTCAGCGGGCTGATCGCCGGGATGAAGCGCTCATGGTACCACGTCCGGCCCCTGGCCCGCACCAGCGCGAAGCGGGTCAGCATGCCCACCAGGAAGGGGACGCCGAGGTAGATCAGCACCGACAGGGCGATGTCGGCCATGGTGACGTCGACGGCCACGCCCTGGATGCCGAACAGCGGCGGCAGGATCAGGAGGAAGAGCCAGGCGTAGAGGGCGAAGAACAGGACCTGGAAGATGGCGTTGAAGGCGACCAGGCCGGCGCAGTACTCGCCATCGCCTTTGGCGAGGTCGTTCCACACGATGACCATGGCGATGCAGCGGGCGAGGCCGACCAGGATGAGCCCCTGCATGAACTCCGGCCGGTCGTGCAGGAAGAGCAGGGCCAGGGCGAACATCAGCACCGGGCCGACCAGCCAGTTCTGGAGCAGCGAGAGGGCCAGGACCTTGCGGTCGGCGAAGACGCGGGGCAGCTCCTCGTAGCGCACCTTGGCCAGCGGCGGATACATCATCAGGATCAGGCCGATGGCGATGGGGATGGAGGTGGTACCGATCGCCAGGCCGTTGACCGCCTGGCCGACCTCCGGCGCCCAGTGGCCCAGCGCCAGGCCCAAGCCCATGGCGAGGAAGATCCACAGGGTCAGAAAACGGTCCAGGATGGAGAGCCGAGGCATGCGATCGTTATTCGTCATAATACGATTAATTAAGGTCTGAAGAAGGGCCGCTCACAGGCCGGCGATCAGCACCTTCAGGCGCTTGAGCACGGCGTGGTCGACACAGTAGCAGATGCGCGGGCCGTCGATCTCGCCCTGGATCAGTCCCGCCTCCTTCAGCTGCTTGAGATGCTGCGAGACGGTCGACTGCGCCAATGGGATCTCCTCGACGATGTCGCCGCAGACGCAGGAGTTGCGCTCGATGAGGAGCTTCATGATGCGGACCCGGGCCGGGTGGCCGAGGGCCTTGGCGAGTTCGGCCAGGGCCTCCTCGTCGTGGTTGAGCGGCGACGGCGCGGAGCGCGGGGGCGAAGGGCGGCAGCAGGGATCACTCATCGTATAATTACGAAATAGCAGCGATGGCGCCGTGGTCAAGCCCCAGCCAGGACGGCAGCAGGATGGCGATCCCGGCGCAGCAGATGACGACGAGCCAGGCCGGCACCCGCCAGACCTCCAGGGCGATGAACGCAGCCAATGCCAGCGGGATGCCACCAGGATGCTGCGCAGCCCCGCTGCCGATCGGCGACCACAACGCGGCGCCGAGCAGCCCGACCACGCCGGCATTCAGGCCGGCCACCATGCCGCGGGCGTCCGGGCTTCCGCCGAGGCGGTTGAACATCCGCAGACCGCCCAGGGCGAGCAGCAGACCGGGCGCGAAGATCGCCAGCACCGCGAGGACGGCTCCCGACCATCCGGCGATGACCGCCCCGATCCAGGCCGAGACCGTGAACAGCGGACCCGGCACGGCCTGCGCCGCGCCGTAGCCGGCCAGGAACTGGTCATCCGTCATCAGCCCGGCATGCACCAGCGGATCGCGCAGGAGCGGCAGCACGACATGGCCGCCGCCGAAGACCAGGCTGCCGGCCTGGAGGCAGGTGGTCACGAGCAGGCCCACCGGATCACCAGGCCAGGCCGCCAGCACGACGACCGTGGTGAGCAGGGCGGCGAGCAGACCGCAGCAGACGACGGTGAGCGTGCGGGAAGGAGAAGCGATCCCGGGGTCGTCCTGGCGGGCGTCCAGGCGCAGGAATGCCGCTCCGGCCAGGGCGGCGGGGACGAGAGCCGCCACCTGCGTCCACGGCGCGGAGCTGGACATGCACAGGATGGCGACCGCCGCCGCGATGCTCGCCCGCGGCGCATCCGGACACAGGCTCCGCGCCATGGACAGGACAGCCTGCGCGACGATGCCGAGGACTGCCGCCTTCATGCCGGCGATCCAGGCTCCGGCGTGGCCGATGGAGGCGCATGCGATCGCGGCGGTCGCGAGCAGCACGGCGGACGGCGCGGTGAAGGCGAGGAAGGCGGCGAGGGCGCCGGGCACGCCGGCGCGCTGCCAGCCGATCAGGAATCCCACCTGGCTGCTGGACGGACCGGGGATGAACTGGCAGTAGGCCACCAGGTGGGCATAGGCGGCATCGCCCAGCCACTTCCGCCGCTCGACCAGCTCGCGGCGGAAGTGCGCCAGGTGCGCGATCGGACCGCCGAAGGAGGTCAGGCCCAGGCGGGCGAAGACGACGAGGACTTCCAGCGCGCGCTGTCGGCTCATCTGGGGCCCGTGGTGCCTGCCGGATGGCGGTCGGGAAGCGGCATAGCGCCGAGTTGCGACGCGCGCACCTACCCCGGCCTATCCAGCACGCGGTAGCCGATCGCCTCGCTGACGTCGTCCAGGCCCACCGCGTCGCGGGCTTCGAGATCGGCGATCGTCCGCGCCACCTTGAGGATGCGGTCGTGGGCGCGCGCCGACAGGCCCAGCTCGTCCACCGCCTGGCCCAGCAGGCGCAGCGCCTCCGGCGCGGCATGGACGTGCTGGCGCAGCCCGCGCGGATCCAGCAGCGCGTTCGCACGGCCCTGCCGCGCCTGCATGCGCTCGCGCGCTGCGCATACGCGCTGGCGCAGCACCGGGCTGGGCTCGCCGCCATCGCCATCCTGCAGGGCGTCGGGGCGCTGCGCCGGCACCTCCAGGTGGATGTCGATGCGGTCGAGGAGCGGGCCGCTGATCTTGGCGCGGTAGCGGTGGATCTCGTCGCTGCCGCAGGTGCAGCGCCGCGTCGGATGGCCGAGGAAGCCGCAGGGGCAGGGGTTCATCGCCGCCACCAGGCAGCAGCGGGCGGGGAAGCGCAGGCGGCCCCCGGCGCGCACGATGCTGAGATGCCCGTCCTCGAGCGGCTGGCGCAGCGACTCCAGCACCGTGCGCGGATACTCCGGCAGCTCATCGAGGAAGAGCACGCCGTGGTGCGCCAGCGACACCTCGCCGGGACGCGGCGGAGAGCCGCCGCCGACCAGGCCCGGCCCGCTGACCCCATGGTGCGGCGAGCGGAAGGGCCGCCGCGCGATGAGGCCGCAGCCGGCGGGCAGCAGGCCTGCGATGCTGTGCACCCGCGTTGTCAATTCCATTAATTAATGAGAATTCATCGAATAACCACAAGGGGTTACAGCGTGAATTCCACCAATCCCCTAGAACAAGATAACCTCATTCCATTAAAATTATTGCAAATTACACCAACTTTTTAGAATTGTTTATGCCTTCAGCGCGTCGTCCGCACCACAACAATGGACGCAGCCTCACCGGCACATTGAGCCTGAAAGACGGGCGAAGCGTTACTTTTGAATCTAAACTTGAGCGCAATTGTCTTATCAATCTTGACTTCCGCGACGACACGGTCGACATCGAAACACAGTTTCCGCGAATACCCCTGCCGACAGGGACTGGATCTCCGTGGTACACACCCGACATCCATGTGGCGTTCATCCAGTCATCTCGCGCGCGAAATATTGACGTCTGCGAGGTCAAATACCTGAAGGACCTCGATAATCCCGCATATTGCGCCAAACATCGGCATAAATGGGATGCCGCTCGCTCGTATTGCCGAGAGCGAGGCTGGACGTTCCGCCTACTCTCTGAGCAAGACATCAACACGCCGTTTACGGAGAACGCTCTGTTCTTCCGTCGGTATCTATCCATTCCCGATCAGCCGCTGGAACGGGCTCAACTCCTCTTCTGCCTGCAATACTTGACCCGGACAACCCCGGAGATCCTGCTCGCCACGGCGTTCCGCTCACCAGAGGCACGCATGACCGGCATCAGCGCACTGTGGAAAATGATCGCCCGGCGCGAGGTCTGGACAGACTTTGACAAGCCGTTCACCAACGTTTCGCCAATCGCGTTTGTCGAGAAGGTCAAACCATGACCATCTCCAGCACCACCGCCCTACTCCACCCCAGCGTGGGCACTCGCGTGCGCTACGATGGCAAGCTCTACCAAATCATCGCCGTCATCGATGCCAATCGGGTCCTGGCTAGAAATCTCACCACGTTTGAAATTGAACACCTCATCGCGGATCGCATGCAACTCGCGCGGAGCGAGGATGAACTGCCTCCGGTCGCGCCTATCGATACGATCGTTCACCATGAACCAGAAACGGTGGCGATCGCGCGCAAACGACTCGCCGTCATCGAACCGTTGCTGAAGAATGCCGCCCGGACCCCTGAGACTTTCAAGCGCATCGCCACTGAGAACAAGGTCGGGGTTAGCACCATCTACAATTGGCTCCGCCGCTACAACAGTGGCGAACACCTCATGGGCCTCATTCCACATCGGGGCGGACGGAAATCCGGCTCGAAATACCTCCAGGAGGAGCAGGAAAAGATCCTTGAAACGACGATCCAGGAATTCTACCTCCAGCCACAGCGTCCGACGGCCGCCGCGCTCATCGAGGAAGTGTTGCGCAGGTGCCGCATCGGCAAGATCGATCCACCACATGCCAATACCATCCGGAAGCGGGTCCACGCACTCGACGACAAAACAGCCCTCAAGCGTCGTGGTTTTCGAGACAAGGCTCACGACACCTACGAACGTTTCCAGGGTGGCGACAGCCCGGATGGCAAGTTCCCGCTCGAGGTAGTCCAGATCGATCATACGCAATGCGACGTTGAAGTCGTCGACTCGGTGACGTTCAAAACCATCGCACGCCCGTGGATAACGGTGGCCATCGACACCTACAGCCGCATGGTGACCGGCTTGTACCTCTCCCTCGATGCACCGTCGGTCATGTCAGTTGGCATGTGCATCAGTCACAGCATGTGCAGGAAGGTCGAATACCTCATTCGGCAGGAGGTCACCGGCGAGTGGCCTGTCTGGGGGCCGATGGCAGCCATCCACGTCGACAACGGCTCAGAATTTCACAGCGAATCCCTCAAGAACTCGTTGGCCAAGTACAAGATCAACCTCTACTGGCGCGGACGGAACAAGAAGGAGTGGGGATGCTTCGTCGAGCGCATGATGAAGCACATCGCCAACTTCTTCCGGCAGATGCCCGGCGCCACATTCTCAAATCCCGCAGAGCGGAAGGGCTATGATTCCAGCGAGCGGGCCGCCCTGACGCTGCCCGAACTGGAGAAGCGCGTCGTCGATTACATCGTCAACAACTACCATCAGTCCTACCACAGTGGCATCGGCATGACCCCGGTCAACAAGTTGATCATGGGAATCACAGGCACCCCCGACACGCCGGGCACCGGACTCCTGCCCATGTTTGACTTTGAGGATCAGGTCCGCATCGACTTCCTCCCCCTGGAGAAGCGAACGGTGCAGCAGTACGGGATCCAGATCGACGGCATCACCTACAACGACCCGATCCTCTCGCGCTTCATCGGAGCCCGCGATCCGAAAAAACGCAGTCAGAAGCGCCAATTCACGATCCGACGCGACCCGCGCAACCTCTCCAAGATCTACCTACTCGACCCGCAAACGAACACGTACCTGACCATTCCTTACGCCCATCGCAATTTTGGGCCCGTCAATCTGTCCGAGTGGAACTGGGTGAAAAAACAGATGCGTGCGGAGGGGCAACGCGGCGTCGGGGAAGAAGCGAAGTTCGCCGAGTTGCAACGGCGCCAGGCCAGCATTGGACAGGCCCAGGAGCGGACCAAGGTGGCGCGGCGTGAAGCCGAACGAAAGCGTCTCATCGCCAAGTCCTTGCAGACCGAAGAGGCACAGCGCACGACATCGGCGTCATCTGCCACCGAGACACCAGTCACTCCACCAACCGCCACACCGCCGCAAGTCGACGGTGCCAACACCGCGGCAACGCCTAGCCCGCAGGCCATCGGAGTCGTAGCCGTACCCAAACCGCGCCGCGTCCTGGTGCCCATCCCCAACATCCGACTCTGATATGGAGACCTATCCGCACATCTATCCGGATCTCCGCTCCTACATGGCGGGCACCGATGCCGAACGAATTCGTGAATCTGCAAGAGATCGCTTCATACCCTACGCACGGGCCGACCAGATCCTGACCGCCTTGCAGGCGTTGCTCGATTACCCGTCGACGCTACGCCCCGAACACGTCCTCATCGTTGGCGACAGTAGCAATGGCAAATCCGCCATTCTCAATGAGTTCCGCAAGCGCAACGCCGTTCGGATCGACACGACGGGCGCTCCGATCTGCCCGATCATTTCCATCGAGGTGCCGCCCCGCCCGACAGAGACGTTCCTGTATTCCCTGATCATCGGGGCATGTGGTGTTTCACATAACTCCGGCATGCGCGTAAGCGATAAGCATCTGCACGTCCTGCGCTGTCTCCAGCAATGCAGTGCACGGGTGCTGGTCATCGACGAGTTCGCCAACATCGGCAACGCGAAAGGCAACGAGGCGACCATCCTCCTCGACGCCATCCGCTCAATCAGTAATCAACTGCGACTATCCATCGTTTCCGCCGGCGTCCGGTCATCGATCAATGTCGTGAACTACAATAGCCACATGGTGACCAGATTCGTCCCCTACCATCTGCCGCCGTGGGAATATGACGACGACTATCGGACCTTCCTCCTGACCTATGAGCAGTTGCTGCTGCTACGCGAACCGTCCGGCATCAGCGACGACGACCTGAGCGCGACCATCTATCGCATGTGCGACAAGAACATCGGATCGACCGTGCGACTGCTCATGAAGGCCGCAGCCCATGCCATTACCACTGGCACGGAGCGCATCACCATCGAACTCCTGAAAACGATGCCCTATGTCGGCCCTCGGGCCGTGGATACGCTCACGCGGCATTTTCGCGAATCCCCGCCTGAAGTACCCGCGTGACATCACCGATCGCGCGACATCGTATCCGACCACACGACGACGAACTGCTCAGCAGCTACCTCATGCGGGTCGCACACGCTGAGGGTACGTCCCCGCAGCGCTGGGCCCAACACCACCTCCGTCATCTGGAGCTCTGGACCCGGGACGCAGACCGCGCCCTGCCAACCTCGACCATGTCCACCCTGGCGGCACACCTTGGCTGCTCCATGGACAGCATCACCGCCCTTTCGGTGGACACCGGTCTGGATGACCGTCAACCACGATGCCATGCAGGAGTCGAGCCATGGATCACGGCGGTAGGGCTTTTCCACCGCATACGTCACCTTCACGGCCTGCAGTATTGCCCCGCCTGCCTCGCCGAGGAACCGTACTTCCGCCGCCTCTGGCGTCTCGCCTTCGTCACCCATTGCCCGGTACACCACCGCGTCCTCCTCGATGGTTGCGTACGATGTGATGCTCCGATCGTCCCTCATCGCCATGAACGGCTCCCCACCCATTGCCCCATATGCGGCATGGATCTGGCGCATCCGACGATCTCAGGAGAACCGACGGATGACACCACCATGGCCTACGTCAGCCAAAGCTCCTGGCTGAACGCCCAGTCCACCCGGAGATTCGCCCTCGGCACCGCTTCCATTCCATGGCACGATGCGCTGAAGGGATGTCGTGCGCTGATTGCCGTGCATCGATGCAGTTTGACTCAGACCTTACGCATGCTTCCACCCCGCTCAGGAGTCTTCGAGGCGCAGCGGGTCGGGCTACGCATGGCGACCATGCAGTGGCTCCACCGCGTGCTGGCTCATTGGCCACGGGCTTGGTTGGAGGACGCGCGACGCGGACATGTGACGCAACGCTCATTTCACAGACAAGCGTCGATACCGCCCTGGCTCCAGCACGCCCTCCAGTTCCTACACGTCGGACACACCCGCGATCGCTGGCGCCGCGCACGAGCATTCCAGGTGCACATCCGCCGCCTGCGTCAGCTGCGCCCACCGCACTGGCGGACCGATCACGCCCAGCAGTTCGCCAGGTGGGCGCCATGAGCGTGGATAGCAGCGGACGCCGGTATTGTGATGGATGCTACGCCACGATGGAGGTGGCAAGTCGCATCTGGCTCAACAAGGCGTATTGCAACGTCTGCTATGACCGTCATTTCGTCATCGTCGACTGCTCGCGATGCCGCGCCCACACCAGCGTCTACCGGAACTCCCACGGCCCCTTCCTCTGCGACCGGTGCCGCCTCGAACCGCGCCTGTGTCTCCGCTGCGGGCGCCCCGTCGGCCAAGCGGGCCTCGTCATCGATGGTCGCGTCGTGTGCCCGTCATGCACACCCTATATGAAAGAGTGGCCGGACTGCCCTCAATGCCACCGTCCCGCCCGCGTGCTGTGGGCCAAGCCAGAACTGGGCATCGACATCCCGATATGCGTCCGCTGTCACCAGCGACGCGACCACAAGACCTGCGCGGTGTGCCGTAGGTATCGTCCCGTTGCTGGCCACCTGCCCGGAGGGAAACCGCATTGCGCTGACTGCCATCCCGGACACCAGTTGACGCATCCCTGCCCGGATTGCCAAGCCCCGGCCCCAGGCAGAGGCAACGGCCGATGCCCGATCTGCACCATCATCTATCGCATGCGCCGCACAAGCGATGTGCTTGCCATGTCGCTCCACGCAAACTGGTCCCGCCAGTGGCTGGTGGGGTTTGCCGATTGGCTGCTCGCACGCGAACGTCCACATCCGCACTCCACGCTCCGCTTCCGCCGACACCTGGGATTCTTCCAGCGCCTAGACGCCACCTATGCTGGCCCTCAGGATGTGACACCAGCATCGCTCCTTGGACTCTGGTCCATCGCCGAGCTCCGCCGCAAGCTGCTCCCCATGCAGTACCTGGCTGAACAGCACGGCATCGTGATCGCTGCGGAGGACAAGCTCGCTGCTGCCGAACGACACCGCATCGCCGCTATGCGCACCAACGCTCAGGAAACTCCCTGGAATCCACTCGTGCGAGCCTACACCGACACGATCACCGAATCACAGCTCAACCTGCGCACACAGCGTCAGTATATCCATGCCGCCGTGACCTTCTGCGCGGCCGTCGGCGCGACCGCTGAGCAACCCTGGACGGACGAGGCGATGAGCCAGTACCTGGAGCGTCAGCCATCAACCTACACCAACCTCTGCCGCTTCGTCCGCTTCGTCCGCGAACTCCACTCGTGGCCGGTAACGATGCCGGCGAAGCCGCACATCGAACGAACTGTCCCCGCGTCGGTCCAGGTATTCCGCCGCCTCCTGGGCCGCATTCCCGACGGTGAACCGGAACGCGCCCCCGTGCTGCTCCTCCAGCGGATCCTGTCCCGGGCATTCAGCATTCGCGTGGCCGACCTCTCCATTCCGGACATCCAGTACACGCAGGATGGCACCACGGCGTCGCTCATCCATCCCACACACGGCACCATCGGCGTACCGCGCGAATTCATGTCCATCGCCCAATCGTGGTCATCACGTCGCCGCGTCCGACGACGTCATCACCCATCACCATCTCCGAGAACCCGCCCCGGTGACCTGGTCGTCCGATAAGGCGCTCTCTGGACATCCACATGCATCGATCACACCGCTCGCCAACCCCCACGCGACCGCAGCCGACTCCGCTGTGGTCCGATGTGGTCTTGGCGCTTGTTCGACGATCACCGCCTAGAGTTGCCCCCAGACTCCTGCTGGCCCTCGCACGGCGATGACCCGGCCTGACCAACACCGCGTTGCATATCTGCCTGCAACGGCTGCGAACCATCGGTCTTCTCGATCTGGTGTCCTCAACGCGTACTCGTCACGCACGCGAGCAACGGATCGCAGCCGTACTCGCACAGCCCGGGTTCCTCTCCCTGGGCATTCAGCCGCGCTACCAGGCAACCCCGGCCGGGCACCTCGTCGCCCAGCTGCTGAAGCGACCGCAGAATGGACATCCGGGCGGGCCGCGTGCATCACCACCCGGAGATGCCCTGGTCGCAGCGATGTGCCACCAGCTTCCAGATTCGGACTGCGCGTTGATCGTCGATCGTCGCCTCGCATCCATCATCCATCGTCCATTTCGGCCCGACATAGAGCAGAACTGCGGTCGACGACAGCCCACGCATCCACCAGGAGTTGCCGCGAAGCGGATAGCGCACGGCGCACCTAATGCGACCGACGCCACAGGCGCGATCGACGACATCATCCATCATCCCGCTGAGCCTGGACGCACATCAGGTGCCGACTTCTCTTCTTGGTTCCACGCAGTATGGAGGTGATATCCACGCGGATGCCTTCACGTCCCGTCTGCTAGGAGCATGATATGCCCAAGCCTCGCGCATCCCGTTCCACTGCTCGCCACGCTCGCCAGGTCCCCCGCGCTCATTCCTCCGCCAACCGTAGCGTCGGCACCCGCTCGATAGCCGCCAGACCGCTCGCCACCGTCCTGATCGATTGTACCATTTGCGATACCGTCGTCGTTCATCCCGCGACCGGCGCCCCCATCGGTCGCCCGTGGATCACCGTAGCCATCGATACCGGCAGTCGCATGGTGACGGGGTTGCACCTGTCCTTGGATCAGCCCTCGGCCACATCCGTCGATCGCTGCATCCGCCACAGCATCTCCCGCAAAGCCGCCTATCTCGCCCGACTGGGGATCAGCGGGACCTGGCCTGTCCAGGGGCCGATGGCCGCCGTCGCCATCGATCTCCCGCTGGTATCCCAGGGCGCAGCCCTCACGGCCACGCTGACGAAGCACCACATCCGACTCATCCGGCGCGGGAGCGGTACGCAGGCCTTCCGCGGTATCAGCGAGACCGTCATCCGGCAACTTGGTCCTGTCCTGCATTCATGGCCGAGCCCCACGCGCACTCATCCGGCGCACCCAGATTCATCCGCACGTGCCGTGTTGACGCTACGTGATCTGGAACACGTCCTCGTCGATTTCATCGTCAACGTCTACCACCTCGACTATCGTGTTGAATTGGGCATGCCGCCTATGCACGCCTGGACAGCAGCCACAGCACGTCTCCCCGCCAGCCCAACTGCCAGCTAGAGGCTCCCAACGCTCCCCTCCGGGCACGTATAAACGCTTGCGCCTAGACATGGGGAAGGCCATCATCTGGACCTGCCCGTACGGCCAATGACGAGCGGGAACCGTCAGTCCACCGCAAAGCGCGATGATGACTGTCCCGTGCGTGCGGATGTCGCGCGCACCATTGGATAGGCCGCAAATCTCGAAATCTGCGGGCTTCTGTCGCGCCCTGGGCACGGAACCAGCCAACAAGAAAAACACCGTGTTACCCGGTGATTTCTTTGGGTAGACCAAGCGGAACGAGTGCCGATTGCACAATTCGATCAACCCGAGGCCATTGTAACCAACTACGTTGCGGCCAGTTTGAGCGCCGCCACTAGCAGTACGGCTGCCAGCATCCGCCGAAAGACCAACGGTGCGATGCGCCGACTGCCCATCCAAGCCCCGATGGCTCCGCAGAGGGCCACGACAACTGCCCAGACGGGCAGGGCGGTTGGAAGCAGGGCTATGTCAGGCCGATGGCCGAGCAGGCCAGCAAGGCTGTTCACCAGGATGAACGCCGCCGCAACGCCTCCCGTCTGGCGCGCCTCACCCCAGCGGCAGAAGATGAGCAACGGCGACAGGTAGATGCCGCCGCCTGTGCCCGTGATTCCGGCCAGCAGGCCGATCACCGCGCCGCAAAGGACCGCGACCGGCACGCTGGGACGACGCAACGGAGCCCGGCTGGTTGCCACATTCGAGTCCATCGCCAGGCGGGCGGCAGCGAGTACGAGCCCGATGGCGACCAGGATCCGGTACACAGTCCCGGAGACGGACAGACTTCCGCCCAGGCAGGCGAACGGGGCCGCGCCCAGCGCGAACGGCCACAGCAGACGCCAGGAGAAGCAGCCGGCACGGGCGAACTGGATCAGCGCGATCGTTCCGACCACGAGGTTGAGGATCAGCGCCATCGGCTTCATCTGCTCGGGCGCCATGCTGAGCAGGGCCATCGCGGCCAGGTAGCCGGAGGCTCCGGCATGCCCGACCGAGGCGTAGAGGAAGGCGGCGACGGCGAAGGCGCCGGTCAGGGCGATCTCGGCGCCACTCAGCACGCGAGGCCGACCAGGCGTTGCAGACGGCGGGCGATCTCTGGCACATCCAGGCGAGACCACCGCGGTACAGCGACCTCGGGATGGTCATCGCTGATGATGGCGGCGATGTCCTGGCGCTGGGAGGCCAGCGGCGGGGCGCCGGGACCGGCGCGCCACACCTCCACCTTTGGTGCCGTGGTCGCCACGTCTCCTTCGACCAGGACCAGGGCGCAGTCGGCATAGTGGACGGCGATGGCGGCGTAGGGGTCCTGGTCTGGTTGGAGGGGCAGGTGCAGGGCGAGGCGATCACCAGCGATGATGGTGGCCGGACGGGCGCCGGCCTGCCGCTGCCGCCAGGAATCCTTGCCCGGGGTATCGAGTTCGTGGATGTGACCGGTGTGCTTGATCGAGCCGACCCGCAGGCCAGCGGCCGTCCAGCAGGCGATCAGTTCCACCGCCAGGGTGGTCTTGCCATGTCCGCTGGAACCGACGAGGTGGACGCGGCGCATCTCAGTTCCGTGGCCGGAATGCGGCCAGGATCTGCGGATCGGTTTCCAGGCGGGCGCCGCCGATCAGGTCGAGGCAGTAGGGGATGGCCGGGAACACTGCATCGAGGCAGGTGCGGATGGCGCTGGGCTTGCCCGGCAGATTGACGATCAGGCAGGATCCGCGCAGGCCGGCGGTCTGGCGCGAGAGGATGGCGGTGGACACCTCGCGCAGGCTGACGGTGCGCATCAACTCGCCGAAACCGGGCATCAAGCGCGCGCAGACCGCGGTGGTCGCCTCGGGGGTGACATCGCGTGGGGACGGCCCGGTGCCGCCGGTGGTCACGATCAGCGAGCAACCCTCCTGGTCGACGAGTTCGCACAGCGTCCGCTCGATGAGCGGTTGCTCATCGGGGATGACGCGGCGTACGGCTTCCCAGGGACTGGTCAGGTACGCGGTCAGGGTCTCGACGATGGCCGGTCCACCGCGGTCCTCGTAGACGCCGGCGCTGGCGCGGTCGCTGACGGTGAGGATGCCGATCCGGGCCGGCCGGTTGCTCATGGCGTCTGCGTTCATGGGATGATCCTGTACGCATGCAGTTGGCGGGTGCCATCATCGCGGGTGGACGCGGGAGCCGGATGGGCTCGCCGCACAAGGCCGCCATCCGGCTTGGTGACGGTCGCACATCGTCCGAGCGTCTGGCGGCTGCGTTGCATGGGGCGGGCTGCGCTCCGGTGGTGATCGTTGCGAATGAGGCCCACCCGTACCTCGGCATGGGCCTGTGCGTCGTCCGCGATCGCAGGCCGGGACTCGGCCCCTTGGCCGGGATCGAGGCCGCCCTGCTGGCTCTGGCGCCCATGCCGGTCTGCGTGGTCGCGGGCGACATGCCCAAGTTGGGTGCCGAGGACATCCGACGCTTGCTGCACGCCTGGGATGGCCGCCTCGCAGTGGCCTGGACCGACCGCATGCAACCGCTGTGCGCGGTGGTCGCATCCAACCTGGTCGGCGAGGTGTCGGCAGCGCTCGATCGCGGCGAGCATGGCGTCTACCGCCTCTGGGAGCGTCTGGGATCGGTGCCCGTGCGCTTCGCCGACTCCGAGGCCTTCACCGACCTGGACACGCCCGAGGACCTGGCCCGCTGCCAGTGACCGCTGCGTCCGCCGGACTTGGCCTCCAGACGGACGGCTTCGATCACCATGCCCCGATCGAGCGCCTTGCACATGTCGTAGACGGTCAGCGCCGCCGCCGTGGCGGCGATCAGGGCCTCCATTTCGACGCCGGTGCGGCCGGCCAGGCTGGCGGTGGCGCGGATGCGGACCTCAGTGCGACCCAGAGACAGATCGACCTCAACCGCGTCGAGGGGTAGGCTGTGGCAGAGCGGGATCAGTTCGTCGGTACGCTTGGCCGCCTGGATGCCGGCGATGCGCGCCACGGCGAGAACATCGCCCTTGGCCACCGCCTGCCGGCGGATCGCCCGGATGACGGCTGATGTGGTCCTGACCATGGCGCTGGCGGTGGCACTGCGCCTGGTGACCGGCTTGTCGCCGACATCAACCATGCGGGCGTGGCCGCGGCCATCGAGGTGGGTGAATCTCAGCGCGGCCATGCGTCGGCTCCGAAGCAGGTGTAGGCGATTTCTCCGCCTGCCGGGATCGCGCTGGCACCAGGCTCCAGGCGCAGGTAGGCGTTGGCCTGGTGCGGTCGCACCAGATCGGCACTGGAGACCGGCAACAACGGCAGGACGGATCCGGCTTCGACCAGCGCAGGCAGGAACCAGGTGCGCTCGCTGTTGGCCGGCGCGGCGGAGCGCAGGACGCCCCGCCCGGTATGCGGTCTCCACGGGAATCCGGCCAAGCGCCGGAGCATCGGGATCACGTAGCGGCAGGCGCAGAGATGGGCAGCAAGCGGATTGCCGGGGAGGCCGACGAACAGACGACGGCCTTGCCGGGCGAGGAGCAGCGGCTTGCCCGGGCGCTGGGCCACCTTGTGAAAGAGGATCTCCGCACCGAGAGCTCGCAGGACGCCGGGGACCTCGTCGTGGGTGCCGGCGGATACGCCTCCGGTGAGCACGATCACGTTGGCTGCAGCAGCAGCGAGGCAGCCCTGGAGAGCGTCTGCATCATCACCGACCACCTGGCGGTGGACGATGGCGCCGGCCTCCTGGAACAGGGCGGCGAGCATCGGGCCGTTGGTGTCGCGGATCTGACCGGGACTGCGGGGATCTGACGCCAGTTCGCTGCCGGTGGCGACGACGGCCACCAGCGGACGCGGGTGGACCTCCAGATGCGTGGCGCCGACGCCGATCCCGGCGGCGATGGTCATCGGCGTCACCAGTCCACCAGCAGCCGCCCAGGACTGGCCGGCAGCGCATTCACCGCCGCGGGGGACGATGTTGGCGTGCGGCCGGATGCGCTCGGGCAGGCTGACGCGTCCGCCGTCCAGCCGGGTCTGCTCCTGCGGCACCACGGCTTCGACCCCCGACGGCACTGGGGCTCCCGTCATGATCGGGTAGGCTTGGCCAGGGGCGAGCGGCTCGCGCACGGAGCCGTCACCGGCAGCGATCTCGGCGAGAATCTCCACCGTCGATCCGGCGTCAGCGAGGCGTACCGCGTAGCCATCCATCATCGCCCGGTCGAAGGGCGGCAGATCAGCGCTGGCCGCAGCGTTCGCCGCCAGGACCAGCCCCAGGCAGTCACCGATGGGCAGCGTCGCCCGAGTCGCGGGAGGGACGGCAGCCAATGCCAGATCCAGGGCGGCGTCAGGTTCGAGCAGGCCGGCCATGGTCACTCCGGCGCCTCGGTGCGGAGGATCGTCCCCTGGCTCCACTCCACCGCGCCGTCGGCGAAGGTCTCGCGCTTCCACACGGGTACGCGGGCCTTGACCTCGTCCATGATCCAGGCGCAGGCGGCGAAGGCCTCGGCGCGATGGGCGGCGGCGGTGCCAATCCACACCGCAGCTTCGCCAATCTCCAAATGACCGGTGCGGTGGCAGCCGAGAGCGGCCAGCAGCGGCCAGCGGCTCCGGGCGGCGGTGAGGATCACCTGGCCGGTGCGCACCGCGAGCGGCGCGTAGCCCTGGTAGTCGAGGTGGCGCACGGCGCGGCCCTGGTGGTGGTCGCGGACCACGCCTTCGAAGATCACGAGGCCGCCGCCTTGCGGGTGATCGAGTCGGCGACGCCACGCGGCGAGGTCGATCGAACGGTCGGTGACCTGGAAGTCGTCCATGTCAGCCTCCCGACACCGGGGGCAGGAAGACGACGGTGTCGCCATCCGCGATCGGAGAGTCCCAGCGTACCATCGCTTCGTTGATCGCGACGATGAGCGTCCGCTCCGGCAGGGTCAGCCCGTGGCGTTGGACCAGTTCACAGTAGAGATCGCGGGCGGTCGTGGCCGTGGTCGCCACGCATTCGCTGTCGGTGCCGCGCTGGTCGCGGAGGTGGGCGAAGTAGAGGACGGTGACCTCGGGCATGTCAGCCTCCGATCCCGGCCATGATGCCGGAGCGTTGGAACCGTGGCGGCGGGGACTTGGCGCCGACGGCTTGGCGGATGGCGGCGTCCAGGCCGACGAGATCGTCGGCGCGCAGGAGCGGCAGCAGATCGACGCCGCGCTCGTCGAAGAGGCAGGTGTGCAGCCGGCCCTGGCTGGTCAGCCGGATCCGATCGCAGGTGGCGCAGAACGGACTGGTGACGGTGGTGATGAAGCCCAGGGTGGTTGCGGCAGGATCAACCCCGTTCACCGTCCAGACCCGACTGGTCGGCTCGTCACGATCAGGCGCCTCCGCGATGGCGACGCCCGCTTGTTCCAGTCGCTCCCGTAGCGCTGACGCCGGCACATGGCGACCGGCCCAGTCGGCGTGGGCGACGCCGATGTCCATGAGTTCGATGAAGCGCAGATGGAAGCCCTCGGCGATGGCCAGGCGGGCGAGGGCGGCCGGATCGGTGTCGACCGACGCCACGGCGTTGATCTTGAGCGGCGTGAATCCCGCGCGTTTGGCGGCGCGGATCGAGCCCAGCACTGCGGCGAAGCGGTCGTGGCGTGTGGCGCGGCGGAAGCCCTCGGGCTCGGCAGCGTCCAGGCTGATGTTGAGACGATTCAAACCGGCCTCGCGCAGCTCCGGCAGCAGGCGTTCCAACACCACCCCGTTGGTGGTCAGGCCGACGGTCGGCACCAGCCAGGCGGCGGTGCGGATGTGCTGGGTCAGGCTCGGGCAGAGGGTGGGTTCGCCACCGGTCAGGCGGATCTTGGTCACCGAGACCGAGGCGCAGATCACCGCCATCAAGCGGTCAAGTTCATCGGGCGTCACACGGGACGGCGCGAAGTGGGCGTCCTCGGGTAGGCAGTAGGTGCAACGCAGGTTGCATCGGTCGGTGACCGATACGCGGAGGTACATCGCAGGTCCTTTCCTCGGCCTGCAGGTGCAGGCGTCATGGGAGGCCAGCCCGTTTCCAGGCTGGCCCCGTCTCCAGCACCATGGCCCGCATGGGCGGTAGGCGTTGGAGCTCGGATTCAATACAGACAAAGAACGATCAGGCTATCGAACCGCACTGACAGAGGAGACTGGCTAGGCTGGTTTGGAGCAGTGCATTATCCTCATCGGCCTGGATTCGAGCCAACAGTCGGTTGACAGAGCAGTCCGTTTGTGGATTTCCCAAACGGCAACTCGAGCAGGTGCTGAACGATGAAGGCGGGTCGATCGCTCGGACGATAGCGAAGGCACTGACTTCGTCTGGGTCATGGTTGAATTGGAATCCACCGTTCAAACCACGTTGCGATACCAGGATGCCTGCGTTGCATAAGGAACTGAGTATTTTCGCAACGTACCCGCCTGGAATGCCGGTCGCGAACGACACTTCCTTTGCCGTGCACCAGCACCCGCGCTGTGCGATGTGGGTCGTCGCCCGTAGTGCGTATTGTGCCGTGACGCTCAGCATGCAGGCTGCTTCAAGAAAACCCCGTAGGAACGGTCTTCGACCTGGATGTGGCGCAGTAGCCAGTCGCGCATCGACAAATGTAGACGCTCAGCTAATTCCTGTCGATCCGCTTGCAGCGACGCAAGGCCAGCGCGCACTGATTCGAGTTCCGCAGTGAAGCTCGCGTGCATGCGGCGATGTCCTTCAAGGCCAGGGTATCCTGCGTCGGCCATCAACTGTTCCTCATCGGCGAAGTGCTCGCGCACGTAGCTGTCGAGGAAGGACATGGTGCGATCCAACTCGGTCGTGCCTCGACCACTGCGGATCGCTACGACCAGGGCGTTGAGGCGGTCGAATAGTTGGCGGTGTTGTGCGTCCATCGCTTCGACTCCGACCGATAGGCCTGGTGTCCAGCCCGACAGCAACGGAAGAGCGATCTTGAGCAATAAGGTGTAGATGATCAGACCTCCGGCGACAATGCCGAGGGTGATCTTCCATTCGGTCAGCGACGGCACGTATTCGACCATCTCGTGCAGCGTGCTGGGTATGAAGCCGGGAATCACCAGTCCCATCCCCTTCTCGATCCAGATGCCGACGAAGGTCATCAGGCAGGCGGTGACGAGCAGACCAGGACGGCGGATGAGCCCAGGCCACAAGAACAGCCCAGCGGCGATGACGTTCAAGGCGATCGCACTCCACATCCACGGCACCAGGGCATGGTGGCCATGGGCGCCGAACAGCAGGTAGCGCAGGCTGGCTGCATGGGTGCTGCCGGCATAGAGGGCGGTGAAGCATTCGACCGCAAGCATGAAGAGGTTGATCAGGGCGGTGATCTGCACCACGCGCAGCAACAGACGGACCGGCTTGTCGCCGAACGGATAGCTGCCCAGGCGCTGCAGCACCAGCAGGACGACAATGATCAGGGCCGGGCCGGCGACGAAGGCGCTGGCGAGGAAGCGCGGAGCGAGCAGCGCCGTGTTCCAGAATGGCCGGCCGCCGAGGCCGCAGTAGAGGAAAGCGGTGACGGTGTGGATCGATACCGCCCAGATGATCGAGAGGAAGACGAAGGGCAGGTATAGGCGCGGCGAGGGAACGGTCCCACGCCAACGGCTCCACAGCAGGTAGCCGCAGATCCAGACGTTCAGGCCGAGATAGCCGTTGAGCACGATGACGTCCCAGGTCAGCAGGGAGATCGGCCAGTTGAATCGGCCGATGCCGGGCATCATGTGCCAGAAGCGATCGGGCCGGCCGAGATCGACCGTCACCGACAGCAGGCAGACGACGATGGCACTGATTGCCAGCAACTCACCAACGATGACGGCGTCATGCATCTCATGATCGTGGTACAGGTAGGCCGGGATGACCATCATCACCGCCGCTGCCGCGACGCCGACGAAGAAGGTGAAGTTGGAGATATACAGGCCCCACGAGACATGGTCGCCCATGCCGGTCACCTGCATGCCTGAAACGACCTGATTTGCCCAGGCATTCACCCCGACCAGCGCGACACAGGTCAGCAGGGTCATCCACGCGTAGAACAGCGGGCCACCGTCGGTGGCGTAGCTGAAGGCCTGGCGCATGAAGGGCAGCAGACCGGGACGATGCAGGGCGATGACGGCCATCAGCTCAGGCCTTCCCGAGCCGGTCGACGGCGACGTACAATTCGTTTTCTTCGGCTTTGACCCGTGCAACGATGGCAGAAACGATGCCGTGGAATGCCCTGGTGAAGCCAGCTCGATCGGCATCGATGGCGGCACCTGCATTGTAGGTGTGGTTGAATGCCTTGAATGCAGCCCCCAGGCCGCCCATCTCGCTGGCAAAGCGTTTGGCCATGGCTGCGATCGCGGCGTCCTGTGACGACTGCAACTGCGGGTAGACCATGCGGTCCTCGGCCGCGAGGTGGACGGTCAACTTGCCGCCAAATTCGATCAGCATCGTTCGCAGATCGGTTCCAGGCTTGCCAGCCTTGATAGCTTGGTCGATAGCACCGAGTTGGGAGGCGAGTCCAACGTGCTGCTCGCGGAGGGAGGTGGTAAGCATGGTGTTTCCTTATTTGTCGAAGAAATAGAAGAACCGCGGTTTGGTGCCGAGTTCGTCTTTGAGAATGAAGACGCGCTTGTTGGCCAGCACCCAGCGGATGTCGCTGTCGGGGTCGGCGAGATCGCCGAAGACGCGGGCGCCGGTCGGGCAGGCCTCCAGGCAGGCAGGCAACCGGCCTTCGCGGGTGCGATGCAGGCAGAAGGTGCACTTCTCCATCACACCCTGCGGCCGTACGCGGTTGCTCAGATAGCTCTGGTCGGGGTTGATCTCCTCGGCCTTGATCTCGGGCTTCTTCCAGTTGAAGCGGCGGGCGTGGTAGGGACAGGCTGCTTCGCAGTAACGGCAGCCGATGCACCAATTGTAGTCGACGACGACGATGCCGTCCTGCTCTTTCCACGTCGCCTCGACCGGGCAGACCTTGACACACGGTGCGTTGTCGCACTGGTGGCACTGCACCGGCATGTAGTACTTGCCCTTGGCTGGTACCGGATGGTCGTAGGTGGCGTCGCCCGTGGCCAAGTCGATCGATCCATTATCCAGTTCGAACACGCGGATGTAGCTGTTGTGCGATGTCCGATCGTGGTTGTTCTCTTGGTGGCAGGCCTCGGCACAGCGTCGGCAGCCGACGCAAATGGACAGGTTGAGGGCGTAGCCGAACTGCACGCCCGGCATCGGCTGTGGTGCCGCAACATGCACATCGATACCGTGGCTGACCTTCGTGTCGGCCTCGATCCGACGGCAGATGGCGGCAAGGTCTTCGGCGGTCAGTTCCTTGTAATGCCGGCGCAGGAACTCGTCGACGCTCTCAGCCGGCTGCCATTGCGTCAGCGGTGCGATGGCGGCAGCGAATGCGCTGGCACCAAGCGTCGCTCCGGCCGCCTTCAGTACCGTGCGCCTGGTCAAGTCACTCATGCGCGGCTCCGTGCTGGAATCGGTCGTGTGCGTGCGGGGCCGGATGCGCTGACTGGTACTTCGGTACATGGGCGTCGTGGCAGTCGATGCAGGTGTTGCGCACGCGACCGCCGCGAGTCAGGTCCCAGTAGCCGTTCATGCCGCCATGTGCTCCACGATCGTAGTCGCGACGTTGCGGCCCATGGCACTGGCTGCAGAGTTCGATGGAGTCCTCGAAAGCGACCTTGCGACCATCGGCGAGCTTGAGCGCGTCGTAGTTGCCGGCATCGTGGCAGCTCAGGCATGTGTTCGCCCCGTGCGCGATCTGCAGGCCTTGATGGAACTGATCGAGGTCTGCGCTGGTGCGGTTCTTCGGATCGGGCTGACGCACGGCATGGCAGGTGCCGCAGGCGATGGTTGCTGGCCGACCGGCGTGGTCGATCGCCCCGCTGCTGACACGAGGAGCTGGATGGCGATTGATCTCCACCGGATGCGTCGCGGGAAGCGTGGTTGATCGCACGATGGGCCGCTGTCCGACTTCTGCGGCGAATGCCGCAACGGCGAGTACGGCGGCGACGACCGCAAGCGCGCTCAGAGGAGGTGACATGGAGCCATAATGGCGACTCCGGGCCGAACTCCCTTGATCTGGATCAACTGGCGTCATCGGGGAATCCCCGATGGCCGCTGTTGATCCAGATCAAGGCAAAGCCATCGCCGACGTGGATCCTGTCTGCATGTCCATCAGCAGTCTGGTCATTGATGCCGCCACGGATGAACATGGCCGGCAGGCACTCGCCTCCATCGCAGGCGATCCACGATTCACCCTTGGACCGTCGTATGGCAACCGCCATGCCGTCGTGATCGATACGCCATCGGTGGCCGAGGACACCGACGCCTTCGCGTGGTTGAGCGACCTGCCCGGCGTCCGTCTGGTGACGCTGGTGCGCGCCTATCTCGACGACGAGGCGTTACCTGCCGGCGCAGCCGCCAATTACCTCTAGGAAGCCCATGAACGACCTCGACCGCCGCGCCTTCCTCAAGACCTCGGCCATGGCTGCGGCCGCCGCCATGATCCTGCCGCACCTGGGGTCGGCCGCCGAGGGCGACGCCCAGGCCGGCGACGGCATCCGCTGGGACAAGGCGCCGTGCCGCTTCTGTGGCACTGGCTGCGGCGTGCTGCTCGGCGCCAAGGACGGCAAGATCGTCGCCATGCAGGCCGACAAGGAGGCCTCGGTCAACAAGGGCCTATGCTGCGTCAAGGGCTACCACGTCGGCCTCATCCTCTACGGCCAGGACCGCCTGACCGTGCCGCAGAAGCGGGTCGATGGCAAGCTGGTGCCGATCTCGTGGGAGGAGGCGATCGCCATCATCCGCGACCGCATCTCCGCCGCGCCGGCCAAGTTCGCCATGTACGGCTCCGGTCAGTGGACCATCCCCGAGGGCTACGCCGCCAACAAGTTCGTGAAGGGCGGCCTGGGCCACAACCACATCGATCCCAACGCCCGCCTGTGCATGGCCAGCGCCGCCGCCGGTTTCAACGCCACCTACGGCGTCGACGAGCCGGCCGGCTGCTACGATGACCTCGACCACTGCACCGTGCTGATCGACTGGGGCAACAACCCGGCCGAGATGCATCCGGTGCTGTTCTCGCGCGTCATGGACCGCCGCCTCAAGGGCGACAAGGTCCTCTACATCGACCTGACCACGCGGCGCACCCGCTCCAGCGAGCAGGCCGATCACGTCGCCTTCTTCAAGCCGAACACCGACCTGGCGGTCGCCAACGGCATCGCCCACCTGCTGGTCAAGGCCGGCTTCCTTGACAAGCCGTGGGTCGACAAGTTCTTCCGCCTGCGCCAGCGGGTCGCGGAGTACGCGCCGGATCCGACCAAACGCGACGTCTATGATGCCGAGGCTATCCATCCGAAGAACCTCATCGGCAAGGACATTACCCGCGAGGAGTACGTGAAGAACCTGGAGTTCTACACGCCCGAGAAGGTCGAGGAGATCAGCGGCGTCCCGGCCTCGCTGATCCGGCTGATGGCAGAGAAGATGGCAGATCCGAACGAGCGTGTGCTGTCGTGGTGGTGCATGGGTCCGAACCAGCACACCCGCGGCACGGCGATGAACTCGCTGCTGCATTCGATCCACCACCTGAGCGGCCAATGGGGCAAGCCGGGGGCCAGTGCGTTCTCGCTCACCGGTCAGCCCAGCGCCTGCGGCACCGCGCGCGAAGTAGGCACCTTCTCGCACTTGCTGCCTGGCCACCTGCCGGTGCTCAATCCGCACTATCGCGAGGTCACCGAGGAGCTGTGGCATCTGCCCAAGGGCCGCATCTCCGACAAGATCGGTTTCCACACGGTGAAGATGTGGGAGGAGTTCTGCACGGATGGCGGCGCGATCGACACCATCTGGGTCCAGGTGACCAACCCCGGCCAGACCCTGCCGCACCAGAACAAGCTGTTCCTGGCCAAGAAGGAGCGGAAGGGCAAGTTCCTCATCGTCAGCGACGTCTATCCGACCGCGACCACCGCGCTGGCCGATCTCGTCCTGCCCTCGGCGATGTACGTCGAGAAGAACGGCATGTACGGCAACGCCGAGCGCAAGCAGCAGCAGTGGTTCAAGATGGTCGAACCGCCCGGCCAGGCCCGCCCGGACGCCTGGCAGGTGCTGGCGGTGTCCAAGGCGATGTTTGATGCCGGCTTCCCCGGCATGAAGGACAAGGACGGCGAGTGGATCTTCGCCAAGACGTTGAAGAAGGCGGATGGATCGCTGATCCCGGCGTGGGATTTCGCGCACTACTACGACGTCAACGTGGACGAGCGACTGTTCGAGGAGTACCGCCCCTTCACCAAGATCAAACACAAGGACCTGGCGCCCTACGCCGTCTACGCCAAGGCGCATGGGCTGCGCTGGCCGGTGGTGGAGAAGACGCCGGGCAACTGGGAGGAGACGTTGTGGCGCTTCGTCGAGGGCAAGGATCCCTACGTCAAGCCTGGTACCGGCCTGCAATTCTACCACTCCAACACCAAGGATGACAAGGCCTTCATCTGGTGGCATCCGTACGAGGCGGCGCCGGAGGAGCCCGATGCCGAGTATCCGTTCTGGCTGTGCACCGGCCGCGTTTTGGAGCACTGGCATTCCGGCACCATGACCATGCGTGTTCCTCCGCTGCAGCGCTCGATGCCGCATGCCTACATCGAAATCCATCCCGACGATGCGATAGCGCTGCACGTCAGGAGCGGCGACAAGGTGACGGTCGAATCGCGGCGTGGATCACTGACCCTGCCGGCGTGGATCAAGGGTCGTGGGCAACCGCCCAAGGGTAGCTGCTTCGTGCCGTTCTTTGACGAACGCCTGCAGATCAACCTGGTGACCAAGGACTACCACGATCCGTTCTCCAAGCAGCCCGACTTCAAGAAGTGTGCCGTCCGGCTGCGGAAGGCCTGAACATGGTCGTCCCGTCCAAGATCCTGGTGATCGGCGCCCTGGGCGTCGTTGCCGTAGCATTGGTCGGCATGGTTGTTGGTTTCGGCCATCCTGCGCCGGGTTGGCAGCCGACAACCGGGGCATCGAGCGACCGACTCAGTGCAGCTTTGCCAGCCGTCCACTATCGTGACATGGATGGCAAGGCGCGGGGTCCGAACCGTGCATACACGAGCACCTTGGCCACGCTCGTTGGCCATGGGCCGGCCTTGATGGATGCGGTGCCCTTTGATCCCACGTTGCGCGCCGAGGCGGTGGCTCGCCGGGCAGCGCGCAGGGCGTACAATGGTGCGCCACCAATCATTCCACATCCAGTGGATGCCAATGATGTAACCAGTTGCTACCAGTGCCACGGTGAGGGCAAGGTCATCGGCCCATTGATCGCCCCGAAGATCAGTCATCAGCGCTATACCAACTGCACGCAATGCCACGCCCCGGTCGTCACCGAGACCCCCGGCGGCAGCCAGGGCCTGGTGGTGGAGAACAGCTTCGTCGGCGCAGCCTCGGCTGGCCGCGGCAGCCGCGCCTACGTCGGCGCCCCGCCGACCATCCCGCACACCACCAGCATGCGCGAGAACTGCACCAGCTGCCACGGCACGCTCGGTCTGACGGGACTGCGCTCGTCGCATCCCTGGCGGGTGAACTGCACACAGTGCCATGCGCCCAGCGCGGTGCTGGAGCAGGCGCGCTTCGACGATCCCAGCCCGCCGCCGTGGGCCGGCGAGACCGCCGGTCAAACGACCGGCAAATAGCATGTCCTGCGTCGCGACACCCTGGTGGCGGCGCTGGAGCATGTGGCGACGCACGGTGCAACTGGTTTGCCTGGCCGGATTTGTCACGTTGATTATCGCCACCGCGACCTCGGCCGGGCAGGCCTACGCCGTGCCGGATCTAGCTTGGTTGCCGTTCCGCCTCGATCCGCTGGTGACGATGCTCGCCATCGTCGCCGGCACCGCCACCGTCGCCGTGGTGTTGTGGGGACTCGCCGCCATCGCCTTCTCCCTGGTCTTCGGCCGCGCGTTCTGCGGTTGGATCTGCCCGCTGGGCACGGCGATGGACGCTGTGCGGCGGGCAGGTGGCGCGATCCCGCCACTGCGGCGCGCGCAGGCCAGGCTCAACCGTCGCACCGCCGGCCTGCTCGGGACCATGGGCCATTGGCCGCTTGCTGTACTTATCGCCCTGCTGCTGGCCACCGCACTGGGCAGTCCGTTGCTTGGCGTGCTAGAGCCGCTGGCGATCGGCGAGCGGGCCGTGGCGACGGCGCTCGGACCCTGGAGCAGTCAGATCAAACAGCGCTGGCATGATGCCGGACGCCAGGCCGAACGCGAACCAGCACCGGGCTTCATCGACGATTACCGCTTCATTGGTGCGCCGGTGCGTCAGGTCGGGCACTCCTACCCCTGGGGCTGGATCGGTGCCGCGGTGCTCGGCGGCATCCTGATCGCCGAACTGGTCATGCCGCGTTTCTGGTGCCGGAGCCTCTGCCCGACCGGAGCCGCCCTCGGCCTGCTGTCGCGCTGGTCGCTGATCCGCCGTCTGCCCGGAAAGACGTGCGGATCCTGCCACGCTTGCGTCGACCGCTGTCATCTCGGTGCCTTCACCGCCGAAGGCAAACTGATCCCCAGCGCCTGCACCGCCTGCATGTCCTGTCTCGACGTCTGCCCGAGCGGTGCCGCCCAGCTGCGTCCCGCTCCGTCGATCCCGCGTGACGGCCCCGACATCACCCGGCGCGGTCTGTTGGCCGCTGGCATCGTCGGAGCGGCGTTGCCATTGGCCAGCCGCATCGGCACGGCCACGCCCGATCCGCACGGCATCCGCCCGCCGGGTGTCGCTGATAGAGCGCGCTTTCTCGACGCCTGCATCCGCTGCGGTGCCTGCGTCCAGGCCTGCCCGACCCACGGCCTCGTTCCTGCTTTGTTCGACGATGGTCTGCCAGGTCTGTTCGCCCCGCGCCTGGTGCCACGGCAGGGCCCGTGCGAACACGGCTGCAACGCCTGCGCCGAAGTCTGCCCCACGCATGCCATCCCGCTGGTGGAACTCACGGACAAGTTCCGCATCCCGATGGGGGTGGCGGTGCACGATCACCACCGTTGCATCCCGTGGTCTGGCGGCGGTGAATGCCGCGTCTGCTGGGAGCACTGCCCGGTCGAGGGCAAGGCCATCACCCTGAAGATGGCCTTAGCCCCCAATGGTCAGGCCATCCCGATTCCGGGCGTCGATGACGGGAAGTGCGTCGGCTGCGGCACCTGCGAGTTCGTCTGCCCGATCGAAGGCACGGCCGGCATTCGCGTCGCGACCACCGCCCAAGCCGGCGCCGTCCGAGCGCGGCTCCAGCCGAAAGCGCGGGCATGAGCTGGTTCGCGAGTCTTCTCAGCCGATCCGTCCAGCCGCAGGCTGATGATGCCCGCGTGCTGAGTCGCCGCGCCTTCTTCACCGGCGGGTTCCTCCGCCAGGCCGCCGCCCCTGCGCCTGCACGCCCACGGCCAGTCTTCCCTGTCCTGCGTCCGCCAGGAGCTGTCGGCGAAGCCGACTTCCTCGCCGGCTGCACCCGTTGCGGCGACTGCATCCGTGCCTGCCCGCACCAGGCCATCCGATTGGCGCCAGATCGTCTGCGTGCCGCCGCTGGCACGCCCATCATCGATCCGGCCGTGCAGCCGTGCCTGATGTGCACCGATACGCCATGCATCACCGCATGTGCCCCGGCGGTGCTTCGACGAGCACCAGACACGCCCGTACCGGCCATCGGTCTGGCGCGTATCGCCACCGTCGACTGCCTCGCCCATCAGGGCACGACCTGCACGACCTGCAGCGAGCGCTGCCCGGTCGAGGGCGCCATCCGTTTGACCGGTAGCCGGCCCCAGGTGGTGCCTGATGTCTGCACCGGCTGCGGTATCTGCCACCACGTCTGCCCAGCCCCGCGCAATGCGGTCCTGGTCATGCCCAGGGCGCGCTCATGAGTATCCCGCTAGCATGCCTCACCACGGCTGAGTTCGATCCCGAGACGCTTGCGGCACTGTTCAGCGACCTCGCCACGCTGGTCGAGATCGACGAGGTCTTGATCAAGGGTGATGCCACCGCCTATGCTGGCGCGACCGGGCTGGTCGAGGCGCAGCGAGCCCTGGCGGCAGGCGCTCGTGGCATCCAGATCCGCTATCGTTGGGCAGGCGAAGCCTGGCTCGACACCCTCATGAGCGGACCTGCTGGCATCCGTCTGGTACGTTCTCCTCTGTCCGTAACGCCATCCCGGGAATCGTCATGACCACCATCGCAGACCTGCGCCGCGAACATCA
This sequence comes from Planctomycetota bacterium, assembly GCA_017302815.1. GTDB lineage: Bacteria > Planctomycetota > UBA11346 > UBA11346 > UBA11346 > UBA11346. Next base: position 33,542 of record JAFLCQ010000006.1, read on the forward strand.
GATCCTCGCTTCCCTCATGGCCTCGCTGTCGATCTCCGAGCAGGCCAGCCCGAAGGAGGCCGAGCGCACCCGGCAGAACCTCGTCCTCTTTGCCCGGCATGTGACCGAGCACTTCGCGCACGAAGATCCCGTGCTGGCGGAATTAACCATGGCGCCGGTCGGCACAGCGATGCGATCTGCTGGCGATGCGCGTCTCCGGGAATCCCAGTCGTTGGCTGAAGGGTGCGCATCATTCTCGAGGTATTGGAGTCCTCCAGGAGCCATTGAACGGGATCCGAAGAGTTTCGGATCGGCATTGGGCATCCTCCAGGCTGCGGTAACCCGCCTCATTCGACGTGAAGAGACTGAGGTGTATCCACTTGCGGTGACAGGTTGGGCTCCGCAGCCCGTTGTGGCGCCACCACTCACCGGCGTGACCGAACTCGACGATGATCACGTCGAGATATTCAGCATGATCGGCGGTCTGCGGGCGATCGTAGACGACCGGCAGTCCACGGTCGATGGACCACGTGTCGCCTCGTTGGCCGTCTATGCCGAACGGCATTTCGCGCGTGAAGAGGCGATCATGGAAGCCACCGCGTACCCAGGCCTGGAGGACCATCGGCAGGAACACCATCGTGCGCGGGCAATCCTGATGGGGTTCCGGAATGACTACCTTGATGGTCGTCGCATTGATGCCGTCACCGTGCTCAAGTTTCTTGAATCCTGGCTATCCTCGCACATTGCCGATGTCGACCAACGCATGGTTGCGCATCTTCGGAGTAGTGGTTCTGGCCACATCCAGTAACTCCACAGCGGCGACAGGTGATGGGCGCTGGCTATCACCGTAATCCTAGACGCCCAGCCAAACGCTGCAGATTGCTTGCTGTCAGGCCGAGTTCGCGCGCAGCCGGCGTCCACCGGCCGGCGTGGCGGGCTAGGGCGGCCTGCACTTCGTTCCGGGCCGCACTGTCAAGGCGCTGGCGCAGTGTGCCCGTGGGCGTCACCGTGGGCTCACCTGCAGCCGGTACGCTAGCTGTGCCCAGCCCGAGGTGGTCAAGACCGACAATTACGCCTTGGCGTCGGCCGGCCGGACCGGCGGCGCGCACGACCGCGCGCATGAGGACATGCTCCAGTTCCCGGACATTGCCCGGCCAGGGGTAGGTGATCAGTGCGCTACGCGCTGTGGCATCGAGTCGGGCCGAGGAGCAGCCCAGTCGAATCGCCTCGCGGTCGAGGACATGTCCGGCCAGGAGGGCAATGTCCTCGCGGCGATCGCGTAGCGGCGGGACGTGCAGAGGGTAGACAGCAAGTCGGTGATAGAGATCGGAGCGGAAGCGGCCGCCGGCCTGCTCGGCCATGAGGTCACGGTTGGTCGCCGCGATCACACGCACGTCGACCTTCAGCACGCGGTCGGCGCCGACCCGCTGGATCTCGCCCTGCTGGAGCGCGCGCAGCAGCTTCGGCTGCACGGTCGCGGGCAGTTCACCGACCTCGTCGAGGAACAGCGTACCGCCGTCAGCCACCTCGAACTTGCCGGCGCGGTCGGCGCTCGCCCCGGTGAAGGCGCCGCGCAGGTGGCCGAACAGTTCGCTCTCAGCGATCTGCTCGGGCAGGGCGGCGCAGTTCACCTGCACCATCGGCTCGTCAGTTCGGCGGCTGCCAGCATGCACCGCGCTGGCGACCAGTTCCTTGCCCACCCCGGTCTCGCCGGTGATCAGCACCGGCAGGTCGCTGGCTGCGACCAGATCGATCTCGGCGCGCAGCCGCTGCATCGCCGCGCTGGTGCCGAGCAGGCGGTCGCCGCGCCGCTCGCGGTCGTCGCGCACCAGTTGGCGCAGGACGGTGCTGCGGTGCTGCGAGGTGCGCTCCAGCGCCTCGATCAGTCCGACGGTATGGATGGATGCTCCCGCAAGCG
>JAFLCQ010000060.1 GCA_017302815.1 Planctomycetota bacterium
CGCGCAGCGCGACCGGGCGCCGAGCGGCGGTGGCGGCATACAATCGGCGAAGCCGATGCCGCCACGGTTTTCGAGCGCAGCGAGAAAACCGAGCCGCGACAAAGCCCGGGGGTCCTAGGGGCGACAGACCCTAGAGCAGATTCGGAGCGCGCAGCGCGACCGGGCGCCGAGCGGCGGTGGCGGCATACAATCGGCGAAGCCGATGCCGCCACGGTTTTCGAGCGCAGCGAGAAAACCGAGCCGCGACAAAGCCCGGGGGTCCTAGGGGCGACAGCCCCTAGAAGCAAAAGCCTACTCCGGCCCCTTCACGCGGGCCAGGATGCCGATCTTGCCGAACTGGGCCTTGGCGGCCTCGGCCTCCTCCTTGGAGACGCCGCGCAGGACCGGAATGATCATCTTCTTCGACAGGGTCTCGGCCTCCTCGGCCGGGACCTTGCCGATCTCGGCGATGAGTGCGGCCGCCTTCTTGCGCCGATCCTCGTCCGCGATCTTGGCCAGGAAGACCGAGAATCCGCCCGTGCCCTCGGCCGCGCGCCGACCGGAACCGCTGCTGCCGCCGGGAGCGCCGCCGCCTGCACCCTCCTCATCGGGAAGGATGCGGTTGAGGATGTTGGTGATGTCCTCTTTGCCCGGCATGAAGCCGCCGCCCTCCTCCTCGGGGAAGAGTTCGTTCAGGCGGGACATCGGATCTTCGTTGCCGTCGCTTGCGGCGGAGATCGCCGAGGCCGGCTGCGGCGGGGGAGGCAGCGGCGTGCGCTGGGCCTGGGCAGCCGGGAGGGGCGTACGCGTGGTCGGCGGCTTCGCCTCGACCGGCGGCAGGGCCGGAGTCGAGAAGGGCGTCACCTCGGGCAGCTGCGATCCCTTGAACTCGCTCTTGGTGGGCGGCTTGCCCTCGAGCGCAGCGACCAGCAGATCGATGATGCGCGCCGATGATCCACCCGGCACCGGCACCGGCACCTGCAGGTCGACGACCCACTCGCTGAGTTCGCGCTTGAGCACCTGCGGCCGGCGCGGCCAGTCGATCTTGGGCAGATCACCCGGCGGGTTGCCGGACAGCTCGACCTGGGCCCCCACCGTGGCCAGACCATGGGCCAGCAGATGGATGGCACCGGCCTCTTCGCGTCCGAGACCGGCCAGCAGCACGATCGGGCACGAGGCCACGATCTGCTGGCAGGTGTGCTCCTTCAGCGAGAAGAGCTTGCCGATGAACACCGCCGCCGATTCGCGGTGGCTCTCTGGGCAGGCACGGAGGATGAGGGTGTAGTCGGAGGACATCGCCGCAGAGCAGAGCATTGCCCCCCCCATGGTGCTGTCAACGCGAGCGCCGGGCGCCGCTTACGGGCGGCGCAACCAGCAGACCAGTCGTCCCGCCTGGTCATCAGGTCCGCGCAGACCGGGCCAGATCACGTCCGGAACCAGGCTGGCGGCGGAGGCCAGGGCATGCAGCTCCGCTTCTCGATAGAGCCGGACGCTCTCCTGCCAGGTGACGGCTGCGGCATCCGGAGGCGTGGCCTCGACCGCCTTTTCCACCCGATCGCCGGCGATCCATCGGCGTTCGCGCACGATCCAGCCGCCTGGTGTGCGCCGCTCGCTGGTCGGTTGCAGACCGCGGCGCAGGGCGTCGGGCTCCGGTAGGTCGAGAAGGACCCACCCCCCCTGGGAGACCAGCCGGCCCAGGCCGGCGAGGCAGGCGGCATTGCCGGCGTCGTCGAAGTAGCCGAACGCGGTGAACAGGCACAGCACCGCTCCGCAACCGCCCGCGAAGGGTGGACGGCGCACATCAGCCCGAGCCAGCCGACCCCGGCACAGGCTGCGGTCGCGCGCCACACGCAGCAGATCCGCCGACAGGTCGAAGCCGATGGCCGGCAGCCCGGCAGCGCGCAACGCGGCGAGATGGCGCCCGGCGCCGCAGCCGGCGTCGACGATCGGACCCGGCGCGGCGGCCAGACGCGGCAGCAGTCCAGCGATCTCCTGGGCCGCCTGCGCATCGCTGCGGTGATGGTACACCTCCAGATAGGCGGCGGTGAATGCCGCCGTCCACCAGGGATCCTGCGCCACCGCTCAGTCCCCCGCCGGCAGCAGTTCATCGAGCCGGGCGATGATGCGCTGCGCCCCGGCGCGCATGAGCAGCTCATCGGCGACGTGGCCCGACATGGCGACCACCGGGCAGCCGGCGGTGCGCGCGGCGGCGACGCCGCTCGGGCTGTCCTCGACCGCCTGGCAGCGCTGCGGGGGGATGCCGAGACGGACGCACGCGAGCAGGTAGGGCTCCGGGTGCGGCTTGTGGCGCACGGTATCCTCGCGGCAGACCCGCATCTGGAGCCGTCCGGCGAGGCCCGCTGCCTCCAGCGCGGCGCGGGCGAGGGCGCGTTCGGACGAGGTCACCACGACGCAGGCGATGCCCTCCGCGAACGCGCGCGCCAGCAATTCGGAACCGCCCGGATTGATCCGCACGCCCTGCTCGCGGTAGATGCCGATGAGGGTGTCGGTCTTGCCCGCCACCCAGGCGACGGGATCCCCCTGCTTGCCGTGCCGCCGCATCAGCTCGCTGTAGAACTCGACGTCGCCCTTGCCGATGTTGCCGACCAGGTCGTCCTGGGTCGGTTCGATCCCCTGGCTGCCGAGGAAACGCCGATGCGCCAGGAAATGCAGGGGTTCGGTGTCCAGCAGCGTACCATCGAGGTCGAGCAGGAAGGCGGCGGGAGTCGGCATGCGCTCACCCTAGCCCCGGCGATGGAGGCGGAAGCCCGGCTGGCGATCCATGCATGAAACGAAGGTTGAACAATGCGCCGTCCGGCACCTACCGGACGGCCTCCGCCGTGCTAGCCTTGGGGAACCATGCAGATCCTCGTCATCAATTGCGGTTCGTCCTCGCTGAAGTTCGCGGTCATCGACCCGGCGGCGCGGACCGAGCTGGTCTCCGGCCTGGCCCAACGCCTGGGCAGCCCCGAAGCATCCGTCACCTGGAAGGATGCGAGCGGACGCAAGTACGAGGATGCCATCCCCGGCGGCGACCATGCCAAGGCGATGCGCGAGGTCTACGAGGGCCTCAAGGCGCGCGGTCTCGCCGGCGGCATCGCCGGCATCGGCCATCGCGTCGTGCATGGCGGCCAGCTCTTCTCCGCCTCGATGGTCATCGACACCCAGGTCGAGAAGGGCATCGAGGCCTGCTTCGCCCTCGGACCCCTGCACAACCCGCCCAACCTCCTCGGCATCCGGGTGTGCAAGGAGCTCTTCCCCGGCCTGCGCCAGGTCGCGGTCTTCGACACCGCCTTCCACCAGACCATGCCGCGGCACGCCTACCTCTATCCCGTGCCCTACGAGTGGTATGAGAAGCATGCGGTGCGGAAGTACGGTTTCCACGGCACCAGCCACCGCTACGTCAGCGCGCGCACCGTCGGCATGCTCGGCCTGCGCGGCGATGACCATGCCGTCATCGTCGCCCATCTCGGCAATGGCTGCAGCGCCACCGCCGTGCGCAACGGCAAGAGCGTCGACACCACCATGGGCCTCACTCCGCTGGAGGGCCTGGTGATGGGCACGCGGTCCGGCGACATCGATCCGGCGCTGGTTGCGTTCATGTGCGAACGGCTGGGCAAGGACGCCGCCGCCATCACCGATCTGCTCAACAAGAAGAGCGGCCTGCTGGGCCTGTCCGGCGCGTCCAACGACATGCGCACCCTGCTGGCGGAGATCGACAAGGGCAACGAGCGCGCAAAGCTCGCGGTCGAGGTGTTCTGCTACCGCCTGGCCAAGCAGCTGGCCGCGCTGGCGGTTCCGCTCGGCCGCATCGACGCCCTCGCCTTCACCGGCGGCATCGGCGAGAACTCCATCCCCGTGCGCGCGAAGGTCGTCGAGCACCTGCGCGTCCTCGGCTTCGCCCTCGATCCGGCCCGCAACGCCGCCAACGGCAAGGACTGGAACGGCCGCATCACCACCGACGGCTCGCTGCCGGCCCTGGTCGTCCCGACCAACGAGGAGCTGGTCATCGCCCTCGACACCGCCGGCCTGGTCACGGTCTGAGGCCCGTCCTCAGCCGACCACCACCCGCCTGACCCGCACCAGCGGCGCCATCGGCATGGCGCCGCCGGCTGCGATGCGCTGCCGGAAGGCGCGCGGCCCGGCGCCGTAGGCGGCGTGGAAGCGGCGCGAGAAGTGGAACTGGTCGGCGAAGCCGCACAGGCGCGAGACCTCATGCACCGGCAGGCAGGTGCGCACCAGCAGGTGGGCACCGCGGTCGAGGCGCAGCGCCAGCTGCGCTTCGCGCGGGCTGGTTGCGAAATGGCGCTGGAAGGCGCGGGTCAGGTGCTCGCGGCTAACCCCGGCAGCACGCGCCAGGGCCGCGATCGACACCGGCGCCCACACCTCGCCGCGCCAAGCCTCGCGCAGCCGCAGGAGGGCGCGTTCGAGCGCCGGCGGGGTCGGCATCGCCTCTTCACCGGCCACCCCGTCGCCGCCGGCGAGGAACGAGAGCAGGGCGTGGCGCAGCGCACCTTGCGCCAGCTCCTCCCAGGCCGGGCCACGGGTATCGAGGATGCGCAGGAGCTGCCGCAGCAGCGGCGGGACGACGCTGTCGTCGCCGCAGGCGCGCAGTGCCGGCCACGCGGACGGCGGGGGGCAGTCGCAGCCGTCGAGGCGCGGGGTGAAATGGACGTAGCCATGCCGCGAATCGCGGGAGGCATCCCAGCGGAAGGCGTCGCGCATGCCCTGCCGCGCGAGGATGACGGTACCGGGCGGGGCGGCATGCTCGACGCCGTCGCAGATCCAGGTGCAGTCGCCCTCGACGATCCACACCAGTTCGAAGTCGCCCAGGGTCCTGGGTCCGAAGGTCGCTCCCGCCGGGTAGACGGCCAGGCCGTGGCCGCCGAAGTCGAAGTGGACCCGCTCCCAGCCCGCCCAGGCGCTCATCCGCCGGCCATCGCGTCGGCGACCGTGGTCAGCCGCGCGACGCGGCGGCCGAGCACCGGCTTGCAGGTCAGCAGGCCGCGGGTGTAGGGGTGCTTGGGATCGGCGAAGACCCCGGCGACCGCCCCCTGCTCGACCGCCTCGCCGTTGCGCATGACCACCACCCGGTCCGCGAGCTCGCGCACCAGGCCGAGGTCGTGGGTGATGAACAGCACCGACAGGCCGCGCGAGCGCTGCAGCTCCTTCAGCAGATCGAGGATCTGCGCCTGGATGGTGACGTCGAGGGCGGTGGTGGGCTCGTCGGCGATGAGCAGGCGCGGCTCGCAGGCCAGGGCCATGGCGATGCACACGCGCTGGCGCTGGCCGCCGCTCATCTCGTGCGGATAGGAGTCCACCCGCGCCTCCGGCTGCGGGATGCCCACCGCGCGGAACAGCTCGATGGTGCGGACGCGGCGGGCGGGCGCATCCAGCGCGGTGTGGATCTCCAGCGCCTCCGCGACCTGCGCCCCGGCGGTCATGGTCGGGTTCAGCGCCGTCATCGGCTCCTGGAACACCATGCCAACCTCGCCGCCGCGCAGGCGGCGCAGGCGCTTGGCATCCATGCGCAGGACATCCTCGCCCTGCCACAGGATGCGTCCGCCCGGATAGTTGGCTGGCGGTTCCGGCAGCAGGCGCAGCACGCTCATCGCGCTGACGCTCTTGCCCGAGCCGGACTCGCCGACCAGGGCGACCACCTCGCCCGGGTTCACGCCGAAGGACAGGCCGTGCACCACCTCGGTGGAACCGAAGGCGACGCGCAGGGCCTCGAAGGAGAGGATCGGTTCGCTCATGGGGACGCCTTGGGGTCGAGAGCTTCGCGCAGGCCGTTGCCGACCATGTTCAGCGACATGACCAGGAGGAAAACGGCCAGCCCGGGGACCCAGATGAGCCAGCCGAAGGCGATGTTCTCGCGTCCCTGGTTCAGCAGCATGCCCCAGCTGGGGACATTGGCATCGCCCAGGCCGATGAAGGCGAGACCGCTCTCCAGGCCCACCGAGCCGGCGACGCCGAAGGTGGCGGATATCAGCAGCGGAGTCATGCAGTTGGGCAGGACGTGCCGGAACATGATGCGCGCTGCGGGCAGCCCGGCCGCACGGCAGGCCAGAACGTAGTCGCGGCCGGACTGGGCGAGGAACTCGCCGCGCACCAGCCGCGCCGCCCCGGCCCAGCCGGTCAGGCCCAGCACCCAGGTGATGATGAAGATGTCCCGTCCCAGCATCGCAACCACCACCAGCACGAGGATGAAGGTCGGAAAGCACATCATGATCTCGACCAGACGCTGCAGCACGAGATCGACCCAGCCGCCCAGATAGCCGCTGAGCGCGCCGATCACCGTGCCGATCGCCAGGGCGATGCCGGTGGCGAGCAGGCCGATGGTCAGGCTGATGCGGGTGCCGAACGCCATGCGCGCGAAGACATCGAAGCCGACCTGGTCGGTGCCGAGCAGGAAGCCGCGCCCGCTGGCCGGATTGACCGTGCCAGGCGGCTTCAGCACCGCCCCGGCGTAGGCGGCGTCGTAGCGGTGCGGGACCAGCGGAAAGATGGTCCAGGCGCCGGAAGCGCGGGCCGCCTCGGCGGTGCAGGCGCTGGACGGACGATCGCTCCAGACGGCCTGCCAGCCGCCACGGCCGTCCGGCAGCAGCGGCAGCATGGCCAGCAGCCAGCCGCACAGCACCAGGCCTGCCGCCGCAAGCACACGGCGCGAGGCGCTCCAGCGACGGCGCAGCAGCCACCACCCGGTGGCGATCGCGGGCAGCAGCAGGCCGGCGACGCTGAACAGCAGATCGTGGTGCTTGGGATAGCTGCGGCGGTTGAACAGATCGGCCAGCAGCGGCAGGCGGAATCCGGCGTCATCCCACCAGACGATGGCCACATCGCTGGCGAGCAGCGGAGCGTACAGGGCCACCAGGGCGAAGGCGGCGCAGAGGGCGATGCCCAGCTGCGCCCCGCGTCGCGAGGCGAAGCGGCGCAGAGCCAGGGCCAGCGGCGATGCTGGGGCGGTCTCAGGCATAGCGGGCCCTGATGCGCGGATCGGCCACCGCATAGAGGAGGTCGGCGACGAGGATCGAGACCAGCAGCAGGCCGACCGAGATCACCGTCGAACCCATCACCAGCGGAGCGTCCTGGCTGCGCGCAGCCTCCAGCAGGAGCCTGCCGAGACCGTCGATGGAGAAGATGTATTCGACGATGATGGACCCGCCGAACAGGGCGGCGAGCAGTTCGGAGCCGAGGGTGATCATGGTGATGAGGCTGTTGCGGGTCGCGTGCCGCCACACCACGGCATCCTCGGACACGCCCTTGGCGCGGGCGGTGCGGACATAGTCGCTGGACATCTGGTCGAGCACGCTCGCCCGCATGTAGCGGCTCAGCGCGGTGAACGAGCCGTAGCACAGCACCAGCAGGGGCAGCGCTGCGTGCCAGGCCAGGTCGGCGAGGTAGGCCGGAGTGGAGTACCACAGGCTGTCGGGGCTGGAGAGCCCGCGATTGGGGAAGAGCGCCGTGGAGCCGGGATGGTCGGTGCAGAGGTGGTGCAGCAGCAGGGTGCCGACGAAGAAGGACGGCAGCGACCAGAGCAGGAAGAGGGCTGAGCCGCTGGCCCGCTCCTCCAGCGAGCCGACGCGCCTGGCGGCGCGCACGCCAAGCGGGATCGACACCATCCAGGCGATGAGGATGGCCAGCAGGTTCAGCCCGAATGAGGTCTGCCAGCGATCAGCGATGAGGCTGAACACATACTGCTGGCGCTCGGTCGACCACAGCTCGCCGGTGGCCAGCTGGCGCAGGAAGAGCGTGAATCCCGTCTCGCCGAGGATAGCCCGCCAACGGTCGCCGGGGGCCGCGAAGGCGGCCGCATGCCGCGCGGCGAACTCCACGGCCGCCGTGCGCTTCGCCTGCGCCTCGGGATCGGTGGTGCGGAAGCCGTCTCCGCGATCATTGGCATAGGCGATGCGCAGCCCCTTCAGGGCCTGGTTGCGCTCGCCGCGGGCCCGCGCCTCGTCGGCGGCCATGCGTTCGAGCTCGCCGCGATGCAGCGGATAGAAGGCGCATAGCGACAGCGCCATGCTGGCGGGCCCATGCAGCTTCGCCAAGGCGTCATCGGCGAGGACCGCCGCGAGCGGGGCGACCAGGAAGCGCCCGGCCATCCACAGCTCCTTCTCGCGGCGATCACGGGCGGCATCGTCGACGCCTGGTCCCCGCTCGGTCTCGCGCAGCCAGGCCGCGACCTCGTCCTTGCCGATGAATCCCCGCAGATTGACCAGCGCCGGCAGGTCGAGGCCGGTGGTGCGGAAGCGCACGAGATAGGCCTCGACGCCGCTGGATACCAGCTTGGCGTTCATCTCGCCCGACTCGCCGCCGGTGGCTTTGGTCAGCTCGCGCGACAACGATGGCCCCTGCATGCGCAGGACGGCGAAATTGATCACCAGGATCCCGAGGAAGGTCGGGATCATCCACAGCAGGCGCCGGACGACGTACGCCCACATGCTTCAGGGCGCCCTGTCGATCGTCCAGTAGAGGCGGGTGCGGTTGCGCAGCGGATGCAGCCGCTCGAAGCCGGTGACCACGCCACCGAGCAGATCGCGGCGATCCGCGGGTCCCGAACGCCCGTTCTGCCAGGCGAAGATGCCTTCGCCGCTGCGGATGAACACATACGGCTGCGCCTCGGCGATCAGCCGCTGCACCTCGCGGGCGATGCGGATGCGCTCGTCGCGGTCGAAGGTGCGCCGCAGCTGCAGCGACAGCTCGTCGACGCGCTGATCGCGGAAGCCGCAATGGTTCGAGGATTTGGGCTCGTCGGCGCCCTTTGAATGCCAGAGCTGGACGAAGTCGGCGTCGAGGTCCATCTGCCAGCCGGCGCACATGCCGTCGAAATCCTTGTTGTCCATGCGCCGCTCCCATTCGGTATCCTCGATCGGATCCGGCGTCATGTCGATCCCCAGCGGCTTGAGGTTGTCGCGATAGATGGCCAGGATGTTCTGCCACAACGTTCCGGCCGCGTAGTAGGCGATGCGGAAGCGCAGCGGGGTGCGCTGCCCGGCGATCTCGCGATCGAGCCAGCCGTCCCCATCGCTGTCCTTCCAGCCGGCCTCGGCCAGGCGCTGGCGTGCGACGGCGGGATCGAAGTCGAATCGCGGCAGATCGGTGGCGGCGTAGGGGCTGTCGGGATGGATCGGCCCGTACTGCGGGCGGCCCAGGCCGAGGAAGACCTCGTCGATGATGCGCTGCTTGGGGAAGGCGAGGGTGAGGGCCTGGCGGACGCGCTGGTCGGCGAAGATCGGCCGGCGCATGTTCCAGCCGATATACGCGTAGCTGGTGCCGCGTACGCGCTCCCAGCCGAAGGCCCCGGTTCGACCGGCCGTCGGATCGTTCGCCACGGGCTTGGCGAAGCGGTTCTCGCGCCCATCGAGGATCTCCGACTTGTACTGGGCGGGCAGCAGGCCCTGGAAATGCACCTGCCCGTTCTTGAATGCGGTCAGCTGGGCATCCGGCTGCACCACGCTGCCGTCCCAGGCCATGCGGTCGACGTGCAGGCCCTTGGACCAGTAGCGCGGATTGCGCAGCAGCTCGAGCGACTTGCCGGGCTCGAAGCTTTCGAGCATGTACATGCCGGTGCCGACGAACTGGTGCGCCTCGTCGAACCAGTGCTTGTTGAACACCGCACCGAGCTTCTCGGGCGGGATCTCGCTGCCATCCTCGTAGCGGCCGTAGATGTGGCTGGGCAGCGGCGTAAGACCCAGGCTGCCATCGATGTTGGTGTATTCGCTCTCCTTCCACACCAGTTCGAAGGTGCGGTCGTCGAGCGCGCGCGCGCTGGCCACGTTCTCGTAGTAGCCCTTGAGGTGCGGACAGTCGACATCGCCGTTGCGGATCAGATCGATGGCGAAGGCGAAATCCTTGGCGGTCAGCTCGACATCGCGATCGAGCCAGGCGTGGCGGCCGTCGCGAGCCATGGCGGGCCGATGCCAGACCACCCCCGGGCGGATGCGGAAGGTGAAGCGCCGCCAGCCATCCGCGATCACCACCGATTCCGCGAGCCCTTCGTACCACAGGTCGGGATGCGCCGGATGGCTGTCGCACAGGCCGTCGTTCATGTAGCCGCGGGCGGCGGAGGCCGATGCGAGATTCTCAAGCAGCGGGTTCAGCGATTGCGGCGGCCGCTCGAACTCGACCAGCCTGCCGCCGACCTTCGCGGGATCGAAGTGGCTGGTGTCCGGGGCGAGCAGGAAGTTGCCGCCTTCGCGTGGCACGCCATCGCGCCTGCCTCCGGCGTCGGTGGACGCGGTCGCGGCAGCGGTGGGGGCCGCCGCCGGCCGCCGCGCCAGCTCCTCGCGCAGCGATTTCAGTTCCAGCAGCATGCGCTCCTGCGCGCTGGCGGCACGTTCGCTGGCGTCCAGCACGGCCTTCAGCTGCGCCGGCTCGCGGCTGCGGTCGATGATCTGCACGACCAGGAGCAGGGCGACGGCGGTGAGCAGGGCGATGGCGACCTTGACCATGGCTGCGGAGGATCGGCCGGGTCGGGGCTTTGGGAAGCCCTGTCCGGCGCATAGGCTGTCGGCGTGCACATAGCCACCCATGCCATGCTCTCCTGGCTGCTGGCCGAGGCCGCGCCGCAGCAGCGCTTCGACCGCCGCGCGCGCGCCGCCATCGCCCTGGCCGGCATCGCCCCCGATCTCGACGGCCTCGGCGCACCGGTGGAGATCCTGTCCAAGGGCGCCCTGCCCTGGTTCACCGACTACCACCACCGCATCCTGCACAACGGCCTGGCAGCCGTGGCCGTCGCCGTGCTGGCCTGGGCCTGGTGCCGACGCGACTGGCGGGTGGGCCTGATGGCCTTCGTCGCCATGCACCTGCACTTCCTGTGCGACCTGCTCGGTTCACGCGGTCCGGACGGCCATGACTGGCCGATCCCCTACCTGGCGCCCTTCAGCGGCTGGGAGCTGCGCTGGAGCGGACAGTGGGCGCTGAACGCCTGGCCGAACATCGCCGTCACCCTGGCAGCCCTGGTCGCCATCAGCTGGCTTGGCGCACGCCGCGGCCGCACCCCGGTGGAGATCCTGCATCCCGGACTGGATGGTCGCATCTGCAGCCGTCTGAAGGCCTGGTGGCGCCTGAGGTAGCCCGGCGCCGGAGCCGCCCTAGGCTCCGCGCCGCATGACGGCAGAAGCGCATTCCCGGGAGGACGGCTGGAGCCGCGCCATAGGCGCGATCGCCGCCGATCTGCGCGTGATCTGCGCCATGCTGGCGGTCACGGCGCTGGCACGCGCCTTCTCGCTGTGGTGGGAGCGTTCGGCCCTCGACCCGGCGACCGGCCTCGCCGCGATGGCGCAGGCGACGCTCAGCGGCCTGCGCTTGGACATGCGCGTCGCCATCGCCCTGGTCGCCCTCAGCGCCGCGCTGGCCCTCTTCCGCCTGCGGCCCGCAGAGCCGGCTTGGGCAGGACGTCTGCGCCGCGGCTGGCGCATCGGCGTGCTCATTGCCCTGGCCGGCCTCACCCCGCTGGCAACCGCCATCGACCTGGCCTTCCTCGGCGAGTACGGCCGCCGCTTCGATGCAGGCATCTTCGCCGCCGGCGCCGATGATCCGGTCGCCATCCTGCGCAGCATCTGGAGCGAATGGCCGGTGCTGCGCATCCTCGCCGCCGCCCTGCCCGCCGGTGCGCTACTGGCCTGGCTGTCGCTGCTGGCGACCCGCCCGCGCCTGGAGCGGGCGTGGTGGTTCGCCGACCTGCGCATGCCGGGCCGCGTCCTCGCCACCGCCGCCATCGCGGTGGCGCTGCTGGGTCTGTCGCGCGGATCCCTGACCCGCCAGGAATGGAACATGCAGGTCGCCGCCACCGGCGAGGACGCGGCCGTCGACCGCCTCATCCCTTCGCCATGGAAGGCCCTGCACCGCGCCTGGATCGACCACCGCCGGGTGCAGCGGCAGAACGGCGTCGACTGGTTCATCCCCGATGGCGATGTCCGCGCCGCGGCCCGGCGCGTATGGGGAGGCGCGCCGGCGGATCTCGACGCCGCGACCGCCAGATCCGCGGCCGGCGGCCGTGCAGCGCCGCCGCGTCATGTCGTGCTGGTGGTGTTGGAGAGCTACGGCGCCTGGGCGCTGGACGATGCCTGGAGCGGTCTCGGCCTCGCCGAGGGCATGCGCCGGCTGGGGTCGGAGGGCCACCTGCTGACCCGCTTCATCTCGGCTGGCGACCAGACGATGAAGAGCTTCGGCGCCCTGGTCACCGGGGTGCCCTACGCCCTGGTCGAGCTGCCGGACCTGGCCACGTCGCACACCGCCTTCCCATCCTCGCTGCCGGCCGCGTTCAAGCGGCTGGGCTACCGCACCCGCCTGTGCTACGCCGGCTACTCGTCGTGGCAGCGCATCGGCACCTTCATGGCCGAGCAGGGCTTCGACGAGGTGCTGTGCGGCGGGGCCTTCGGTCTCGACCCGGCGCGCGACAACGAGTGGGGCCTGCCAGACGACCGCTTCCTGCCTGCCGTCCTCCAGCGCCTCGACGACAGCGCGCCGAGCCTGACCGTGGTGCTGACGGTGGGCAACCACGTGCCCTTCGACAGCGACGTGGCCAAGGCCGGCTGGACCATGTCCGCTCCGCCGCCGGCTCTGGCCGCGCGCTGCGACGAGGCCTTCAATGCCCAGGAACTCGGCCACTTCTGGCTGATGGACCGCGAATTCGAGCGCTTCGTGCGCGGGGCGGCGCAGCGCCTGCCCGGCCTGCTGCTGGCCGCGACCGGCGACCACTACGGACGCCGCTATCCCAACCGCCGGCCAGACCTCGCCAGCCGCACCCTGGTACCCTTCCTGCTGTGGGGCCCCGGGGTCGACCGCCCCTTCCCCGCCGGCCAGGCCGGCGGCCACATCGACATCGGCGCCACCCTGATCGAGCGCTGCGCCCCCGCCGGCTTCGCCTACCACAGCTTCGGACGCGACCTGCTGTCGGCACCGGGCATCGGCATCGGCCAGACCGTGGCGGTGTCGGCGACCGGCGTCGCCGGCCTGAAGGGCTACAGCGGCGACGTGCAGGGCGACATCGACGCCAAGCGCGCCCGCCAGCGCGCCGCCGACCTCGCCGGGCTCGGCTGGTGGCGGGCCAAGCGCGGCAGCGCCTTCCCGGAGAAGCCATGAAGCGCCTCTTCCTCAGCTTCGAGGCGATGGGCGACGCGGTGATGCGCTGCGGCATGCTGCGGGTCCTGGCCGCTGACGCCGAACTGCACCTCGCCGGCCGCCCGCA
>JAFLCQ010000061.1 GCA_017302815.1 Planctomycetota bacterium
CGCCGCCTGCGCCGTCGCCCTGGCCATGCGCCTGGGCGACGACAGCCGCGAACGGCTGTACATGGCCGGACTGCTGCACCACTTCCCGCGCCTCACCGGCGACGCCACCACCGCCTCGCGCATCCTCGATGCGATCGATGACCTCGAATCGCTGCTGCCCCTGGTGCGCAGCGCCTACGAGCGCGTCGACGGCAACGGCCCACTGCGCACCGCTGGCGAGGAGCTGGATACCGAGGCACGCATCCTCGGCGCCGCCACCGCCTTCGCCGCCCGCATCGCCGCCGATCCCGGCGCCGACCCGCAGGCGGTGATCGAGACCCTTTCCGGGGACGCCGGCTTCGACGCCAACGTCACCCAGATCCTCGCCGCCTGCCATCTCGACGGCAGCCTGTACAAGCGGCCGGACGTGCCCGGCGCCGCGCTCAGCACCGACCGCTTCGAGAAGCCGGCCTGATGCGCGGACCAGAATCCGGCAATGCCGGCCGACTGTCGGCCGAACTGCCCAGCCCGGTGCCTCCGCATCCCCTCGATGCCCGCATCACCGCCGATCGCGCACGCAAGTACCGCCAGGTCCTGGCCCGGCGCACCGTCCGCCTGGCGGTGGTGATCGAGGACAGCTACGACCCCCACAACGCCACCGCCATCATCCGCACCTGCGATGCCTGCGGCGTGCACCGCGTGGTGGTCACCACCGCCCGCAACGGCTTCAAGGTCAATGACAAGGTCAGCCAGGGCGTGCATCGCTACATGGACCTGCGCGTCCTGCCAGACATCGATGCCGCGGCCGCGCTGCTGAAGCCGCAGGGCTACCGCTTCTTCGTCACCGACCTCGCGGCCGGGGCGACGGTCGGGCCGCAGGCCCTGCAGCCGGCGCTGGACGCCGGGCCGGTCGCCCTGGTGTTCGGCAACGAGGGCCATGGCATCAGTGATCGCGCCCGCGCCCTCGCCGATGGATTCTTCCTGCTGCCGATGTCGGGCTTCTCGCAGTCGCTCAACCTCTCGGTCAGCGTGGCGATGACCCTGCAGGCCCTGCGCGGTCCGGCGGTCGCCGCCGACCAGCCGGGCGACCTGCCGGCGGCCGAGCAGATCGCCACCTACGACCGCTGGATCCGCGCCTACTGCGGCGAGGACGTCGGTGGCCCGGTGGCGAAGCCGGCGCAGGACAGGTTCGGCACGGCGGTCGAGGAATTCCGGGCGTAGGAAGGGGCTTGGGGGGCCTGGGCAATGGGCTTTGGGCTGGTGGGACGTGCGCGGACAGCCCAGACACGGTGATCGTAGAGAACGAGCGCAGCCCACGGCGGGCGCCATGGGCTGCTGGTAGTCTGATCGGGCAACCGCCGCTGTCTGGTCCGGGCCGCAACCACCAGCCCAAAGCCCAAAGCCCAGGGCCCCCTGCCCCCGCTCCTTCCTACAACCGCTTCCCCGCCTTCTCCTTCTGCTGGCGGTCGTAGAGCCAGTAGACCTGCATCGACAGGCAGGCGTAGGCGGTGGACAGCACGCGGCCGGTGTCGCTGCCGTGGAACTGCGTGCCCTGCCAGTCCCAGCTGCCGTTCATGCAGCCTTCGTCGCTGCGCTGCGCGTCCGCCAGCAGGGGCAGGGCCTGCTTCGCCCACGCATCCCAGCGTTCGCCGCCCAGCTGGTACATGCCGAGGGTGTTGTAGTAGAGGTAGTAGGTGTTGCAGGGCCAGGCCTTGGGCAGGTGGAACTGCGAGACGTAGTTGCCCAGGGTCTCCAGCATGGGGTCGCCGGCGCGGTGACCCATGAAGGCGGCGCACATCAGGCCCACCGGCGCGAGGTCGTGGCTGGCGGTGCTGGCCGGACGGGCTCCGGCGGCGTCCCAGTCCGAGATCTGCACCTCGTCGGTGGCGTTGTTCCACACATAGCCGAAGCGCGAGATGCCCTTGTAGGGATCCAGGGATTCGGGCTTGGCGCACCACGGCTTGCCGGTGTTCGAGGCCTTCCAGGCGCGGTCCAGCCAGGTCTTGCAGCCGGACAGCCCTTCGCCGACCTCCAGCCCGGCGACCATGGCCGCCTTGAGCGCCATCACGTTCCAGCCGGTCACCGAGGCATCGTTGCGCGCACCGCCGGAGACGTAGTCCCAGCCCAGGCGGTCGTAGGGGGCCTTGGCGGAGCCATCGCGGATCTGCCGCTGCAGGATGACGTCGATCGCCTTCTGGGTCGGGGCGCGCAGCCAGGGGTCGGGGCTCATGCCGTAGGCCTGGGCCAGGGCCATGGTGGCGATGGCGTGCTCGTAGTTGCGCTGCCCGATGAGGCCGTCCGGCTTCTGGCGGTCGAGCAGCCACTGCAGGCCGTTGCGCACGACGGTGCGATAGGGGCCGGTCTGGTGGTCGTTGCCGTCGCCGAGGAAGCAGAGGATGGCGTAGCCGGTCATCGCGGCATCGGTGTCGCCGGCCTGGTCCTTGCCCGGTTCGCACTTGGGGCCGTCGGCGGTGCAGTTGCGGAAGTAGCCCTCGGCGTCCCAGCTGCCGTCCGGGCTCTGGTGGCGCTTGAACCAGCGCAGGGCCTTGCCGGTGGCCTTGTCGGTGAAGCGGGGAGCCTTGCCTGGGCCGTGGCCGCCGCGGGTGCCGCGGCCGGCGTACATGCCCCCGCGCTTGCCCGCCGCGCCGCCGTCGGCGCCGATGGCGGTGAAGAAGGCGTTCTGGCCCATCTCCACGTCGGACACCGCCTCGTCCCGCCCCTTCTCCATCGGCACCGGGGTCTCCGGCGCGTCGAGTTCTCCCGCCGGGGTGTCCAGCTTCGCGACCTCCAGCGGCGACTGCTGCTCGGTCGTGTCGCTGACCTCGGGCAGCAGCATCGGCTGGTCGTCGAAGGCGGTCTCCGGCTTCTCCGGCGGCGGGGTCTTCTGCGCCTGGGGCACGATGACGGTCTTGGCGGGCGGCAGATCGATCTCGGTCTCGTCCGCGACCACGACGTAGATGGCGGCCATCAGCGCCAGGGCGGCGGCATGGGTGGCGGCGCTGGCCGCCCAGATTGCCAGGCCCATGCGGCCGCGGCCGGCGTCCTCGTGGGTTTCCGCTGGCTGAACCGCCTGCTGCGCGTCGAAATCGGCTTCGCTGTCCATGGCCTTGCCCTCCGCCGTGACCAACGGCCGGGATTGCTGCCCGGTTCATCAGCCATGATCCGGAAAGTGGTGAACCCCCGGATCCCGGCCGCGTTCGGCCGCGCCCGTGCCCGGCTTGTGCCCTGCGCCCTGCGGCTAGCTTCAGCCCCGAACGAAAGAGACCGCAGCCATGCTCGCAGCCTACCGCGCCGCCGCCGCCGACCGTGCCAAGCAGGGGATCCCCCCGCTGCCCCTCGACCCCAAGCAGACCGCCGAGCTGTGCAAGCTGCTGGAGTCGCCGTCAGCCGAGGCGGCCGAGCTGAAGGCCCTGCTCCTCGATCGCGTCTCCCCCGGCGTCGATCCCGCCGCCAAGGTCAAGGCCGAGTGGCTGGGCGCCATCGCCCACGGCGACAAGAGCAGCCCGGTGGTGTCGCGCGAGGACGCGGTGCGCGGCCTGGGAGCCATGCTCGGCGGCTACAACACCCCGTTTCTGACCCGCGAGCTGGAAGGCCCGCTGGCGCAGCTGGCCGCCGATCAGCTGGCGCGCATGGTGCTGATCTTCGACAACTTCCAGGTCGTGGCCAAGCTGGCAGCCGGCGGCAACGCCGTGGCGCAGAAGCTGATCGAGCGCTGGGCAGCCGCCGAGTGGTTCACCAGCCGCTCGGAGATCGAGCCCGAGATCACCGGCGTGGTCTACAAGATCGCCGGCGAGACCAACACCGACGACCTCTCGCCCGCCCAGAGCGCCGTCACCCGCCCCGACATCCCGGCGCACGCGCTGGACATGTACAAGACCAAGGACCCCGGCTGCATCGCCGCCCTGCGCAAGCTGCGCGATGAGGGCAAGACCCCGATCATCGTCGGCGACGTCTACGGCACCGGCTCCAGCCGCAAGTCGGCGACCAACTCGGTGATGTGGTACGCCGGCCGCGACATCCCGGCGGTGCCCAACAAGCGCACCGGCGCCCTGCTGCTGGCCGGCATCATCGCTCCGATCTTCCTCGACACCTTCCGCGACGCCGGCGGCATGGCCTACACCGTCGACGTTGGCCAGCTCGCCACCGGTGACGTCATCACCGTGCGCACCCGCAGCGGCGAGGTGCTGAAGAACGGCGCCGTCATCGCCACCGGCAAGGTGAAGTCGCCGACCGTCTTCGACGAGTTCCGCGCCGGCGGCCGCACCAACCTGATCATCGGCCGCGCCCTGACCTGGCGCGCCTGCGACCACCTCAAGAAGGCCTATCCGTCGAACTTCGCCAAGCCGCAGCTGCCCAACGACGACGGCAAGGGCTACACCCTGGCGCAGAAGATGGTCGGCCGCGCCTGCGGCGTGAAGGGCGTGCGCCCCGGCATGAGCTGCGAGCCCAAGGCCACCACGGTCGGCAGCCAGGACACCACCGGCCCGATGACGGCGGATGAGCTGAAGGAGCTCGCCTGCCTGTCCTTTGCCGCCCCGCTGGTGATGCAGAGCTTCTGTCACACCGCCGCCTACCCGACCGCCAAGGATGCGAAGATGCATCGCTGGCTGCCGGAGTTCATCGTCGAAAGGAACGGCGTCGCCTTGCGACCCGGCGACGGCATCATCCACAGCTGGCTCAACCGCATGTGCCTGCCCGACACGGTCGGCACCGGCGGCGACAGCCACACCCGCTTCCCCATCGGCATCAGCTTCCCCGGCGGCTCGGGCCTGGTGGCCTTCGCGGCGGCGATCGGCTACATGCCGCTCGACATGCCGGAGAGCGTGCTGGTGAAGTTCACCGGCAAGCTGCAACCGGGCGTCACCCTGCGCGACCTGGTCAACGCCATCCCGTGGATCGCGCTGCAGTCGGGCGACCTGACCCTGGAGAAGAAGGGCAAGAAGAACGTCTACAACGGCCGCATCCTCGAGATCGAGGGCCTTGAGGACCTCACCGCCGAGCAGGCCTTCGAGCTGTCCGACGCCAGCGCCGAGCGCAGCGCCGCGGCCTGCACCGTGAATCTCTCCGAGAAGTCGGTCGCCTCGTACCTGAAGTCGAACATCGAGCTGCTGAAGGCGATGATCGCCGACGGCTACGGCCACAAGGCCACCCTGCAGGCGCGCATCGACGCTATGCAGGCCTGGCTGGCCAAGCCCGAGCTGCTGCGCGCCGACCCCGGCCTGCAGCTGACCGGCACCCGCGAGGTGAAGGACGGCCAGGGCCGCGTCATCGGCACCGCCAACGACGCCGCCGACAAGCGCTACGCCAAGGTCTTCGTGATCGACATGAACGCGATCGCCGAGCCGCTGCTCGCCTGCCCCAACGATCCGGACAAGATCAAGACGCTGTCCGAGGAGCAGGGCAAGAAGGTCGACGAGGTCTTCGTCGGCTCGTGCATGACCAACATCGGCCACTTCCGCGCCCTGGCCAACGTCTACAAGCACACCAACGTCGAGTATCTCGCCGCCACCACCTGGATCAGCCCGCCGACCCGCATGGACGAGGCGGTGCTGCAGTCCGAGGGCCAGTACAGCCTGTTCGGCAAGATCGGCGCCCGTCGCGAGATCCCCGGCTGCTCGCTGTGCATGGGCAACCAGGCGCGCGTCCGCCCCAACGCGGTGATCTTCTCGACCTCGACCCGCAACTTCGACAACCGCATGGGCCGCGACGCGCTGTGCTATCTCGGCTCGGCCGAGCTGGCCGGCGTGATCTCCATCCTCGGGCGCATCCCGACCCCGCAGGAGTACCGCGAGCACATGGCCAAGTGCGTCAGCCCCTTCGAGGCCTCGATCTACAAGTACCTCGACTTCACCCAGATGAGCGCCCGCGTCCCCAGCTACGCGGTCTAGCGCCGGCTAGAAGCCGAGCCAGTCGGAGCCCCAGACCATGGCGCCGCCGACGTGTCCGGTCAGGGACACGAGTATGGCGGTCAGCGCCAGCACCGCGAACAGCGGCCAGCGGCGCAGGGGTACCCAGCGCATCGCCAGCAGCATGCCGCTGGCGGTCAGGCCGCCGGCCAGGGTCAGCCAGCCCAGCACCTCGTGCCGCTGCAGCAGCTCCGGGGCCTGCGCCCCTTCGAGGTTCACACCCGAGACGATTGCGGCCACGGTGCCGATCGTGCCGGTGACCACGAGGATCGCGGTGGCGGGCTTCCAGCGTTCGCCGCGGACCAGCACGAGGAACTCGGCCAGGGCCGCCAGCAGCAGGGCGGCGATGGGCAGGTGCACCAGCACCGGATGCAGGCGGCCGAGATAGGGCGGCTTCGGCGGCGGCGGGGCGGCGGCGGCGATCGCAGCGCTGCCGTCCGGCCACGGGGCGCCGATGGCGACCCAGTGCTCGAAGTCCTTGATGACCGCTTCCGGCAGACGCTCATTCGGCGGCATGTTCAGATCGCTGTCCCCTTCGTAGCGTATCGAGCGCAGCAGCGAACTGCGCACGATGTCGCCGGGGATGATCGCCGGCCCTTCGTCATGGCCGCCGGCGAGCAGCGCTTCGAGGGTGTCGACCTTGAGACCGCCGTAACGCTTCTTGCCGGCGTGGCATTCGTTGCAGTGCTCGACCAGGACCGGGCGGATCTTGGCTTCGAAGAAGGCGACGGCGGATGGGTTGGCGCCGACCTTCACCGCTCCATCGGCGGTCCAGGCCGCACAGGCCAGCAGGGCGAGCAGGAGGATGCGCATGGTGGCTTCTAGCCCGGATCGGGGGTTGCGGCCAGCGCCAAGCTGCGCCTCACCACGCGCCGCTGCCGGGCAGCGGGGATCCGGCAGGGGGGTGGCCCTCCTTGCCGTATTTGGCGAAGTAGCGTTCGAGGACGCGCTTGGCGACCGGCACGCAGGCCTTGCCGCCGAAGGTGCCGCTGTGGATGAAGACGGCGAAGGCGACCGTCGGGCGGTCCGCCGGCGCGTAGCCGATCAGCCAGCCATGGTCGGGGGTGCGGCCGGCGGCGCGGCTCTCGGGGCTGCCCCATTCCGCCGTGCCGGTCTTCGCCGCCACCTTGATGCCGGCCGCCTCGCCTTCGAGCTGCAGGCGCTTGGCGGTGGCCCCGGGCAGGTTGGCGGTCACGCGCTCCATGCCGCTGCGGACGTCGTCGAGGAAGGCGGCGCGGACCGCCAGGTCGGTGACCACCGGCCCGGTGTCGGGGCGGACCAGGAAGGGGCGCACGATGTGGCCGCCGTTGGCGACCGCGGCGGCGATGGGGACGACGTTCAGGGGCGCGGCCTGG
Source organism: Planctomycetota bacterium (assembly GCA_017302815.1). Taxonomy (GTDB): domain Bacteria; phylum Planctomycetota; class UBA11346; order UBA11346; family UBA11346; genus UBA11346. Next base: position 7,241 of record JAFLCQ010000061.1, read on the forward strand.
CAGTTCTGGCCGATGCCCATGCGCCAGGTGTCGTTGGGATACCAGCGCGGCTCACGCGGCCTGATCTGGGAGATGTTGTCGGGCGTGGGCAGGGCAAGGGGGCCGAGGCGCTGGCTGGGCACGTCGAGGGCGTTGGCCCAGCCGATGCCGACCTTGTGGGCGTATTCGGGCAGCACGCCGGCGCCGACCTTGCGGGCGACGCGGTCGGCCATGGTCGCGAAGTAGACGTTCGATGAGATCTGGATGGCCTGCGCCAGATCGTAGGTTCCGGCCGGAGCGTGGTCGCGCAGCACCGGCCGGCCCCGCGACATGGTCATGTAGCCCTGGCACCACACCTGCTCGCCAGGCACCATCATGCCGTATTCGAGGGCGCACAGGGCGGTGAGGATCTTGAACGACGAGCCGGGCGGCTGCTCGGCGACCGCGGCGTGGTCGATCAGCGGCTGGCGCGGATCCTTCACCAGCTCCTGGTAGCGGCTCGCGGCCTCGGCGAGATCGAAGGTCGGGGTGCTGGCGAGGGCCAGGATGCCACCGGTGCGGCAGTCGATGAGGCAGAAGCCGGCGCGTCCCTTGCCAACCCGCGCCGCCGCCTGCATCCCCTCGATGCCCATGCCCGGGTCCAGCTCATGGGCGAGCTCGATGTAGCGGCCGAGGCTGTCCTCGGCGAGCATCTGCAGCTCCATGTCGATCTCGGTCACCAGATCGGCGCCAGGCAGGGCCTCGGCATCGCGCAGGGTGAGGAACCCGTCCGGAGTGCGGGCGCGGATGCGGCCGCCAGGGGCGCCGCGCAGGACGTCGTCGTAGCGCGCCTCCAGGCCGCTGCTGCCGCGCAGACCGCCGGTGCCGTCGTTGTTGTGCGACAGCATGCCGATGATGTGCGGCGCGCTGGCGGGGAAGGGGTAGCTGCGGCCGACGTCGACCGCGACCCCGAGACCGGGCAGGGCCGCATCGGCGCCATCGAACTGCCGGCGCAGGCTGTCCGGAGGCTGGGCGCCCGAGCCGCACAGACGGACGGCGGCGGCGTGCGGCACGTCGCGGATCAGCGGCACGGGATCGCGCCTGGTGCGCCCTGACAGCTCGCGTTCGGCGAGACGGCGGACCTCGGCGATGCGCTGCTCGAGTTCGATGGCCGGGGTGGGCATGCCCAGGGCGGTCAGCCTGGCCGCCAGGCCGTTGATCAGGCGCTCCAGCTTCTCGGGATCGAGGACGATGTGGTACAGGCGGTGGTCGCGGCCGCTGGTGGTGGGGCCGATGCGCTGGGCGTGCGTCTCGATGAGGGCCTGCGCCAGGCTGGCATCCCCCAGGCCCAGGCTGGCGGCCAGCCGCCGCGACAGGCGGGTGAACAGTCCTTCGTCCCCCGGTGGATCGCCTTGCAGGATGTAGATGCGTTCGCGCGCCCCGACGACGCCTGGCAGCGGGATCTCCTCCAGCCGGGCCTCGAAGGGCAGCAGGGGGGCGACCTGCTCGGCATCGACGCCGGCGGCGTAGTAGCATTCGCCATCCGGCGGCTGGTGGCGGGCGCGGCTCAGAGCGCGGCTCAGGCGTTCGCGCACGATCTCGACCTCGCGGCCGGTCACCCGTGCTAGGGTCACCTCGGCCTGGTCACGGCGCTCGGCCAGGATCAGGCGCAGCTCGATGCTGCCGTTGCGGCCGCCGCCGACCGGATAGGTCAGGACGAAGCGGTCGGTGAAGGGCTCGAGGACGGTCGCGCTGCTGTCGCCGCCGAGATCCAGTTCGCGATCGACCTCGGCGCAGGCGGTGGCGAAGGCCTGCTCGGTGACCGCCTTGGCCGACACCCCCCAGCGCGAGGTGATCTCCCGCTCCAGGGCTTCGACCGGGTCCTCGCTCAGCAGGTCGCCCTCGACCAGCCGCCGGACGGCATCCTCGTCGCCCTTGCCCGGACCCAGCGCTGCGCGATCGACCGCGACCAGGGCCATCTCCCCGGCATCGGCGCGGGCGCCCAGGCGCACCGCCGTGCCGGGATGGGCCATGAACTCGTCGAGCAGGGTCTCCTTGATGCTCTTGGGCCGGTTGACCCAGCGCAGGCGGGCGGTGAGGTCGCCGACCAGGGCGTCGAAACGGCGCTGGTCCAGCCGCCAGAGATCGTACTCGCGCCGGGCTCGGCCTTCGACCTCCAGCTCTGCAAGCACCACCGAGAGGTGGTACATCGGCTTGGTCTCGGCCATCGCCACGCCGGTGCGGTCGAGGATGCGCCCGCGCCGCGCCGGCAGCGGCTCGACCACCACCAGCGCCCGCTCGACCGCCTGCGCATGCTGCCCGCCCTCCAGGACCTGGAGCTGGAACAGGCGCAGCAGGAAGGCCGAGCCGCCCAGGGCGAAGAGGAGCGCCAGGAGGACGAGGCGGTCGGGCATGCCGGAGTGCCGGTGGCGCGGCTACTTCGAGCGGTAGCCGTCGGGGTTCTTCAGCTGCCAGTTCCAGCCGTCGCGGCACATCGCATCGAGGTCGAGCTTGGCGCTCCAGCCCAGGTACGACGCCGCGTAGGCGGGATCGGCGAAGCAGACCGCCACGTCGCCGGGCCGTCGCTCGACGATGCGATAGGGGACCTTCCTGCCCGAGTTGCGCTCCAGCGCCTTGACCATGTCGAGGACCGACGATCCGCGGCCGGTGCCGAGATTGACCGCGACGCAGCCCTCGACCTGCGGCAGCTTGGCCAGCGCCGCCAGGTGGCCCTGCGCCAGATCGACGACGTGGATGTAGTCGCGCACGCCGGTGCCGTCGTGGGTCGGCCAGTCGCCGCCGAACACGTTCAGCTGCGGCCGCTTGCCCACCGCGACCTGGAGCACGAAGGGCATCAGGTTGTTGGGGATGCCGGAGGGATCCTCGCCGATCAGCCCGGACGGATGCGCGCCGACCGGGTTGAAGTAGCGCAGGGGGATGATGCGCCAGCCCGGCTCCGACTTCGCCACGTCGCGGAGGATCTCCTCGATGAACAGCTTGGTCCGGCCGTAGGGGTTGGTGGCGGTGAGGCGGGCAGCCTCGGTGATCGGCACCCGCTCGGGATCGCCGTAGACGGTCGCCGAGCTGCTGAACACCAGGCTGCGGCAGCCGTGGCGGCGCATGGCCTCCAGCAGGACCAGGGTGCCGGTGATGTTGTTGTCGTAGTAGCGCAGCGGGATCTGCACCGATTCGCCGACCGCCTTGAGGCCGGCGAAGTGGATCACCGCCTCGATGCCGCCGGCGGCGAAGACGCGCTCCACCGCCGCCGCATCGCAGAGGTCGATGCGGTGGAATGCCAGGCTGCCGCGCCCGGCGATGTGGCGGACGCGCTCGAGCGCGGTCTCGGAGGAGTTGGAGAGGTTGTCGATGACGACGACGTCGTGACCGCTCTGCAGCAGTTCGACGCAGGTGTGGGAGCCGATGTAGCCGGCTCCGCCGGTGACGAGGATGGCCATGCCGGCATGGTGGCGATCGTGCCGCCGGCGCCAGCCCCCCGTGCCTTCAGCGTGGCGGCCACGAGGCGGAGGCGCCGCCGGGGACGAGGAAGCGGAAACCCAGCCAGGGCTTGCCCTTGCCCGGCTCCGCCACCGCCCTGGCCGCCGAACGGCACAACGCCAGCGGGTGCAGCCAGCTGCCGCCGCGCACGGCGTTGCCGCCGCCGAACTGGCCGATGGGGTCGACGCGGGGCTGGTCGCCATAGGGGCTTTCGCCGTCCCAGCGGTCGGCGCACCATTCGGCGACATTGCCATGCATGCCGCCGATGCCCCAGGCATTCAGCGGTCCTCCATCGACCGGTCGTGGCCGCAGGAGGGGGTTGTCCTGGTCGAGCAGCGCGGCGCCTTCGGCGGCGAAGATCCCGCCGCTGCGCCAGGCCGACAGCACCTCGGGGACGTTGCAGACCCGCGTCGGTTCGCTGGTGGCGAAGGGCATGCCCGATCCGGCACGGCAGGCGTATTCCCATTCCGCCTCGGTCGGCAGACGGGCGCCCAGGCCGGGGTGCAGGCGGTTGAGGCGGTCGATCCAGGTCAGGCAGGCCTCGAGCGGCAGGTCGGTGGCCGGCAGGGTCGCATCCGTATCCGCCTCGCCATCCATCAGGCTGGCATAGAGGCCGTTGCTGACCTCCCCCGCGAGCATCCAGAAGCCGCGGCTGAGCTGCACCGGATGCAGCTCTTCGCTTTCCTCGCGCCCCGGTTCGCCGGCAGGGCTGCCCATGAGGAAGTTGCCGGGCGGGCACCAGCGCAGCAGCGCGGTCCGGCCTGCCACCTGCAGGTTGACCAGGGCCCCGTTCTCATCGCGGTCCATGCCGCCGGCGGTGCCCACCGCCTGGGCCTGCGCGACGGTCGTCTGCGCCTCGCGCTGGCGGGTCTTGCGTTCGAGCAGCCAGGTGGCGGCGGTGATCACGGCGATGATCACCATGACCGGCAGCGCCAGGCGCAGGAGGGGCCCCCAGGGGATGCCGGAGAACGAGCCCGCGCCGATGGCGCCGGAGGCCGGTCGCCGGGGCGCCGCCTGCCCGGCGACCTCCTGGAAGACCATGCTGGCTGGCGAGGGCAGGGCTGCCGAATGCAGCGGCTGCTTCCCCTCCGCCAGGCGTTCGAGATCGAGCAGCAGCTCGCCGGCATCGCGGTGCCGTGAGGCGCGGTCCTTGGACATGGCCTTCTCGACCAGGGCGCAGGCGCCGGGGCTGACCAGCGGGTTGTAGCGGCGCATCGCCGGGACCGGCTTGGTGAGGACCTCGTGGGTCAGGACATAGATGGTCGGACCATCGAAGGGTCGCTGCCCGGTGAGGAGGGTGAACAGGGTGGCGCCGAGGGCATAGACGTCGACCCGCGCATCGAGATCGCCGCTGCCGCGGATCTGCTCCGGCGCCATGTAGGCGGGCGTGCCGCAGGCCGTGCCGGTCATGGTGAAGCGATCCTCGCCCTCGGTGTGACGGGCCATGCCGAGGTCGCCGATCTTCGGTTCCGGCATCTCGCCCGCCTTGGGCGGCATGAGGAGGATGTTCTCGGGCTTGATGTCGCGGTGGATCAGCCCGGCGGCGTGGATGGCGATCAGTCCGCGTGCGCAGCGGGCCATGATCGTGCACGCCTCCTTCTCCAGGACGGTGCCGCGGCGCTTGAGGAAGCCGGACAGGTCGCCGCCCGGGACGTAGTCCATCACCAGCCAGAGCCAGCCGTCCTGTTCGCCGTGTCCCAGCAGCTGGACGACGTTGGGATGGCGGACGGTGGCCAGCACCGTGGCCTCGCGCAGGAAGCGGGTGCGGAAGTCCCCCTGTCCCGCCAGGCTGGCATGCATGACCTTCAAGGCGCCCTGCCTGCCGTCCTTCTCGGCCAGATGCACCGCGCCCATGCCGCCATGGCCGATCTTGCGTCCAAGCCGCCAGCCGCCGATCTCCGGCGGGGGCTGCGGAAGGCGCATGGTCGCGTCCGAGGCCGGCACGGCATCGTGCACGGTGACCTTGCCAGCATCCGGGTCGGGGATGGTGGGATCGGCAGGCGCCTTGCTGGGGACCTCGGCCACGCCGGCATGGTATGGACGACGCCAGGCACCTCCAGCCCGTCCCGAGTCGGGCTTACGCTGATCGGCGGTAGGCCGCCGCATCGGCGACCAGCAGGCGGGCGGCCAGGGGCAGTCCGGCCACGGTTGCGAGCAGGGCCTCGCTGAGCCTCCTGCGCGACAGCATCGACTGCAGGGACTCGCCGATCCGCCGGCGGCGTCCCACCGTCCTCGCGAAGGCCGCGACGTAGGCAGGGAGGCCCGGACCGGCGATGGCCGCGGCCAGCAGCTCGGCTTCGGCCAGCGCCAGGCTCATGCCCTCGCCGGTGAAGGGATCGCAGAAGCCGGCTGCGTCCCCGACCAGGGCGAGCCGGTCGCCGATCACGGCGGAGCAGGTCTGCGGCAGGCTGCCGGTCGCCAGCACGGGCCCGATGTCGGCGCCGCGTACGCGCTGGGCCAGGCCCGGGGTCG
>JAFLCQ010000062.1 GCA_017302815.1 Planctomycetota bacterium
CCAGTTGTCGATCGCCGCCTTGGCCTGCACGGCGGCGGTCTTCACCGCCGGATCGGGATCCTCGGCCGCCAGCTTGGCGAGGCGGTCGCGGGCGCCGGCGGCATGCAGATCGGCCAGGCGGGCGCAGGCCGCGATGCGTGCGGCGGCATCCGCGGATGCGAGGTCGATCGTCGCCGTGCCCTCGGCGGCGGCGCGCCGGATCCGCGCATCCGCATCCGTGGCTGCGATCTCGGCCAGGATCTCGCGATCGGACGGATTCGCCGTCTCCGACGCCTTGGTGACCGCCGCCAGACGGGCGTCGGGATTGGGATCGGCGAGACGGAGGCGGTTGATCGCCTCGGTGGCGGCGATGCGCTCGCGTCGGGAGACGGTCAGCTCGGTCAGGCCCGAGATCGCGACCGCGGCGCCCAGCGGGGCGCGGGTCAGCGGGTCGAGGGGCACGCCCGAGCCGTCCGTGGTCTCGGGTACCAGGACGATGCGCTGGGCCTGCAGGTAGGCCGAGCCCTGGCGGTAGTCTTCGAGGAAGGGGATCAGCCGCGGGTCACCGCTGAGGGCCAGCTCGCGCAGGGCGGCGGCACGATCGGCGGCTTCTTCGCTGGCGAGACGGGGGAGGACTGCTGTGGCGTCGGCGCCGTGCAGCAGCGCGGCGACGCAGATGCACAGGAGCGCCTGGAGGGGGAAGCGCATGGCACCTGATGGCGGAGGTTGTGAACGGGGACGGACGTCGGTGGATCACCCCAGGTGCGCCCGTCCTCGGGTGCGCACCTGGGGGAGGTTCAATCCAGTCTTTCCGGGCGTCGAGCGGCGGTGGTGGGATGCAATCGGCGAAGCCAAGCCGCGACGAAGCCCGTGGGGGTGCGGGGGCCGGAGCCCCCGCGCACAGAGCTTACTTCTTGGGGCCGCCGGTTGGAGCCGGGTAGCCGCCATTGGGCCAGAGGTAGGCGCTGTAGCTGTCGGGCTTCACCAGGCCCTTCGACTTCCACACGATCTTGAACTGGCCGTCCTTCTTGATCTCGCCGATGTAGACCGGCTTGTAGGTGTGCTGGTTCTTCTCATCCATCTTCTTCTTGCCGCCCGGAGCGTCGAACTCGAGGCCGTAGATGGCGGCGCGGACCTTGTCGACCTCGAAGGACTTGGCCTTCTCGACCGCGGCCTTCCACACGTAGACGCCGTAGTAGGCGGCCTCGATCGGGTCATCGGTCACGCGGTCCTTGCCGTACTCGGCCTGGAAGGCGCTGATGAAGGCCTTGTTCTCGGGGGTGTCGATCGACTGGAAGTAGTTCCAGGCGGCGAGGTGGCCCACCAGCGGCGGCACCTCCATCGCGCGCAGCTCGTCCTCGGCGACCGAGAAGGCCATGACCGGGCAGTCGGCCGAGGTCAGGCCCTGGTTGGCGAACTCCTTGTAGAACGGCACGTTCGAGTCGCCGTTGATGGTCGACAGGACGCAGGCGCCGCCGCCCTTGGCGAGATCCTTGATCTTGGCGACGATGGTCTGGTAGTCCTTGTGACCGAAGGGGGTGTACTCCTCCTTCACGTTCTCGTCGGGGATGCCCTTGGTCTTGAGGAAGGCCTTCAGCACCTTGTTGGCGGTGCGCGGGAACACGTAGTCGGTGCCCAGCAGGTAGAACTTCTTGGCGCCCTGTTCCAGCATGTACTCGGCCGCGGGGACCAGCTGCTGATTGGGTGAGGCGGCGGTGTAGAAGACGTTCAGCGACTGCTCCTCGCCCTCGTACTGCACCGGGTAGAACAGCAGGCCGTTGTTCTCCTCGAACACCGGCAGGACCGACTTGCGCGACACCGAGGTCCAGCAGCCGAAGACGGCGGCGGTCTTGTGGGTCAGCAGCAGCTCCTTCGCCTTCTCGGCGAACAGCGGCCAGTTCGAGGCGGGGTCGACGACGACGGCTTCGATCTTCTTGCCCAGCACGCCGCCCTTGGCGTTGATCTCTTTCACCGCCAGGAGGGTCGCATCCTTGCAGCTGGTCTCTGAGATGGCCATGGTGCCGGACAGCGAGTGCAGCACGCCGACCTTCACGGTCTCCTCGGCGCTGAGGGTCCCGAGCGTCGCAGTCGCGGTCAGCGCGGCAGTGAGCAGGGTGGTACGGATCGTCATCGTGCATTCTCCGGGGGCGATGGGTGCCCGAGGTCACCATGCAGGTCGGCAGAACGCCCGCCGATCTGGCATGGGTGGTGTGACGAGGGGAGAGCGCAGGTGATGCCACACCGGATTGGTGCGGATATGATGCACGGCGCATCAGAACGGAGCTGCAAGCGGCATCGTCGCTGATCAAAAATTGAGCTAATGCGCGCAGCAGGATACACGGGATGCCGATGGCCGGCACAGGCCCAGCGCGACCGGCCTGCCTGACGGCCTGCAACAAGGCTCTTGTGCAGCAGCCGTAGTGCAGCGTAGAGTCGTCCCGACGGCACATGAGCAGTTCGGACACGCGCTACGAATCGGTGCTGGCTGGGACGACGCGGATCGGTCCCGGTACCCGTGGCAACGCGATGTGGTGGCGATGGTTGCTGCCGGCGTGCATGCTGCTGGCCGTGGTCGGCGCCGGGCTGGTCGCCCGGCAGCGCACCATGCAGCATGAAGACAACCTGCGTGGCGAACTGCAGGCGCACGCGGCGGCGCTGGCGCTGGCGATCGATCCGGATGTGGTTGCTGGGCTGGCCTTCTCCGCGGCGGATGCCGAGTCCTTCGATCATCAGCGACTCTGCCGGCAGCTGCGCGCATACGCCCGCCATGCCGGTCTGCGCAGCCTGACCCTGGTCGCGCAGCGTGACGGGACCCTGCGCGTGGGATGCAGCTCGGCGGCCGCAGGCGAGCTGCCGCCGGGCACGGTGGTCCACGATGCACCTCAGGGCCTGGACGGGGTGTTGGCCGGCCGGACCCGCTGTCTGGTCGCCAACGCCGAGGCTGACGGGCGGTCCACCTGCTATACCTATGTCCCGGTGGTGGATCCGCGCAACCAGGCCGTGCTGGCCGTGTTGCGCTATGAGGTCGACGCCGCGGTATGGGATAGTCCGGCCAGCGCCGTCGCCATGCCGCTGCTCTTCGCCGGGACCCTGCTCGCCATGCTCGTGCTCGCGTATGCGGTCGCGGCGTGGCGCGCTCGCATCCCGGCCTCGGAGCGGCGCTGGTCGCTGCACCTGGAGACCGTCCTGACCTTCGTCGCCGGCGCCCTGCTGGCAGGCTTCCTCGCCGTGTCCGTCCATGACAACGGCGATGCCCTCTACCGCCGGGTCTTCGCGCAACGGGCCGACGCGCAGGCACTGTCCCTGCAACGGCAGCTGGGCATCGTCGCTCGCGAGCGTCTGGCCGGTCTGGCGCGCCTGTTCTCCGGCCGTGAGGAGGTGTCCAGAGCCGACTTCGCCGCCTATGCAGCCGGAGCGGTGCGCCACTTCAGCATCGCTGGGGTGGGCTGGGCGCCGCGGGTGCGGGCCGGGGAGCGCGCCGCCTACGAGGCTGCGGTGCAGGCCGAGGGATTCGCCAAGCTGGGCATCTTCGAACGCACGGCAGCAGGCGTGCCGATGCGGTCGCCCGAACGGGCGGAGCATTACCCCCTGACCTATGTCGAGCCGATGCAGGAGATCAGCAGCGCGATCGGATTCGACGTGGCGTCCGAGCCGGTGCGCTGGGCCGCCTGCTTGGAAGCCCTCGCCAGCGGCCGCGCCACCGCCACCGCGGTCGTGCGCCGGGTTAGCAACGGCGAGCCGGCGATCAATGTGTACGCCCCGGTCCCCTCGTCCTCCGGTGGGCTGGTCTACGTCACCTTGCGGCTGCGGGAGATCGTCGGCGAGACCCAGGAGACCCTGCGTGAAGACGGCGGCAGCCTGCGCATCAGCCTGCAGCGCATCGATGAGCAGGGCGGACCCATCGGCGAGGCCTTCGTCCCGCCGGAGCAGCCCGCCGCCGTCGGCGACGCGGTGGCCGCGCGGACCTATCCCATATTCGCGTTCGGCCACACCTACGCCTTGACGGTGCAGGATCCCGGCGAGCTGCATGATGATCTTGATTCGCGGGCCGGCTGGCTGGTCGGACTGGTCGGCTGCTTCCTCTCGCTGGCCGCAGCCACCACCATCGGCCTGCTCACGCAGCGCAGCGGACGGCTTGAGCGCCGGGTGCACGATCATCTGCACTTCCAGCGCCTGCTGTTCGAACGCCTGCCGGCGGGTGTGGCCCTCATCGATGCGGCGAGCGGCCGCATCGAGTTCATCAACGACCATGGGGCGGCCCTGCTGGGCGGCGACGCCGCCGGGATCATCGGCCGTCATCGTACCGGATTCGTCGGTTCAGCTGGGCCTGTCCGTGCCGCGGACTCCGGCCTGGAACTGCGCTTGCGCACCCTTGACGGTCGCGAACTGCCCGTCGTCCACACCATCGTCCCGATCGAGATCGCCGGCCAGCGCAAGGCGCTCGAGACCTTCATCGACATCTCCGATCTGAGCACCGCACGTGAAGAGCTGCGGCGCAACGCCAATTGGCTGACCGCCCTGCGCGACCGCAGTCCGGCCGCCATCTTCGTCGTCGATGGCTCCCGCACCGTCGTGGCGGTCAACCCGGCCGCCGAGCAGCTGTTCGGCTGGCCCGCCGCCGAGATGATCGGACGGCGTTCCGATTTCATCTACCCGGATCCCGCGGCGTGGGAGCGCTTCGGGCGCGACGCCTACGTCGAACTGCAGCACCACGGGCTGGTGCGGCGCGATTGGTGCTTCCGCCGGCGCGACGGCGGCGACGTGTGGTGCGATGTGCAGGGCCAGGCCATCGATCCGGCGCGTCACGACCAGGGCGTCATCTGGGTCCTCTACGACATCAGCCAGCGCAAGCGGATGGAGATCGATCTGATGGCGGCGCGCGATGCCGCCGAGGCGGCCGCCCGGGCCAAGAGCGCCTTCCTCGCCAACATGAGCCATGAGATCCGCACGCCGATGAACGGCGTGCTGGGCATGACCCAGCTGCTGCTGCACACCCGACTGGAGGCGGAGCAGGAGGAGTACGCCAGGACCATCCTGCGCTCGGGTCAGGGGCTGCTGACCCTGCTCAATGACATCCTCGATTTCTCGCGCATCGAGGCCGGCAAGCTGAGCATCGAGCAGATGCCCTTCGAGCTGCATGAGCTGGCGCATGACATCTGCCGGCTGTTCCGGCCGCTGCTCGATGCGAAGGGTGTCGCTCTGCGCCTGGACATCGCCGCCGATGTCCCGGCACGCATCGTCGGGGATCCGGCCAGGCTGCGGCAGATCCTGGGCAACCTGCTGGGCAATGCCGTCAAGTTCACCGCGGCGGGCAGCGTCGAGGTCGGCATCGCCGTCCGCGGCGGACGCCTGATCATCGTCGTCAGGGATACCGGCATCGGCATCCCGGCCGATCGGCAGGGCCGCCTGTTCCAGCCCTTCAGCCAGGCAGACTCCTCCACCACCCGGCAATACGGCGGCACCGGCCTGGGGCTGGCGATCTGCCGTCGACTCTGCGACCTCATGCAGGGCGGCATCGCGATGACCAGCTCGCCGGGAGTCGGCACCGCGTTCACCGTCGACCTGCCGCTTGTCGTCGACCGCGATGCGGGCGGCGTCGTCGAGGCGGGCAGCCTGGGCGGCCGGCGTCTGCTCTTCGTCGGCGGCGAGGTGGTCGGCCGTACGCTCCTGGCCGCCCTCGGTCGCTTCGGCGCCGCGTGCGTCGCGGTGCCCGGAGCCGAGGCGGCCGCATCCGCCCTGCTCGCCGGAGTGGCCGGCGGATCGCCCTTCTCCGGCCTCCTGGTCGACCTCTCGCTGGCGCAGGAGGAGTGCGACGCCTGCGTTCTGGCCGTGCGCGGATCCGATCGCCTGCCGCCCACCGCGCTGGTCGCGGTGATCCATGCCGGCGTGCGCGGTGACGCCGAGCGGCTGCGTCGTGCCGGCTTCGATGCCTACCTCTCCGGCCCGGTCTCGGATGAGCAGGCGGCATCGGTCGTGGCCACCGCCCTGTCGCGGCCCGGCCATGCCGATCTGCCCATCGTCACCAGGCATACCGTGCGCGAGGGCAGCGTCAGCGCACCACCACCGGGCATCCCCGCGGGCCTGCGCGTGCTGCTGGCCGAGGACAACGAGATCAACCGCATCATCACCATCGCCATGCTGCGCCGCCTCGGGGTGCGCAGCGAGGTGGCGACCAACGGCCGGGAGGCCTTGGACATGCTCGAAGATGGCGGTTTCGACCTCGTGCTGATGGACTGCCAGATGCCCGAGATGGACGGGCTGGATGCCACGCGGGCCTTCCGCGGCGGAGAGGGGCGGGGACGTCGCCTGCCGATCATCGCCATGACCGCCGACGCCTTGCCCGGCGATCGCGCCCGCTGCCTCGACGCTGGCATGGACGACCATCTGGCCAAGCCGGTGCGCGAGGAGGATCTCCTCGCCGTGCTGCAGCGTTGGGCCCCGCCGGCGGCGGGCTGAACGCTTGCTTCCGAAGGCCTGCTGGGGCTTGCAGTTTTTAAGTAATCAGTATTGATATATATCAATGAAGCAGCTCACCTTCACCCGGTCCATCCCCGTCCGCCATGAGGTCGACGTGTTCGTCGCCGGAGGAGGTCCGGCCGGCAGCTCCGCCGCCATCGCCGCCGCCCGCCAGGGCGCCTCGGTGTTCATCGCCGAGGGCGAGATCTGCTTCGGCGGCATGGGCACCTCGGGCGGGCTGCCCATGCTGTGCTGCTTCAGCGACGAGGTGAACTTCCTCGCCGGTGGCGTCGGCAGGGAGGTGCACGATCGCCTCACTGCCGGCGGCGGCGCCATCCCGCACCGTCTGTGCAAGAAAAGCGACCTCTACATCCAGCCCGAGGCCCTGAAGCTGGTCTTCGACGAGCTCATCACCGCCGAGGCGGGCATCATCCCCTCGCTGGCCACGCGGGTGATCGGCATCGAGGCGGAAGGCGGCACGGTCACCCATGTCATCTGCCAGGGCAAGAGCGGCATCTTCGCTGTGCGCTGCCGGGCGGTGGTGGATGCGACGGGCGATGCCGACATCTGCGCCTGGGCCGGGGCTGAGGTGCGCAAGGGCGACGAACGCGGCCGCATGCAGCCCGGCACCATGGTCAGCATGTGGGCCGGCATCGACTGGCCCAGGGCCGAGGCCAGCGGCTGCGGCCTGTGGAAGCAGTCGCACCGGCTGCAGCAGGCGATCAGCGACGGCGTCTTCACCGCCCCGGATCCCGGCATGCCCGGGATCGTCCCGACCGGGCGCACGATCGGCAACGGCAACGTCGGGCATCTCTTCGGCATCGACGGCACCGATGAGCGGTCGCTCACCGCCGGGGCGATGCTGGGCAGGCGGCAGATGCGCGAGTACGGCCGCTACTTCCGCGAGTACCTCCAGGGATACGAAGGCATCGAGCTGTGCGGCAGCGCCAGCCGGGTCGGCATCCGCGAGACCAGGCGCATCGTCGGCGACTACGAGCTGGTGCTCGACGACTTCCTGGGCAAGGCCGTGTTCCCGGACGAGATCGGGCGCTACTGCTACCCGGTCGACGTCCATGCCTCGACCATCGAGGAAGCGGTCACGCCGACCAACGACCACTTCGAGCGTCTGCGGCTGAAGCCCGGCGAGAGCTATGGGATACCGTATCGCGTCCTCACCCCGCGCGGTCTTGCCAACGTGCTGGCCGCGGGCCGCTGCGTCAGCGCCGACCGCATGGTGCTCGGTTCGCTGCGGGTGATGCCGGGCTGCTACATCACCGGACAGGCGGCCGGTGCCGCCGCGGCCATGACGGCAGCTGGCGGCGGCGACGTGCACGCTCTCGCGGTCCCAGAGTTGCAGCGCCGCCTGGCGGCCATGGGCGCCTGGTTGCCCAACCGCAACGCGGTGGCGGCAGCATCGTAGGGGCGAATGGCTTGCCGGGGATCACGGCTGATCTAGACCATCAGCGTGCGAGCGGTGCATCCCGACATCAAGGCCGCCATCCTGCGCCGCATCGCGGCGTTGCCGTTGGAGGCGCGCCTGCCCAGCGACCGCGACCTGGCGCGCGAATTCAACGTCGCCTTCCTCACCATCAACCGGGTGATGAACGACCTCATGCGCGAGGGCTACGTCATGCGCCGGCCGCGCCAGGGCACCTTCCTCGCCAGCCGGGAGCGGCAGCTCGCCAGCCAGACCGGCAGCGGGGACGGCTGCATCCTCCTCGCCTATCCGCACTACTTCTCGCACCACATCTACTGCCACCTGCGCCTGACCGAGGAGCTGGCGCTGAAGCGGCGCATCCGCCTGGTCGAGTACAAGCTGACTCCCGACAGCACGGCCGAACGCCTGGCTGAGGTCGCGGCCGGCCAGGACGGGCTGCGCGGCGTCCTGCTGATGCCGCTCCACCGCCTGGTCACCACGGCGGCGCTGCGCCGGCTGGACGCCCTGGGCGTGCCGACGGTGCTCATGCCGGCGACGGTGGAGGTGTCGGGCCTGACGCGCATCCACCGCTGCGATGTCGACTGGGAGGACGCCGGCAGGCTGGCTGCCGGCGTCCTGCTGCGCGCCGGGCACCGCCGCATCGCCTGGATCAACCACGAGCCGGATCGTTCCGACGCGGTGGCGCAGGGCATGCGGTCGGCGCTGAAGGAGCACGGCCTGCGCGGCTCCGATCTCGCCACCATCGGCGACGGCGTCGCCGCCTGGGCGGACGCACGCGAAGCGGGATACCGCCTCGCCCTGCGCCTGCTCGATGAGGGGCGGGTGACCGGGGCCTACTGCGACTCCATCAACGGCGTGCGTGGCGCCCTGCGCGCCCTGTGGGAGCGCGGGCTGCGCGCCCCCGAGCACCTGTCCCTGGTCGCCGCCGGCAGCCAGAGCGGCGAGGAATCCTATTTCACCCCGCCGCTCACCACCATCGATGCCGACTGGCGGGCCGAGGTCGCCTACGCCGTCTCCGCCATCCTCGACGGCGACGACGCCCCGGGGCGCAGCTTCACCACCCCGCTGGCCTTGCATGAGCGCGGCAGCGTCGGACCGCCGCGTCCGGCCTGAGGCGCTCGGCGCGAGGTTGGGCGGGACACGGATCCATATGGCCCCATGGGGCGTCGCAGACGCCGCAGATCCCCGCCGCAACAGTGCTTGTACGCCGCGACCGGAGCGGCCAGACTTCCGCATGCGCCTGCTCCTGCCCATCCTCTGCGCCGCCGCCCTCTGCGCCGGCGAATCCGACTACCAGCAGTCCGACCAGGACGCCTTCGCCGGCCTGAACATGACGCCGCCGAGCGGCTCGACCCAGTCCGCCAACAACCTCGACCCGCATGTGGGCGTCGAGGTCCAGGGCGTCTACCCCAACACCACGGCCGAGCGCATGGACGTGCAGAAGGGCGATGTGGTCACCAGCATCAACGGCAGCCCGATCACCAGCATGACCGACCTGCGCAACGAGGTGTCGCTGATCGGGGTCGGCGGGACGGCGACCTTCGAGATCCTGCGCAACGGCCAGAAGATCGTGAAGACCGACACCCTCGGCGCCTGGCCCAAGAACGTGCCGCGCGAGCCGATCGACGAGGCCGCTGAACGCCGCTTCCGCGACTGGCAGTCGCGCCGTCTCGACCGCACCCAGCAGGCGGTCGCCTCGCTGCGCAAGCAGGTCGAGGACATCGAGCGCCAGGCCAACGCGCGCGCCGCGGCCGCGGCCGCGCGCTCCGGCCCTCTGACTCCGGCGCAGGCCATGCAGATGCCGGTCGGCGAGGCCCTCGCCGCCCTGCCCGCCTTCCACCTGACCCTCAATGTAGCCCATGACGCGATCGATGCCGGCCGCATCGCCAGCGACCGCAGCGTCGCCTGGGATGCCCGCGTCCTCATCGGCTCGCCCGAACCGGTGATCCACTGATGCGCTGCGCCCTCCTGATCCTCGGTCTCGCCTGCGGTGCCCTCGCTGCCGGCGAGGCGACCACTCCGCCCGCGACCGCTCCGGGTGCAACCGCCCCCGCGCCGGCGCCCAAGGCCTATCTCGGGGTGGCCATCGACCCCGCCGCCACCGCCTTCGATGGCAAGGGCCTGGCCATCCTCCGCGTGGAGCCCTCCAGCCCGGCCGCTGTCATGGGCCTCGCCGCTGGCGACCGCCTGCTGTCGATGGATGGCAAGGCGCTGAAGAACCAGGACGAGCTGGCCGCCATCATCAGCGCCCACAAGCCTGGCGACACGGTGCAGATCGAGGCGATGCGTCCGCAGGGCAAGGACGGCCTGCCGCAGACCCTCAAGCTGTCCGGCGTGCTGCAGGACACCCCGCGCTCCCGCGTCGGCAGCCTGGGCAGCCAGCTGTCCGAGCTGCAGGGCCGCATCGCCGAACTGTCCGGCAAGACCAAGGAACCGACCCTCGCCGAGGTCCTGCAGCGCCTGCAGGAGATCGAGCGCGACCTGCCCAAGGCCGCCGAGGAGTTCAAGCGCGTCTACCCCAAGGGCGAATTCCGCATCGCCATCTCGGTCGAGATCACCAGCGACAAGAGCGCCAAGGATCCGCTCGACATCGATGTCGGCAGCAAGCCGGCCGATGCGGTCAAGCCGGAGGCCGCGCCGGCCCCGGTCGAGACCCCGAAGACTCCGGTCGAGACCCCGAAGCCCTGATCAGCGCCGGATCGAGCGCCAGCCCTGGCGCAGGCCCAGGATGGTCAGCACCAGGACGGCGCCGCCGGCCATGCCGAGCCAGGCCGGCCCGCGATCGAGCCCGTTGATCAGCAGGACGAGGCCCAGGGCCAGCCCGAGGCTGCCCAGCACCAGCCAGAAGATCGCGGTCGAGATGCGGTCGCCGAGCGTGCGTTGCTTGCCGTCGTCTCCGCTCACGGCTGGAAGCCCATCGGCCGGCCACGGGCCGTCCCGAGCAGCTGGCCGTCGCGCATCACGGTCTCGCCGCGCACGATGGTAGCCATGGGCCAGCCGGTCACGCGCATGCCGTGGAACGGCGTCCAGCCGGCGCGGCTGGCCTGCTGCCCGTCCTCGATGACCCGGCTGGCCTGGAGGTCGACCAGGGTGAGGTCGGCGTCATAGCCGGCGGCGATGCGACCCTTGCAGCTGAGGCCGAAGACCCGCTGCGGCCCGGCGCTGGTCAGGTCGACCAGGCGTTGCAGCGAGAGCCTGCCCTTGGCGACGTGGTCCAGCATCACCGGCACCAGGGTCTGAACCCCGGGCATGCCGCTGGGGCTGGTCGGGTAGGCGCGCGCCTTCTCCTCACGGGTGTGCGGGGCGTGGTCGGTGGCGAGGATGTCGACGGTGCCGTCGGCGACCGCCGCCCACAAGGCGGCTCGGTGCCGTTCGTTGCGCACCGGCGGGTTCATCTGCGCCAGGCTGCCGAGGCGGTCGTAGCAGTCGGGGGCCGCCAGCGTGAGGTGGTTGGCCAGCACCTCGACGGTGGCCAGGCCCTTCCGCGCGCGCAGGAAGTCCATCTCTTCGGCGGTGGTCACGTGCAGGACGTGGACCAGCCGGCGATGGCGTTCGGCCAGGGCGAGGAGGCGGGCGGTCGCGCGCAGGGCGCTTTCCTCGTCGCGCCACACCGGATGCCAGTGGGAGGTCGCGCCCGGCGGGATGAGGGACTTGCGCTCGATCAGGCGCGGTTCGTCCTCGCAGTGCACGGCCATGCGTCGGCGTCCGTTGGCGACGATGGCCTCAAGGGTGGCGTCGTCGGCCACCAGCAGGGTGCCGGTGGAGGCGCCCATGAACACCTTCACCCCGGCCACGCCCGGCAGGCCCTCCCACTCGCGCAGGCGGTCGGCGTTGGCGGCGTCGCCGCCGAGGTAGAAGGCGTGGTCGACCCAGGCGCGGCCGCGGGCGCGCGCCAGCTTGTCGGCGATCGCCTCCGGCGTGGTGGTGTTGGGCTGGGTGTTGGGCATCTCGAAGACCCCGACCACGCCGCCGAGGGCGGCGGCGGCGGTGCCGGTCGCCAGGTCCTCTTTGTGCTCCATGCCCGGCTCGCGGAAGTGGACCTGGGTGTCGATCACCCCGGGCAGCACGTGCAGACCGCGGGCGTCGATGGTCGCGTCGGCGGTGGCGGCGGACAGCCCGCCGAGGGCGGCGAAGCGTCCGGCGCGCACGCCGATGTCGGCTGCGCCGACGCCCCAGGGCGTGACGACGATGCCGTTGCGGACGAGGAGGTCGAAGTGGGCCATGCCGCCTACGGTGGGCGGCTGATGGCGAAATCCACCGTCAGCGGGCGAAGAGGAGACGCAGTTCGCCGCCGTCGCCCTGCGCCGTCCACGCGCCGGCCGCCGCAGGCACCAGATAGGTGCGCATGGCCTGCATGCGCACGCCGCCCGCGGCGGTGGAGAGGGTGCCCGAGCCGTGCAGGCAGGTGACGATGCTGAAGCCGCCGTGGCCGCCGCCGCTGGTCGACAGGGCGATGCGCTCCTCGACCGTGAAGTAGGCGCAGGAGGCCAGCTGGCGCGAACGCCCCCCGGCGCGGCAGGGCGCGAAGGGGGGATCGACCAGCCCGCCGCCGGCCGCTCCGCTGAAGTCGATGGTCGCCAGCGACTGCGCGACATGCAGCGGGCGCGGCTTGCCGTCGAGGCCGACCCGGCCCCAGTCGTCGACCCGGAAGGTCACGTCGCAGGTCTGCTGCACCTCGTAGAGCAGGCAGCCGCGGCCGAGGGCGTGCACGGTGCGGGCGGGCAGGAAGGCGAAGGAGCCGTCCGCCACCTCGTAGCGGCCCAGGCAGTCGGCGACCCTTCCGGCCGCCAGAGCCTGCTCGAAGGATTGGCGGGTGACCCCGGGCTTCAGGCCGACGAAGAGCTCGCCGCCGTCCTCGAGGATGAGCCAGCACTCGGTCTTGCCGCGCGTGCCGACGCCCAGCGACCTGGCCAGCGCGTCGTCGGGATGAACCTGCACCGACAGGCGGTCGGAGGCGTCGATGAGCTTCACCAGCAACGGGAACTCGCCGCCGTCCCAGCCGGCGCCGACCAGCTCGCGGCCGTGCTCGCGGGTCAGCTCGCGCAGGCTGCGGCCGGCGAGCTGACCGTCGGCGACGACGCTCATGCCGCGCTCGTGGTCGGCCAGGTCCCAGCTTTCCCCCACCGGACCCTCGGGCAGGTCCTTGCGCCACTTCGCCATCTTCCGGCCGCCCCAGACGAGGACGTGGTACGAGGGCGTGAAGGCGAGGGGGACGTCGAGGGCGGTCATGGCGGGGGCGGAGCCTGCCCGCCGTC
>JAFLCQ010000063.1 GCA_017302815.1 Planctomycetota bacterium
GGGTCCGGGGTCCGGGGTCCGGGGTCCGGGGTTCGAGGTCCGGGGTCCGAGGTTCGAGGTCCGGGGGCTGACGAGGAGCCTCGTATATGAGGATATGCGCCCATCGTTGCATCGTGATGCATGGCTGGTGCTTTCGCGTCGGGACCCCGATCGGTATAATGTGAGTGGAGGGCATGCGAACGACCGACGGACAGCCGAGTGTGTTGGCAGTGGTTTCCTGATCGGAGATCGAGCCGCGCGCGGCACACCGTTGCACCGAAAGCGTTGGAGGACGTCGTACAACCTGCTGAGTAGAGGAACCGAGAACCGCCCGCCCAGGCCGTTCGCGGGGTCGCCCCAGTGGTCGCTTCACCGGCTAGCCCCGGTTGACCACCCTGCGCCCCACCCTCCATCTGCACCCCGGAGCGGCCGCTCCGGGGTGCGGTTTTTGTTAGCTTCGCAACTTCCCCATCCGCCACGGCTGCCGCCCCCCCATCATCTCGGACCCCGGACCCCGGACCCCGGACCCCCGACCTCGGACCTCGGACCCCGGACCGTGGCAATGATCCAGATCCCTGCGGCTAGCGGCACTTGCGACCAGGGCGCGCCCCGTACCGTGCCGCCTCCCATTCCCGCCGCACGGTTTCCCGCCGGCGGCCCCGATCTGGATAACGCCATGCACCGCATCGTCCTGCTTCTGACCACCGCCGCCCTCATCCTGGCCCAGGAAGGCGGCCCGAATCCCGGCGGCCCGGGCGCTCCGGCCGCTCCTGGCGCCCCCGGCGCCGCCCCGCAGGGCGGTTTCCAGGGCTGGGGCATGCTCGTCTTCCTCGGCCTGATGGTCCTGATGATGTGGTTCATGGTCATCCGGCCGCAGAAGAAGGAGGAGAAGCGCCGCAAGGAGATGGTCGATTCGACCAAGCGCGGCGACGAGGTCGTCACCATCGGCGGCGTCCACGGCACCATCGAGGCCGTCGGCGAGGCCACGGTCGACGTCCGCATCGGCAAGGGTGCGGAATCGGTGGTCGCGACCTTCAACAAGGGCGCCATCTCCAGCAACCTGACCAACGAGCGCGCCGCCAGCGCCAAGAAGTAAGCCGGCCGCCGGCTGCCCGGACCTCGGAACTCGGACCTCGGACCCATGCTCAAGCGCCTCTCCGTCATCACCGCCGTCCTGCTCACCGCCCTGCTGCTGCAGTTCCTGCAGAACAAGGTCCTGGTCGGCGACATGGACCTGCAGGCCGAGGTCCGGCCCGCCGCCGAGCAGCCGGCCGACGCCAAGGCCTATGAGGTGGTGCTGAAGGACATCGCCGGCAATCCGATCGAGGCCCTGCCGCAGGAGGCCGACGAGGTGCGCAGGCGCCTGGCCGGCAACGCCCGCGACGCCGCCATCGCGGTCGGCGAGGTGCGCCACGACCCGGCCGCCCACCTCATCCGGGTGATCGCCCCCGCCACCACCGACGACCTGGCGGTGCGCCAGCGCCTGACCGGACGCACCTACAGCCGCGACAACGAGGCCAGGGACTTCTGGCACGTCAACCTCGGCATCGACCTGCGCGGCGGCGTCGAGTTCACCTGCCGCCTGAAGAACGACGACGGCCAGGTCGTCCCCGCCGACGAGGAGGTGGTCGCGACCCTGCGCAGCCGCCTCGACGAGCGCGGCCTCACCGAACCGGTGGTGTCCAAGCTGTCGAACGGCGACGTGCAGATCGTCATCCCCGGCGGCACCCGTGCTGACGCCGCCCGCACCCGCAAGGTGCTGGAGACCACCGGCCGCCTCGAATTCCGCGAGGTCATCGCCGAGTACCCCAACCGCGATTTCCCCTCCAGCAAGGCCGGCGATCCGCAGTGCGCCTGGGTCTCGGCCGGCAACGGCATCTACCGCTTCAACCCCGCGGTGCCGGTCGGCACCCGCCAGGACATCATCGCGCCGAAAGAGCCGCCCCCTGGCCTCGAACCGAGCGAATTCCTGCACCTCGGCCCGATGCGCCTCTCGGGCAAGGACGTCGCCGACGCCGGCGAGACCCTGCACGAGGGCCAGCCCGCCGTCGCCATCACCTTCAGCGCCATCGGCGCCGGCAAGAACTTCGAGTTCACCAGCTGGCTCAAGGAGAGCGGCCCGGACGGCAAGGGCGCCGGCACCGGCCGCCTCGCCATCACCTTCGACGGCGTGGTCAAGAGCGACCCCAAGGTCATCTCGCCCAGCAGCAAGGACTGCGTCATCTCCGGCCGCTTCACCAGCGACGAGATCAAGGACCTGCGCGGCGTGCTGAAGGCCGGCTCGCTGTCGGTCACCCCGGAGATCCTCGCCGAACGCGTGGTCGGCGCGACCCTGGGCCAGGACGAGATCAGCCGCGCCCTCACCACCATGCTGTGGTGCCTGAGCGCCATCGTGCTGTTCCTGGCCTGGTACTACCGCCGCCTCGGCTTCGTCGCCATCTCCTGCATGGTGGTGTGCGCGATGCTGACCTGGACCACCCTGGCCATCTTCGGAGCCACCCTGACCCTGCCCGGCATCGCCGGCCTCATCCTGTCGATCGCCATGTCGATCGACACCAACGTGCTGATCTACGAACGCATCCGCGAGGAGTTGCGCGACGACAAGGGGCTGCCGGCCGCCATCGAGGCGGGCTACAACCGCGTGTTCCTGACCGTCATCGACTCGCACATCACCACCATGGCGACCGGCCTGGTGCTGTACCTCATCGGCACCGGCCCGATCAAGGGCTTCGGCCTCACCCTGATCGTCGGCGTCGGCATCAGCCTGTTCACCGGCATCTACGTCGGCCGCTTCATCACCGACTTCCTGACCCGCAAGCGCCAGACCCTGTCGATGTCGTCCTTCTTCAAGCCGGTCCCCTTCGGCTACGTCCGCCTGCGCTTCGTCTCCTACGCCCTCACCCTGGTCACCGCCATCGCCGGCATCTCCTACTTCGCCTTCGGCTACAAGCTGCATCCCGGCCAGGGCTTCGACCGCAACTTCGAGATCGAGTTCACCGGCGGCACCATGGTGCAGGTGTCCTTCGCCAAGCCGCTGGGCAAGACCGAGATCGACGCCGCCCTCGAGACCGCCTGGGCCAAGGTCCCCGCCGATCAGCGCGATGGCAGCCTCCTCGATCCGGAAGGCATCCAGGCCCAGCCCTACTTCGCCGCCCTCGGCACCAATGACGGCACCAGCCGGCAGTGGGTCTTCCGCGTGCGCGATGTGGTCGGCGCCAAGATCGAACGCGAACGCGCCGAGCTCGAGCGCCAGCGCGGCGAGGTGATCCGCGAGATCGAGCGCCTGCGCTCGGCCACGCCCCCCGACATGCCGGCCGCGCGCAAGCTGGAACGCGAGCAGTTCGCCGTCCTGACCCAGTCCATCCGCAAGGCCTCGGACGAGATCGCCGAGCGTACCGACGTGTTCAAGCACGCCCTGGGATCCACCTTCGCGGGCCAGGTCGGCGCCGAGGGCGAGGAGGTCCTCGCCGCCTCCTTCGCCGACAACCGCATGACCATCCGCATCTCCACCATGGAGGCCGCCAGCGCCCTGCAGGCCGGCGCCATCGCCGACCGCCTCGCCAACCTCGGCCGCGAGGTGCAGGTGAAGGCGGACGGCAACGCCCTGGAGCTGAGCGTCCGCTACGCCGACCGTCCCCGGCCCGCCGCCGGCGCGGTCGAGGCCAAGGATCCGGTCGCGACCCGCTGCGCGCAGCTCCTCGAGCAGGGCGGGCTTGCCGCCGCCGAGGCCCGCGACCTGGGCGCCGTGGCCGGCTCCTCGGTCGATGCCCTGGTCGATGCCGCAGCAGGCCAGCGCGTGGTCGTGGCGCAGCCCTTCCCCGCCAGCCAGCACTTCAGCGGTTCGGTCGCCGACCGCATGAAGTGGCAGGCCCTGATCGCCACCACCATGGCCCTGATGGCGATGATGCTGTACATCGCCGCCCGCTTCGAGCTGGCCTACGGCCTGGGCGCGGTGGTCAGCCTGGTCAACGTGGTGGTGCAGACCGTCGGCCTGATCACCTTCTTCGGCATCCGCATCGACATGACGGTGATCGCCGGCGTGCTGACCGTCATCGGCTACGCCATCAACGACACCATCGTGCTCTACGACCGCATCCGCGAGTACGTGGTGAAGATGGCCGGCAAGCCGATGCAGGAGATCCTCGATGCCGCCATCGCCGACACCATGCCGCGCACCATCCTGACCGGCGGCATGGTCATCGCCTCGCTGGTGTTCATGCTCATCTTCGCCGGCGACTCGCTGAAGGGCTTCAGCGCCACCCTGCTGATCGGCATCCTGCTGGGCACATACAGCTCGGTCTTCGTCGCCAGCCCGCTGCTGCTGTCCTTCCGCCGCCAGGCCCTGCTGCCGACCGACGCCGATCCGGCCCAGCCGGGCGATGCAGCGGCTGCCAAGCCCGCCCAGCAGGGATAGGGTCCGTAGGGACCCGACCGCTCCCGCCACCAGGCGGGGGCGTTTGCCACACGTCGCAGCAGGCACCGGATTAACGGTCATACCAGGGCCGTTCCGGGTGTCTCATGGCAGCCCCAACCATGGACACCTCCATGCCCCGCCGTCTCAGCCGCGTCGTCACCACCCTCGGTCTGCTGGCCGCAGCCATCTCCGCCCCCGCGGCGGATGATGTGGTGATCGCCAACAGCCGCTTCAACCTGCACGCGACCATCTCGACCGAGGAACTGCACGTCGAGGGACCGGCGGTGGCAGGTGCCGGAGCCGCTGCTGCAGGTGCCGCAGCCACCCCGCGCAACACCGTGGTCGTGGTCGGCGGCGGCCGGGCCAACGCCCAGGCGAAGGCGCTGGATCTGCGCCAGCGCGGGCTCGCGACCCGCGTCGATCCCGTCCTCTATCTCAATGGCAGGACCGGTGATCCGGCCAGCCGCGTGATCGCCACCCGGCGCATCCTGGTGCAGGCGGCCGATGGCACCTCGATCGCCGACCTCGCCGCCGCGCACGGCCTGCGCCTGATCAAGGCGGTGAAGGGCGAGAACGGCTGGTGGATCGCCGAGCCGATCAGCGGCGACGTGTTCGCCGCCCTGGACGCGGCCGCCGCCCTTGCCGCCGATCCCCGCGCCGTGCGCGCATCTCCCATCCTGCAGCCGCCACGCCAGGCCTACTACGAGCCGAACGATCCGGCCTACCTGGACGGCCATCAGTGGCATCTCAACGACCCGGCGGTCGGCATCAACGTCACCGAGGTGTGGGACGAGTTCAAAGGTGACGGCACGAACATCGCCATCACCGATACCGGCACCGAGCTGACCCACGAAGACCTCTATCCCAGCGCGAAGATCTTCCTCAGCTACGACTATTTCAATGATGACGCCGACCCCAAGCCGTCACCCACCGACGACGAGGACAACCACGGCACCGCCGTCGCCGGCACCGCCGCCGCCCGCGGCGACAACGGCAAAGGCGTCGCCGGCGTGGCCTTCAAGGCCGGGATCATCAGCAGCAAGATCCTCAACCGCTACGATCGCAACGCGATCGGCGGATCCTCGATCGCGCCATCCGATCGGGTGCGCGATGCGCTGATGGCGTGGATCAACGCCACGCGCACCTCCGACCTGACCTGGGTGAACAACAACTCCTGGGGACCGGTCGGCGCCGGCGGTCCGGATGATCTCGAAACGTCGGGCCTCGACTCAGCGACCCGCTATGGCCGGACCGGCCGTGGCGTCCCCATGGTCTTCGCCGCTGGCAACGACGGCGAGATCTCGCCGCGCATCCCGCAGCTGATGGCCGGCTTCAATGGATACCTCAACCGCTTCACCATCGGCGTCGCAGCGCTCGGCAGGCTGAGACAGACCGCGCCGGCCAACAACTGGCATCACGCCACCTATTCGTCCATC
Organism: Planctomycetota bacterium; assembly: GCA_017302815.1. Classification (GTDB taxonomy): domain Bacteria; phylum Planctomycetota; class UBA11346; order UBA11346; family UBA11346; genus UBA11346. Next base: position 5,830 of record JAFLCQ010000063.1, read on the forward strand.
GGGCCGAACATCACCATCTCGGCACCCGGCGGAGACCACTACAACTCGCAGACGGCGGCGCTTTCCGCCATCCCCCTCGGCATCAGCACGACCGACCGCACCGGGGACATGGGGTACATCAACGACAACCCCACCCCACTGCCGCCGCCAGCCGACTTCAACGACGACGACATCATCACGACCACTCCTGGTCCCCAGGTTCCACCCGATCCACATCCGGCCTCGGAGCCGTACGAGAACGGCGCGTACATCCCGCCCGGCTTCAACCTCAGCGGCACCTCCTTCGCCGCCCCGGTGGTCTCGGGCGGCGTAGCCCTGATGCTGCAGTCGCGCCCGGACCTGAGCTACCGCGACATCCGCCAGTTGATGATGCACCGCGGCCAGGACCGCGTGCCCAGCCTCATCCCCTTCGTCCCCCAGGGAAACCCGTGGCCGGTGGACGACTGGGGCCTGTGGCACCAGAACGCCGTCAATCTCAGCTACTGCATGTGGTACGGCTTCGGTGCCATCGACATGGGCCGCTTCATCTACGGCGGCGGCGGAACCCGCGCCCTGGCCACCGACACGACAGCCCTGAACGAGCCCGGTTCGCTGCGCTGGCCGCTGCTGCCGAAGCTGCTTGACGCTCCGTTGACCTACTCCGCGACCTTCCCCCTGCCCCTCCCTGGAGCGACCAGCGACCCGACGGCCCTGTTCGATGCGCCGTTTGACCACTATGTCGGCGAGGACGAGGCCAACATCGTCAGTACCAGCCACGTGTGGAATGGTCGCAAATTCGAAGCCATCGGCGACCGGCGGGTCCTGCTGACCATGCCGATCACCGACGTGCCGGCACGCTTCCGCGTCGACACGGTCGAGGTCACCGTGACGATCAGCGGCGTCGGCACCAGCACCTACCCCTCCAGCGTCTGGCCGCGCGCCTCGACCACGCCCTCCTTCGATTGGGGTCAATACGAATTCCGCCTAACCTCGCCCAGCGGCAGCGAATGCATCCTCGGCCGCGAGCGCCCCGGCAGCCTGATCAGCAAGGGCACCACACCCTTCACCTGGACCTTCAGCGAGGTCTTCCACACCAACGAGACCGCCGACGGGGACTGGGTCCTCGCGGTCATCGACCAGGTCAACAACATCCCCAACAATGCCACCCTGGATCCGGACAACTGGAATCCGCCGGAGGCCCGCGTCTCGGCGGTGAAGTTGGCCGTCTATGGCCACCAGACCTACCGCCAGCCCAGCCTGGATGGGGTCTCGGCCAATGGCCTGCCCAGCGGTTCCGGCACCCAGACCATCGTCCTGGATGGTGATGGCTTCGGTCTCAGCCAGGGCGGCATCAGCGTCGCCCAGGCCTACTGGTACCCCGACGACCTCACCACCGCCCCGGTCGAGCTGGAGACCACCTACATCAACAACGGCCAGGTCTCGGTGAAGATCCCGCAGAGCCTGCTGCCCACTGCCACCCCGGGCCAGGGCTTCGTCGCCGTCGCCAACCCGGCGGTGGTCATCGGCCGCTCCGGCACCGATCCCGCCACCGCGGTCGACATGTTCGACGATCCCAACCCGGTGACGCCGCTGCCCAGCAACAACCCGCGCAATCCCGAGCGCTACATGAAGCGCTGCCCGGATGGCGACGCCAAGCGCATCCGCTATTCGCGGCCACCGACCATGACGCCCTTCCCGGACGTCGAGGTCGACGGCAAGAAGACGGTGGTCCTGACCACCTTCGTCGGCGACCCGGACGTCGAGGCCAACCTGCCTGTCGCGGCTCCGGAAACCCTGACGGTGACCGCCACCACCTTCAATCCCGGCATGACCGGCAAGCCGGTGATCACCCAGGTCACGCCGGACGCGCGCGGCCTCGGCACCTACTCGATCGCCGTCCCCGTGCTGTCCGACGCCTCCGCCTTCGCCATCGTGCAGGTGGCGGTGACCGACGGCGTGACCACCACCATCCGCACCTTCCGCATCGTCAACCCGACCGAGCTGGAAGCGACCGGCTGCGGCGGTGGCATGGGCCTTGCCCTGATCGGCGTGCCGCTGTGCGCCTGGCTGATCCGCCGCCGCAAGCGTTAATCGTCTAGGGACTGCGAAAAGGACGGGGCATTGACCGTAGCGCCTACGCCAGCAGTCGCTTGAGGAAGCGGCCGGTGTGGCTGGCCGCGACGCGGGCGACCTGCTCGGGGGTGCCCTCGGCCACCAGTTGGCCGCCGCGCGCGCCGCCCTCGGGGCCGAGATCGATGACCCAGTCGGCGGTCTTGATGATGTCGAGGTTGTGCTCGATCACGACCACCGTGTTGCCGGCCTCGACCAGGCGGTCCAGCACCGCCAGCAGCTTGCGCACATCCTCGAAGTGCAGGCCGGTCGAGGGCTCGTCGAGGATGTAGAGCGTCCGTCCGGTGTCGCGCTTGGCCAGCTCGCGCGCCAGCTTGATGCGCTGCGCCTCGCCGCCCGACAGGGTGGTCGCGCTCTGGCCAAGGGCGATATAGTCGAGGCCGACGTCGATCAGGGTCTGCAGCACGCGCGCCACCGGCGGATGGGCGTGGAACAGCGCCATCGCCTCGCCCACCGGCAGCTCCAGCACATCGGCGATCGACTTGTGGTGGAACTTCACCCGCAGGGTCTGCTCGTTGAAGCGGCGGCCGTGGCACACCTCGCACGGCACGTAGACGTCGGCGAGGAAGTGCATCTCGACCTTCTTCACCCCGTCGCCCTCGCAGGCCTCGCAGCGCCCGCCCTTGACGTTGAAGCTGAAGCGCGACGGCGTGTAGCCGTACAATTTCGACTCGCGCATCGAGGCGAAGACGTTGCGCACGTGGTCCCACACCTTGGTGTAGGTCGCCGGATTCGAGCGCGGCGTCCGCCCGATCGGCTGCTGGTCGATGCGGATGACCTTGTCGATGTGCTGCAGGCCGTCGATGCGGCCGTGCTCGCCGACCTCCTCGCTGGCGTCGTTGAAGTGGTTGGCCAGGGCGGGATAGAGGATGTGGTTGAGGAAGCTGGACTTGCCGGCGCCGCTGACGCCGGTGATGCAGGTGAAGGTGCCCAGCGGCACCGCCACGTCGATCCCGCGCAGGTTGTTGGCCTTGCAGCCGGTGACGGTCAGGCGCTGGCCGTTGCCCGGCCGGCGGATCGCCGGCACGGCGATGCTGCGCCGCCCGGCGAGGTAGTCGCCGGTGATCGATCCCTCGACCGCGGTGACCCCCGCCACCGGACCGGCGTAGACCACCTTGCCGCCATGCACGCCGGCGCCCGGTCCGAAATCGACGACGTGGTCGGCGGCGCGGATGGTGTCCTCGTCGTGCTCGACCACCACGACCGTGTTGCCGAGGTCGCGCAGCCGCCGCATGGTGGCGATCAGGCGCTCGTTGTCGCGCTGATGCAGGCCGATCGACGGCTCGTCGAGGACGTAGAGCACGCCGGTCAGCTCGGAGCCGATCTGGCTGGCGAGGCGGATGCGCTGCGCCTCGCCGCCCGACAGGGTCGGGCCGCTGCGGTCCAGGGTGAGGTACTCCAGGCCGACGTTGAGCAGGAAGCCCAGGCGCGCCTGCACCTCCTTCAGCACCCCGGCCGCGACCTGGGCGCGGCCGCCGGTCAGCTTCAAGCCGGCGAAGAAAGCGTGCGCCTGTTCGATGGTGAGGTGGCAGACCTCGGGCAGGGTGCGCCCTTCGATCGCCACCGCCGCGCTCTCCGGCTTCATGCGCCCGCCGCCGCAAGCCTGGCAGGGATGCTCGGTGAAATACTGCGCCAGCTGCTCGCGCCGCCACTCGCTGTCGGTCTCGGTCTGGGTGCGGTTCAGCCAGGGGATGACGCCGTCGAACTTGGTATTGAAGGTGCCGCTGCTGTTCTTGGTCTCCCAGTCGACCTTCACCCGCTCGTCGGTGCCATGCAGCACCAGCTGGCGCTGCCTGTCGTTCAGCTTCTTCCACGGCTTGTCGAGGGGGACCTTCAGCTTCTCCAGCACGTTGCGGCGGTACTCGACGTGCCAGGCGGTGCGATCCTCGTCGCCCAGCGCGCCCCAGCAGGCGATGGCGCCGTCGTCGATCGAGAGGTCCGGGCTGATCAGCTTGTCGAGGTCGACCTCGCTCTTGGCGCCAAGGCCATTGCAGGCCGGGCAGGCGCCCAGCGGCGTGTTGAACGAGAACGAGTTCGGTTCGAGGTCGGGAAAGCTGAGATCGCAGTGGTGGCAGTAGTTGTGCTCGGAGAAGAACTCGTCGGCGGCCTTGCCGTCGGCGTCGGCGATCAGCATCTTGCCCTCGCCCTCGCGCAGCGCGGTCTCCACCGAGTCGGCCAGGCGCGAGCGGATGTCGGACTTCAGCACCAGGCGGTCGACGACGATCTCGATGCGGTGCTTCACCTTCTTGTTGAGCGGGATCGGCTGGTCGAGCATGTGCTCCTTGCCATCGACGCGCACCCGGGTGAAGCCGCCCTTCTTGGCCTTGTCGAGAACGTCCTGGTGCTCGCCCTTGCGATCGCCGATCTTGGGCGCCAGCAGCAGGATGCGGCTGCCGTCGCCGCGCTTCAGCACGCCCTCGACGATCTCGTCGGCGCTGCGCCGGCCGACCTGGCGTCCGCATTGATGGCAGTGCTGCACGCCGATGCGCGCCCACAGCACGCGCAGGTAGTCGTGCACCTCGGTGATGGTGCCGACCGTCGAGCGCGGGTTGCGCGCCGACGACTTCTGCTCGATGGCGATGGTCGGGGCGAGGCCGCGGATGGTCTCGTACTTCGGCTTCTCCAGCTGGCCGAGGAACTGCCGGGCGTAGGCCGACAGCGACTCGACGTAGCGGCGCTGGCCCTCGGCGTAGATGGTGTCGAAGGCCATCGAGCTCTTGCCCGAGCCGCTGGGCCCGGTGAACACCACCAGCCGGCGCTTGGGCACATCGAGGTCGACGTGCTTGAGGTTGTGCTCGGCGGCGCCGCGCACCTGGATCGAGTCGAGTTCGGCGGCGGCGAGGGCGGTGGGCTGGTCGGGCATGGCCCGGCCAGCCTGCGCCCCGTCAGCGCCCGGCAATGCCCAGGAAGCCTTCCAGATACACGCGCAGGTCGGGGTTGGTGCCGTCGTGGGCGATGCGCTTGCGCACCACGGTGTCGCCGCCGGCTTCGACGATGCTGCGGCTGCCGGATGCGACCGAGGAATAGCCGACAATCACGGGGCTGAAGGCGATGGCGTGGATGGCGCGCATGCGCTCGGTGACCTCGTCGCCGCGCAGCCCGCCCATGTAATAGTCCATCAGCACGATGCGCGGCAGGGTCTGCGGCTCGTGGGCGGCGCGCTGCGCGTAGGCGGCGAGGGCGTCCTCGCCGTCGATGAAGCCCTCCAGCTCGAAGCCTGGCAACTGCGCGATGGTCGCGGCGGCGGCGCGGTGGTTGGATTCGGCGTCATCGATCAGCCAGACCAGCGTGGGCATGGCGGGATCATGCCGTGGCGACGACGGATGCCATGCCCCCCAGGTCAGCGCAACACGATGGTCTTCGCCTGATCCTCAAGGGCGATGTTCGGGGACCGGCGCACATGTCCGTCCAGGAAGCCGAGATTGCAGCCTTTGAGGTGGCGGGGCACCACCAGGAAGGGCTGATAATAGGGATAGCCGACCGTCCAGCTGGCAGGAGCGTCGATGTCGACATTGTTGCCGAAGATCATCACGGGAGTGCTCCAGAAGCCGGCCCAGGTGGGGCCGGCGGCGATGTCGGCGATGACGGCGGAGCTGCTGGTCTTGCCGATCCGGCTGATCGGACGGGGGGGATAGGTCGGAACCCCACCCGTGAGATCGGCGTTGTCGCAGCAGAACCGGCTGTTGAGTCCGAAGGAGATCGCGCCCGGATAGCGCTGATCGCCCGGACAGCGCAGCACCTTCCACAGGCCTGCCATCATCCGGATGTCGGAACTGCTGGTCGCCGCGTTCCACGGGATCGAGTCCGCGTCGATCTGGAGATACTGTCCGAGACGATCGTAGACGCAGTACGGCAGGTTGCCGGCGGCCGACGCCGTCGGCCCGTTCGCATATGGCAGCATGCCGGTCTGCTCATCGGCGTACGCGAGCACCGCAAGGGTGATCTGGCGCTGGTTCGAGGCACAGGAGGAGGCCTGCGCCGCCCTGCGCACCAGCGAGATCGCCGGCAGCAGCATCGCCGCCAGGATGGCAATGATGGAGATGACGACCAGCAGTTCGATCAGGGTGAAGCCGGTTTGGCGGGTCATCGCGACATCTCCTTGCGGAAGGCGTCCATGCGATCGCGGCCCTCCGGCGTGAGATAGCGTTCCACCGTCTCGATCTCCCGCTGGTTGAGGGGGCGCCCGAGCGGAGCGAGCACCGGCGAGCGCATGCCGTTGCCGTTGGGCATGAGCGGAAAGATCAGTGGCTTGCCGGCGACCAGCGGCACCACCGCGGGGTCGGGATGGATGTACGCCGGCCAGGCCGTCTGACCGCTGGCGGCATCGATCACCGACGTCGGACCGTTGATGTGGCCACGATCGATGATCACCCGGTTCTCGTCCGTGCCCATCGCCGCCTCGGTGATGTAGGTCCAGGGGAAGTCGCGGAACGAGGCCATCGGCTCGACCGTGTTCACACGCCACAACCACACCCCGGTGCCAGCGACCACGAGAAGGCCGAGCAGGAGGGAGATGAAGGCGGTCGGTCGGGGCATGCGTCACCTCTCGCGATGATCCACCGGCGTCGCGGCGGAGCTGATGGCCGGGATCAACCGGACGGCCGATCGGGGCACAATCCTGATGGCGTGACGCATGCGGCCTGTGCACTACCCGGCGCCTTCGCCGATTCTGTACACGATACATTCAAGTGCCTTATGTATAAATTGTTATGTAAGCATCACCGCTGCGGACGGCAGGCACGGGACGGTCCGCCGTGTAGCTCCTCCACCCCTACGTCCCTTCCTCCGACCTGATGCGCCGCTAAGCCCCGGCATGTCTCGCATCTCGGTCATCGGCGCCGGTCTGATCGGCCTCTCCTGCGCCTGGCGCCTGGCCCAGGCCGGGCATCGCGTGGCGCTGTTCGATGTCAGCGCCGAGCCGCGCGAGGCGAGCTGGGCCGCTGCCGGCATGCTCGCCCCCCACCACGAGGCCGAGTCGCCAACCCCGCTGTGGCGCCTGTGCAGCGCCGGACTGGAGCGCTGGCCCGGCTACCTCGCCGATCTCGGCCTGGCGCCGGCGGATGCCGACTGGCAG
>JAFLCQ010000064.1 GCA_017302815.1 Planctomycetota bacterium
GGGCGGAGCGCATCCGGCGGCGGTGACGGTGCCGTGGGACGCCCGGCTCGGCTGCCTCTACGCCATGCATGCGCTGGCCGGATCCGCCGCCGGCACCGCCGGCCGCTACGTCCTGGTCTACGCCGACGGCAGCGAGCACGCATTCCCGCTCGTCGCCGGCCGCGAGCTGGCGAACTGGTGGAATCCGCAGCCGCTGGCCGGCGAGCGCGCCCCGGCCAATGTCGGCCGGGTGTGCTGGCGCGGCCCCAACCCGTGCGTGCGCGACGTGGGCCTCTACCTCTCCGGCTTCACCAACCCGCGGCCGGACGCCGTGGTGTCGGCGATCCGCCTCGAAGCCGCCGCGGGCGTCCGCCTGATGGTCGCCGCGCTGACCGTGGGCGACGGGCCGGCCCGCTTCGCGCAGGGGATCCGCTCCTTCGGCCTGCCCGACGTGTGGTCGCAGGGCGCCGTCCACCACGCCCTGGTCGAGGGCCTGGCCGGCATCGAGGACGTCGACCGCGCCTTCGCCGCCGCCCGCATCTCGCCGCGCTGGGCCGCCACCGAGGCCGGTCGCGCCGCGGCCTGCGTGCACTACCCGGCCAGCGACGGCTACTGCGCCTACGAGATGCGCATCGATCGCCGTCGCCGGCGCATCATCGTCGACGCCACCGGCTCGTTCACCCGGGCCGAGCTGCGGGTGCTGCTGCCGCGCGGATGGCGCCCGGCCTCCGCCGTGTCGTCCGGCGGCCGCCTGCCGCTGCGCCTGGAGACGGTCGAGCGCTCGCGCTACGCCGTCGTCGCCCTGTCCGCCCCGCCGGATGCGCCGGTCATCCTGTCCTGCTGAGCCCTTCGCTGCGGGATTGAGGTGGCAGCGCCGGCTGCCATGATTGGGCTATGCTTCCCGCGCCTGGGACCGGACGACATTCAACGGATTTGAGATCCAGGTGCGTGCCCGGGACCGGTAATCGCCTAAGCTCGTCGGCTCCCGGAGCGAGCATGCGCATGCCAGCCGCACATCACGCTGTCGCGCGACGGGGCTTCTCCCTGATCGAACTGCTGGTGACGATCTCCATCGTCGCCATCCTCGCGGCCCTGGTGATGGCCGGCGTCTCGACCATGCGCTCGTCGGCCCGCAAGACCCAGACCACCTCCCTGGTGCAGATGCTGCATGTCGCCATGCGCGAGTATGCGCAGAGCGATCGCCGGCACATGTTCCCCGATGAGCGCAGCGACCGCATGGTCGCCTATGCCACGTCGGGGGCGCCGCAGGCCCTCAACCTGCTCGAGGAGCGGGCCGGATACCTGCCGCAGTGGAACCTCATGGAGCCGGCTGACGCATCGGGTCTGCGCTTCATGCGCGATGCCTGGGGCCACCGCATGCGCTACCAGCTGGACGACTGGCAGGTCGGCCGCATCGATCCCGATCCGGTGCCGGTCAAGACGACGCCGCCGGTCGACCTCGGGCCGCCGGTGAAGCCGGCGGCGCTGGCGGACTGGAATCCGCGTGGCGATCGGCCCTACGCCTACGTGTATTCGCGCGGCAATGACGACAGCGACGATGGACGCGGCTGGATCTACGTCGCGGAGACGCCCTGATGCATCGCCCGGCCGCTGCGGCCATGACCCTGGTCGAGCTGCTCATAGCGGTCTCGATCGTGGCGATCCTCGCCGGCATGGCGATGCCGATGGTGACGATGGCGTCGAAGGGGGCGCGCAAGGCCAGCACGCAGGCGATCCTGCGCAAGGTCGAGACGGCCCTCGGCCTGTTCAAGGCCGAGGTCAGGGTCAACCCGTTCCAGGCCGAGGCCGCGGCAGCCGGAGAGGGCGACGACCTCGTACCGGGGCGCGGCAACCGGCTGCATCTGCATCTCGGCCGCGACCTCGACGATCAGGGCCGCGTCGACCTGAACGACGACATCACCGCGATCGACGCCTGCTTCACCTACAACGTCAAGAAGGCGGCGAACCCCCACTACGCCGCCGACGAGTCGTACAACCCCATCCCGACCACGGCCTTCAAGAAGGCCGACGTCGTGCCCCGTGGCTGGACGCAGTGGAATCCGGCCACCAAGCGGCTGGAGATCTCCAGGACATCGATCAACGGCATCGACAACGCCATCGGCAGCGCCATGTACCTCAACCGCATCGCCGGCGAGCGCTTCCGGCTGGCGGTGCTGGCCGGCCATGTCGAGGTGCCGGGCTGGAAGGCGCCGACGGTCTGGGATCCCACCGGCACCTATCCCGCCGATTTCCCGGGCGGCAAGCGGACCGGGCGCGACCTCTCGGGGACGCCGCTGATCTCCAGCCCGAAGTCGAAGGGCTGGCGCTCGAACTACCTCGCGGGCGAGATGGAGAAGCGCTACATCTCGGGCGACGACATCCTCGACGCCTACGGGCGCGCGCTGGTCTACATCTGCCCCGTCCTGCCCGGCGTGGCGACGACCAATTCCTGGGCGAACATCGGTGGCCAGGGCACCAACCAGGGCCTGCGCGAAGCCGACTACGGACTCGATGCCGAGGGCCGGCGCTCGCGGGATCGTCTGGACGTGCGGCACCACAACGGCACCGACTATGCGCTGCCGGCGGATCCCGCCGCCTCCGACCGCCGCTACTTCACCGCTCCTGGACTCGAATTCGCTCCCGAGCTGTGGTCGGCCGGCGAGGATGGCAGGCTGTGCGGACAGCGCTCGCACGGCATGAACAAGGACAACGTGGCGGCGACGGTGTACGACAGGAACCTCCAGCCATGACCCGCGGCTTCACCATCATCGAACTCCTGGTGGTGCTGGGCATCATCGCCGCCGTCCTCGGCATGACGATGGGCGTGAGCCGCCGCGACGACCGCCGCGCCCTGGTCGAAGGGGCGGCGCACGAGCTGGCCGCCACCGTGCGGCGCACCCGCGCTCAGGCGATGGAGTCGGGTGCGATCTGGGGCCTCACCTTCAATCTCGCCAACGGCAAGGGCACCAGCGGACGCGTCCTCAACAACAAGGATGGCGGACATTGGTACCAGGTGCTGGGGCCATCGCTGAAGAGCAAGAACACCTCCTATCCGGCGCTGCCATGGGTCTCGCGTGGCGTGCCCGACCAGTGGAACAACTACTCGACCCCGGATGGCACCAAGGAGAAGGCCCTGCGTCCCTTCCTCGACGAGGTGCGCAGCTGCTTCGTCGGCGAGCGCAAGACGCTGGAGAAGGGCAGGGTGAGGTTCCTCGCCCTCGGCGACGTCGACAACGGCAACGCCTTCTCGCCGCTGGACAACTACGCCGTCCGCTTCCCCTACACCTATCCGCGGCCGTGGTTCGGCTTCTGGGATCCGCAGTACAAGCGGCTGTTCCCCTGGGGCGGCTACGACAACGCCTTCCGCGATTTCCGCCAGGCGCGCTACGGCTTCCCCCGCTCGGACGGCAAGAACGACTGGGACTGGCCCCTGGCCCCGGGCCGGACCAACACCGCGGGCGACCTGGTCAGCTTCTCGGGCTTCTTCTACGAGGGCAACGACGGGGCGATCAGCGGCTGCACCCAGCCGAGCGACCGCGACGTCTTCGACGACACCAACAACGATCTGTGGTACCGCTGGTCGGGAACCGACGCCGACAGCGGGGCCAAGTACCGCCTGTGGTCGGCGGGCGAGGTGCGGCCGCTGGTGAACGCCCAGTGGCTCGACTCCTGCATCCTGTTCTACCCCGATGGCCGGGTGGAGTTCCAGCGCTGGGGCAAGCTGCGCCACGAATACGGCAAGGTGCCGAACGGATACGTCGCCGGCGACAACAACTGGCCGCCCTTCAAATACTATCGCTATGACTATGCGACCGCGCCATGGACCCTCAGCTTCCCCAACCGCCTGCATGAGATCGCCATGGGCGACATGTGCCACCTGATGGACGACTGGTACTCCGGGCAGGGACGCAACAGCCTCTACTTCGAGAACGACCATTACGTCGAGCGCACCGGCGGCTATTTCATCACCCTGGCGCCGGACATGGAGGTCGACAGCGACTCCTTCCCCAGCGCCGAGGCGGCCCTGGCGACCCTGTTCCCGATGTTCCGCGTCTACATCGCCCAGTCCGGCGAGGTGCGGGTCATCCCGGTACGGCGCAAGCCGAATCCCGGCACGACCTTCCTGTCGCTCGCGAAGGATCCGTCCGACGCCAGCAAGGCCGGGCCGGGCGACGTCTGGGGCAAGGGCTTCTGGTACAACGGCCAGCAGGGGGCCGATCCGCTGACCGACATCACCGCGCCGACCGCCATCCGGGCGAACGGCACCTGGCACAGCAAGACCAACGGCTTCTACCGTCCTACCGGGGTGTGCGGCTCGCTGCAGACCCCGGCCGGCCGGCCGGTCACCGACTTCGTGACCGCCGACATGCTCAGCAACCAGAAATGGTGGATAGAATGAGCTGGAACCGGCGCGGTTTCACCGCCCTCGAGGTGCTGGCGACCCTCCTCGTCCTCGCCTCGGCGTTCATCGCCGCCATCGCCATCGTGATCTACGGATCCAAGCTGGCCGGACGGGCCCAGGCCGAGGCGACCGCCTGGTGCACCGCCGCCAGCGTCGCGGTCGATCAGGCGCCCATGGACGCGCTGAACTGGACCACGGACGGGGTGGGTGGCGCCGAGGGGTATCTCAACGGCTATTATGTGCGGCGGACCATCGTCGATCCCGGTCCTGCCGCCGGCGGCAGCGGCATCCAGGACCGTCGCGTGATGGTGAACGTCTTCGAGGTGCAGGGAGGGCGCGAGGTCGCCCGCCTGGTGCGCTACGAGGTCTCGCGATGAGCCAGCGTCGCGCCTTCACCCTCATCGAGCTCCTGGTCAGCGTCACCATCGGCATGGCGCTGATCGCCATGGCCTGGGCCGGCTTCCGCCAGACCCTGGAGTTCACCTCCCGGGCACGCGTCAGGGTCGAGCTGCACAACAGCGCGCGCTTCGTCTACGAACGCCTGTACGCCGGCTTCAGCGGCGTGCAGCCGTCCTGCTCGGCCTACCTCAAGGTCGAGGCGCCGACGGCGGCGGCGGATCCGGATCCGCATGACGGCCGCATCACCCTCATCTTCGGCGGTTCGATCGTCGACGCGCAGGACTTCAGGATCGGCGTCGGCGCCGGACCGGATGTCCTGTGGCGGGCGGTGCGCTGGTCCAAGCCCAAGCCCGGCCTGGATGCCGCCACCGGCAAGCTGGTCGAGCGGCCGGGGGCGCTGGCCATCGCCCAGAGCTCCTTCCCGACCCGCGGGGCGTCGCCGGGAGTGGCCTGGGGCACCGGGACCAACGACAACGCCAACATGTCGATGCGCTACATGGCGCAGCCGATGCGCTCCTTCCTCGAGCGCGTCACCGAGGGCGATCTCACCGGCATCTCGCCTCCCGACCGCGACTGGCTGTATCCCAGGATCAGCGCCATGACCAATCTCAGCGTGCGCAACGTCGAGGTGCTGGACACCCTGGTGGCCTGGGGCATCCGCCACAAGAGCACCGGGGTGCGGTCGGCCAGCGATTTCGGCAACCTCACCGACCTGACCCGCAACCTGGTCGCCATCAACGACCGCGTTTCGGAATTCTCCATGCAGATCGTAGCCTACGATACCGGGGTGACGCCGATCGTGACCGATGCGGTGGTGTCCGGCGGGTCCAAGGAGGTGTTCTGGGACGGCGTGACCATGGACGCGCGCCCCGACATCCTCTACGTCCCGCCCGGCCGCACCGTCGCCGGAGCGCCGCAGGACACCGTGCTGGAATCCAAGGAGCCCTGGGTCGGCCGGCCGCAGATCATCCGCGTCTCCTTCGCGCTGCTGGATGTCCAGAGCGGCTTCAGCACGCCGTTCTCATTCTCCTTCTCCTGGCCGGGGGTCCGCCCATGAATCCGCTCGCGCATGGCGCCAAAACGCGCCGCGGATCCATCTTCCTGGTCTCGATGGCCATCGCCATCAGCATGCTGGGCATCGCCTACCTCTTCGTGCGCAGCGCCAGGGCCGACATCGATTCGTCCCTGCTCTCGCGCAAGGCCGGCCTGGCGATGAATGTCGCCGAGCAGGGCCGCGACATGGCGCTGAAGCTGATCTGCGACGACTTCGCCAACGGCACGACCATCGGCGCCGACGTCCTCAAGTCGACGCACCTGGACAGCGGCTGGGCGCGGGCGGTGCGGCCCTTCAGCAAGTTCGACCGCAACGCCCCTGAGGATGAGGATGACGTCCGCGAGGAGGACGCCTTGCAGGATCCGTACTGCGGCTGGAACAACGCGTACCAGTTCAGGCGCGAGGGCTACACCAAGGGCTACCAGTACGCGTTCGGCCGCGGCAAGTGGATGGAGCCGTGCTTCCACAGCGATCCGGTGTCGGCCCCGATCCGCTTCACCGATCTCGGCGCCGTCGCCACCCATGCGGTCGAGGGCTTCTACGACGCCTCGCTGCGCCCCTACGACACCGGCGATGCGCGGGCCGATCGCCGCAATGCCCGCTACCGCACCCGCTTCGCCAACACGGTCGACGATCTCGAGGGCATGATCCTGGCGAATCCCCTGCCGGACTACGACTACCGGCAGCTGTGGTCGATCGAGCTGAACCAGGTCGCCGGCACCTACAGCGGGACTCCCGCGGCCTATCCCGACCCCGCCGACACCACCGGCATGTCGCGCCAGGAGAAGCAGCGGCAGGCCGTCAACCGCCACCGGCATGCCTATGCCAACCTCGTCTCGGCCATCCTTGGCGACATCCGTGGCAACATCTGGGGCATGCGCGCCGAGCACGTGTTCCTCGGCCGCGGCATGACCGGCAACTTCGCCAAGGCGGTCGCCTCCGCCCCATCGACCTACGCCGTGCCGGTGACCTTCTCGCACATGTTCCGCGGCCGGCATCCCTTCAGCCCGAACGACATGACGCCGGAGTTCTTCGCCGCCTACGAATCGACTCCCGGCGGGGCCTGGAACGTCAACGTCAACACCACGCCGGCCCTGGAACTCTATACCAACACCCTGATGGGAGCGGCCCAGCCCATGGGCATGGCCGAGATCAAGGCCGACTACTACGGCAAGGTCGGCGGCGCCACCGGCCACAACCTCGTCGGGCCGCAGTTCAGCCCGCTGTCGGTGACCAAGGCCTGGGAGGGCTACAGCATCGGCTGGGAGGGCGTCACCACCACCTTCTTCAACTTCTGCTTCACGCCCTTCGGCCGGGCGCAGGTGGCGGAGGATGCGCATCCGCTGTGGCTGCCCGCCAACAACGTCGCGCGCAACGCCTACCAGTGGGGCTTCAAGACCCATGTCGGTCCGGTCGAGACGCCGTGGTGCGTCAACATGATGACCGCGCCGCCGAAGGTCATCCACGGCATGCTGACCGCCTACCTGCCCGCCTACGTGAAGACGCTCAAGTACACCAGCGAGTCGTTCTACAACTATCTCGGCACCAAGAAGGTCGGCGGCGCGCCCGGCTACAGCGGCGTCATCGTGACCAATCCGCTGGCGCCCGGGGACCAGGTCTCGGTCTCGGTGGGCACGCGCGATCTGCAGATCGCCGTGGTGTCGAAGGCCTTCGCCGCGTACGATCCGCCGACCGTCGACGGGGTGACGCCGAACTTCCAGCGCCCGGATCCCAAGCTGGCCTACCCTGGCAGCCCCGGCTACGACGCCGCGCAGTACCAGCCGGCCAAGCGCTATCCCGGCGCCTACATGACCGGCGTCTACGACCACATCGCGGTCGCCCCGGCGCTGCGGCTGGAGGGCGAGGATGACATGGGCGAACTGATCAATACCAGCGCGCTCCCCATGCCGAGCTGCCCCTACACCGCGGCTCCGTTCCAGATCAACTACGGCGGCGCCCTCAGCGGCACCAGGGCGGACAACGGCTGGAAGACCACGCCTCCCGCCGGCTGGACATCGACGAACTATTCGCCTGGAGACGCCTCCTACGACGCCGATCCCAGCGGGAACCAGAAGAACCAGTACACCAAGAACCTCGATCCGACGGTCTACAAGTTCGTCAACAGCTACTGGTGGGATGTCGTCCGCGCCGCCGCCCAGGCGGTGGCGGTGATGCGGGCGCAGTGGAAGGTGGTGCCGGATGAGGTGTGCGCCGGCGGCGCGACGGCCTTCCCCGACGACGGCAACGGCAGCAACGGCAGCGAGTTCCTGCCCGGCAGCCACATGTCGATCCGCGACCTGGACTACGCCTTCCTGCGCCAGCTCGGCGAGATCCCGACCGCTCCGGGCACGGCGGCGCCACCGTCGCAGGGCGCGTTCACTTACACCGCCGACTCCAACGGCTGGAACCAGGTCTATCGCCGCTGCACGATCGACGAGAACATCTATTCGCTCAGCCATTCCACCGAGACCTATCCGGCCAGGAATGGCACCGGCAACCGCTACAAGCTGACGCTGAACGTTCCGGATGCGCAGTACGCGCTGATCCCGGACAAGGCGGACTACGTGCTCCAGCGTTCACGCGCCATGGAGCTGGTCCTCAACGACTTCCGGGTCAGCTTCTTCGGCGCGAGCCCGCAATACCACACCGACTTCCGCCCCATGGACTTCAATGGCGATGGCAGGGCGGAATGCTCGGCCTATCCGGCCGGCAACGCCGCCGCCACCGCCGGCTACGGGCCGGCGCTGAGCACGGCTACCGACAACTGGTTCTGCCTTACCGGCACCTTCCGGGTCGGCTACAGCCGCTTCTTCCGGGTGTGGACCCGCGGCGAGCTGTACGACAACTACCTGCGCAAGCCGGTATCGCGCGCCACCCTGGAGACGGTGCTGGCGGTGGATCCGGACGGCAGCTACGAGTTCGCCGCGCCTGGCGCCGGATCGCTGCGCGACACCCACGTCATCTATCAGCGCTGGCTCTACCACAAGGGCAGGGCGACGCTGCCCGCGTCGTACCCCTGACCGCGCTGACGCGGCGTGGTTCAGCTGAGCATCCGCATCCGGACGCTACACCGCGACCGGCGCCTTGATCCCCGGGTGCGGGTCGTAGCCCTCGATGGTCACGTCCTCGAAGCGGAAGGCGAAGAGGTCCTTCAGCTCGGGGTTGAGGCGCAGGGTGGGCAGCGGGCGCGGTTCGCGCGACAGCTGCAGGCGCACCTGCTCGAGGTGGTTGCTGTAGATGTGGGCGTCGCCGAGGGTGTGGACGAAGTCGCCCACGCCCAGGCCGCACACCTGCGCCACCAGGTGGGTCAGCAGGGCGTAGCTGGCGATGTTGAACGGCACGCCCAGGAAGGTGTCGGCCGAGCGCTGGTAGAGCTGGCACGACAGCTTCCCGTCCTGGACGTAGAACTGGAAGAAGGTGTGGCAGGGGGGCAGGGCGACGGTGTCCTGCTCGGCGGGGTTCCAGCCCGTCACCAGCAGCCGGCGGCTGTTGGGGTTGCGGCGGATCTCGGCCAGGACCCAGGCGATCTGGTCGACGCCGTCCTTGGCGAAGGTGCCGTCGGGCAGCTTCGTCGCGCCGAAGTTGCGCCACTGGTGGCCGTAGACCGGCCCCAGGTCGCCAGGGCCGCGGCCGAAGCGCGCGCACTGCTCGGGGGTCGCCCACTCGTTCCAGATCGTCACCCCGTGGTCGACCAGCCACTGGTTGTCGGTGCGGCCCTGGAGGAACCAGGCCAGCTCCCAGATGATCGACTTGAGGTGCAGCTTCTTGGTCGTCACCAGCGGGAAGCCGGCGCCGAGATCGAAGCGCATCTGGTGGCCGAACACGCCGATGGTGCCGGTGCCGGTGCGGTCGCCGCGGACGGCACCCTCGGCGAGGATGCGCTTGAGGAGATCGTGGTACTGCCGCATCGCTACCTCAACCAGAACCAGCCGGCGGCGAAGAGGCCGATGGCCGCCAGCCAGGCCAGCCACAGCCACCAGGGCACCGGCTGCTCGCGGCGCTGCGCGGCGGCATCGCGGATCTCCTGGCTGCGGCTGCGCGCCTCGGCCATGACCTTCGATGACAGCTGCGGATCGCTGAGCGGCACCGCGGCGGACCCCGAGGCCTGCTCGCGGTGGGCGCGCAGGGCGTCGACCATCACCTGCGAGGCGCGGCGGTCGGCCTCGGTCGGAGCGGCCTCGGCCAGCCCGTCGACGATCTCCTTGGAGCGGGGGTCGGTCACGCCGGGGAGCCTCCAAGGTCGCCCCGCCCAGGCAAGGCACTGCCGATTGCCGCCGGGGCGCGGCACCTACCCTACGACGCCCCATGACGCAGCCCGCCCCGACCGACCAGAACGAGTACCGCGCCGCCCGCTCCGCCAACGCCCAGAAGCTGCGCGGCCTGGGCCTGGACCCCTACGGCAGCCGCTATGACGCGACCCACAGCTGCGTCGCCGCCCGCGCCCTCGCCGGCCCGGCCCCGGACAGCCCGCCGTCGGACGTCGTCCGCCTGGCCGGCCGCATCGGCAACCTGCGCAACTCCGGCAAGCTGGTCTTCGCCACCCTCTACGACCGCTCGCGTGCCGACGCCTACCGCCAGCAGACCCTGGCCGGCCGCGCCGAGATCGACGGCGCCGAGGCCAAGAAGGAGCGCGGGATCCAGCTGTTCATCGACCTCAAGACGGTCGGCGAGGCGGGCTGGAAGGTGGTCGAGTCGCTCGACCTCGCCGACTGGGTCGGCGTCGAGGGTCGGGTCGGCCGCACCCGTCGCGGCGAGATCTCGCTGTTCGTGAGCAGCCTCACCGTCCTGGGCAAGGCCATGCTGCCGCCGCCGCACCAGGCCGGCGCCGACGCCGGCGACCTGTCCGAGGAGGTGCGCAGCCGCCAGCGCTACCTCGACCTGATGCAGAGCGACGCCTCGCTGGACGTCTTCGTCACCCGCAGCCGGCTGGTGGCCGAGATCCGCCGCTTCTTCATGGACCGGAACTTCCTCGAGGTCGAGACCCCGATGATGCAGCCGATCCCCGGCGGCGCCTCGGCGCGTCCCTTCGTCACCCACCACAACGCGCTCGACATCGACCTCTACCTGCGCATCGCGCCCGAGCTCTACCTCAAGCGCCTGCTGGTCGGCGGCCTGGAACGCGTGTTCGAGGTCAACCGCAGCTTCCGCAACGAGGGCATCAGCCCGCGCCACAATCCCGAATTCACCATGATCGAGTGGTACATGGCCTATGCCGACCACCGCCACCTCATGGACCTTTCGGAAGAGCTCTTCCGCAGCCTCGCCGACAGGGTGCTGGGCACGCGCAAGCTGAGCTACGGCGGCATGGCCTTCGACCTCGACAAGCCCTTCCGCCGCTTCTCCTACCATGAGGCGATGCAGGTCCTGGGCGGCGTGTCCTACGACGACAAGGCCGGGGTCGAGGCGGTGTGCCGGAAGATGGGCCGCGATCCAGCCGACTTCGCTACCTACGACCGCATGGCCAACGAGGTGTGGGAGCACCTGGTCGAGCCGCACCTGGTCGAGCCGACCTTCATCACCGACCAGCCGACCTGGCTGACCCCGCTGTGCAAGGCGCACCCGCAGGATCCGGCGAAGACCCTGCGCTTCGAGCTGTTCATGGCCAAGATGGAGGTCGGCAACGCCTACACCGAGCTGAACGACCCCGACATCCAGCGGCAGCGCTTCGGCGAGCAGGTCGCCGAGGCGACCGCGGCCAAGGACAAGGAGGCGGGCATCGTCGACGGCAAGATCGACGAGGACTACTGCACCGCCCTGGACCACGGCCTGCCCGCCTGCGGCGGCCAGGGCATCGGCATCGACCGCCTGACCATGCTGTTCACCGGGCGGACGAACATCAGGGACGTGATCCTCTTCCCGACCATGCGTCCGGCCTGATCCGGGCGATGTCCTGGTGCGCCGCCGACCGGCGCCTCGCCGCTGGCGCCCCCGGCGGCGGCCGTATCGTGCCGCGATGCCCCGCATCATCGAAGGTCAGCTCGCCGGCGACGGCGTCCGCATCGCCATCGCCGCCGCCCGCTTCAACGGCCACATCGTCGAGAGCCTCATCGCCGGGGCGCTGGACGCCCTGACCCGCCACGGGGTGGCCGCCGACGCCATCACCATCGTGCGCACGCCCGGCGCCTGGGAGCTGCCGCTGGTGGTGCAGCGCCTGGCCAAGTCGAAGTCCTACGACGCGGTCATCGGCCTCGGCTGCGTCATCCGCGGCGAGACCCCGCACTTCGACTATGTCGCCGGCGAGAACGCCAAGGGCATGGCCATGGCCATGATGGAGACCGGTGTGCCGGTCCTCAACGGCGTGCTGACCTGCGACACCACCGACCAGGCCCTGGCCCGCGCCGGGCTCAAGGCCGGCAACAAGGGCGCCGACGCCGCGATGGCGGCCCTCGAGATGGTCGGACTGCTCGAACAGCTCTGATCCCGCCGTCCGCCCGCTCTTTGGAAGAGGCCATGACCAAGACCCCCGAATCCCAGCCCGCCGCCCCCGACCTGCGCCGTTCGGCGCGCATCGTCGCCGTGCAGTCGCTGTACTGCTGGGACCTCTGCCGCCACGCCGAAGGCGAGCTGCCTGTGCCGCCCGATCTCGCCGACGGCATGCCCGCCGGCTCGGCCACCCTGGCCTACGAGATGGTCGCCGGCGTGCGCGAGCAGCGCACCGCCATCGACGGCGCCATCGACGCCCGTCTCGACAACTGGACGGTCGGCCGCCTCGCCGCCACCGACCGCGCCATCCTGCGCCTCGGCGCCTACGAGATCCTCTATCGCGCCGAGACCCCGCCGCGGGTCGCGATCAACGAGGCGGTCGAGCTGGCGAAGCAGTTCGGCAGCGACGGCAAGACCGCCCGCCTGGTCAACGGCGTGCTGGACCGCCTCGCCCGCGACCACCGCCCGAACGAGGTCCGCAAGCCGAAGGCGGCCTCCGCCCCCGAGACCACGGCCTAGGGCCATGGACGACCGGACGACCGGACGACCGGACGACCGGACGGACCAGGCGTGGATGGGCCGCGCCCTGCGCCTGGCCTCGCTGTCGCTGGGCATGACATGGCCCAATCCCGGTGTCGGCTGCGTGCTGGTGCGCGGCGGCACCGTCATCGGCGAGGGCCGCCACCGCCGCTGCGGCGAGCTGCACGCCGAGACCG
>JAFLCQ010000065.1 GCA_017302815.1 Planctomycetota bacterium
CCGCGGCCGGCTCGCGCTCCAGCCAGTCGAGGGCGCGCGCCGTCCAGCCCCAGAGCACGAGGGTGGCGGCGCGCTCGGCCAGGGCGCCGGCGAGCTGACGTCCTATCCAGTCGGCAGGCACCTCCGGCTCGGCGCCGGCAGCCTCGGGCAGTCGCAGCCCGTCATCCTCGGGATTGTGCCACGTCCACGGCAGGTCCATGCCGCATCCTGGCGCCGCGCGCACCGCCCATCAACAGCGAACCCCTCCCGGGTCGGGGAGGGGTTCGCGGTCGGCCAGGATGGTCGTGGCGGATGCGTCAGCCGAGCAGCTTGAGCACGTTCTGGGGCAGCTGGTTGGCCTGCGCCAGCATGGAGGTGGCAGACTGCACCAGGATGGTGTTGCGGGTGAAGTTCGCCGACTCCTCGGCGAAGTCGACGTCGCGGACGACCGATTCCGCCGACTTCAGGTTCTCGTAGGCGGCGCGCAGGGAGCTCAGACCGGTCTCCAGGGTGTTGGCCTGGATGGCACCGAGGTTGCCGCGGCGGGTCGACACGGTGTTGATCGCCGACTCGATGAGGCCGAGGGCGGTCTCTGCGGCGGTGGCGGTCGAGACCGACGCGGTCGCCATGCCGAGGGCGGTGAGGTTCACCGCACTGATGACGATCGAGACGGCCTGGCCCGAGAAGGCGCCGATCTGCACCGAACCGCTGAAGCCGCCGAGCAGGTCGCGCTGCGCGTACTGGGTCTGGGCGGCGATGCGCGACAGCGAGGCCAGGATGTTCTGGAACTCGGTGTTGTTGGCCGCGGCCTGGGTGGTGTCGGTGGTCGCGTCGCTGACCGAGCTGAGGGCCAGCTTCTTGGCTTTGGTCAGCAGGGTGTTCATCTCGTCGAGCGCGGCTTCCGCGGTCTGCACGAGGGAGATGCCCTGCTCGGCGTTGTCCATCGCCTGCTTCAGGCCGCCCAGCTGGGCGCGCAGCTGTTCGCTGACGATGAGACCGGCGGCGTTGTCGGCGGCGCGGTTGATCTTCAGGCCGGACGACAGCTTCTCCAAGGACTTGGAGATGGCCATGTCGTTGCGGAGCATCTGGCGATGCCCGTTGAGCGCCTGGACGTTGGTGTTGATGCGGAGACTCATGGGGGCGTCCTCGAATGGTCGCCCTGCGTTGAGGGCGTAAGGGGTGTACTCCAGCACGCTGGACGACCGGCAGTCCGCTGCCGGAGCCCATCATGCCTCCTATCCGCCCTTACGCACATGGCGAGCCAAGTCTGCGCCGCGTCCGACCACCAGCGGCTGTAGGTCCACCGGGCCGACCACAAGTCTTTGTGTACGCCCTTCTTGCACCGGACATCGGAGATGTCGTCGACGGCGACGCCGCGATCCTCCGACCTCAGACCGCAGCGGCGGAGAGGCAGGCGGACGGCCTGAAAAACAACGACACGACCCTGGTACCCAGGGTCGTGTCGCCACCGGCCGAGGCCGGTACGGTCAGCTGTTCAGGCGGCTCAGCCGAGCAGCTTGAGCACGTTCTGGGGCAGCTGGTTGGCCTGCGCCAGCATGGCGGTGGCCGACTGCACCAGGATGGTGTTGCGGGTGAAGTTCGCGGACTCCTCGGCGAAGTCGACATCGCGGACCACCGATTCGGCCGACTTCAGGTTCTCATAGGCCGCGCGCAGCGAGCTCAGGCCGGTCTCCAGGGTGTTGGCCTGAATGGCGCCGAGGTTGCCGCGGCGGGTCGACACGGTGTTGATCGCCGACTCGATGAGGCCCAGGGCGGTGTCGGCGGCGGTGGCCGTCGAGACCGACGCGGTGCCGAGGCCCAGGGCGGTGAGGTTCACCGAGCTGATGACGATCGACACGGTCTGGCCCGAGAAGGCGCCGATCTGCACCGTGCCGCTGAAGCCGGCGAGCAGATCGCGCTGGGCGTACTGGGTCTGGGCGGCGATGCGCGACAGCGAGGCCAGGATGTTCTGGAACTCGGTGTTGTTGGCGCCGGCCTGGGTGGTGTCGGTGGTCGCGTCGCTGATCGAGCTGAGGGCCAGCTTCTTGGCCTTCGACAGGAGGGTGTTCATCTCGTCCAGCGCGGCTTCCGCGGTCTGCACGAGGGAGATGCCCTGCTCGGTATTGTCCATGGCCTGCTTGAGGCCACCCAGCTGGGCGCGCAGCTGTTCGCTGACGATCAGGCCGGCGGCGTTGTCGGCGGCGCGGTTGATCTTCAGGCCGGACGACAGCTTCTCCAGCGACTTGGAGATGGCCATGTCGTTCTTGAGCATCTGGCGATGCCCGTTGAGCGCCTGGACGTTGGTATTGATGCGCAGGCTCATGGTATCCTCCTTGGATGGGGTCGAGCCGTGGGCGGCTTCCGTGCCGCGGGCCGGAGTGTCCGGCGCCACCTACATCATCGGCTGCCCCGCCGCGGACTTGAGCCCCGGCCAGCATTGCTCGCATCCTTTGCCGAACATCACTCAAGTCACGACATCAAAAAGTCTTAGGACGCGTCGCCCAATCGTCGGCGGCAACGCCGTGCTCACGGATGCCCGGCTTTCCCTGCAACCTCCTGGCCTCGTTCCAATGCGCAGGACCGGCTCGGTACTCGATGTGACCATCTGCGAAGCCGACCAGACTGCCCATGCCGTCCCGGCAGGCCGGATCCTCGACCAGCACCGGCTGGTCGACCGGTGCTCCGGGGGCGGCCGGCACATACCGGAAGGGCAGGCGGATGTCGGGGCGGCCGGCGGCAGCGAAATCGTCATCGGTCAGATCCTTGGCCCAGGCACGCAGATCCTCGATATCGCGCGGCCACTGGTCCCCGGTTGCTTTGCGGAAGCTGAGGCAGCGGCCGAGGATGCGCGCCATGCGCGTCCGCGCAGCCGACTCGCCGGCCGCCCGCCACGTGGCCGACATCGCCGGAGCACCAGTGATCGCCAGGGCCGCCGCCGGGACGACGCAGGTCGCCGCAGCGCGCCCGCTCAGGACCACGCCATCGGCCTCCTGACGCAAGGCGAGCCAGCCGGCTGGCGACGGCACCTGTTCCAGCGCCCGTGCCAACGCGCCGTCCCCGACCAGGCGCGCGGCAGCCCGCGCGGACATGCCGGCATCCCACCAGGCGAGGAGGCCGGCGCCCGGCGTCTCAGGCCAATGCCGTTCCCAGGCGTAGGCCGGCGCATCGGGGCCGATGCCGGCCAGGAGGGAAGGGGCGCTGGCAAGCCACAGACGCCCACGGTCGAGACGCACGAAGAGCGGCATCGCAGCGATGGTCCCTGCCGGGATGGGCTGGCTGGCGGCGCTGGTCACCTGTTCGCGGATCGAGGCCAGGACGGCCTCGTCCGGCTCGGGATGGGCACTGGTCAGCCAGCGCTCCAGCAGCGCCTCGCCTGCGTTTCCGACCGGCAATCCGACCAGCAGGCCGGGAGACTGCGCCTCGCCGACCAGGGCGCATACCACGGTACCGTTGCAGGAGGCGACGATCCGTTCCCACTCCGGGCCGCAACGGTCCGCCAGCCAGGCCGCAGCCTCGGCAGGATCCCCTCCGACGAGACCCAGCAGCTGCGGCAGCACCGGCTGCAGCGCGGCGCCATCCAGGCCGCAGGCCAGCAGCAGGCGCACATCTCCGGTCACGCCGGCCAGGGCCTCCGGCTCCACCGCGCGGATGGGCAGCTTGGCGCCCGGCAGGCTCACACGTTCAGGCACCGCCTCGGCGAGCGACAGGACTGCGCGGACGACATCAAGACGCCAAGCGCCCAGCAGGTCACGGCAGGCCTCGGCCCGCCCTCGCGGCAGCAGAAGCGGGACGGTGGACAGGCGTACAGCCACGAGCAGGTCTTCATCGCCGCTCAGATCCGGCAGCACCAAGGGATCGGGCAAGATCAGGTCGCGATCGGCCAGCGCTGCAAAGCGCCAGGCACCATCCGCCGAGGCGCGCAGGGGCAGCACCGCGGGCGGAGCCTGGCCGGGCGATCCGATCGCCCAGGTCCCGCTCAGCACCGGCAGACCTCCGACGGGAAGGCCCCAATCCAGCCGCAGACGCGCCTGGCCGCCTCCGTGCAGCAGGCTCGACCAGGCAGGGCTGGCCGTGTCGACCGCAGCCACCCATGCGCGCAGCGATGGCGCCTCCATGGCCGCCGCCCAGCCAGCCGTGCGCAGACGTGCAGTCAGGCGTGCCGCATCAGGCGCCAGGGCGATGACCGCCGGATCGGCGGCGGTAGCGCCGCCGACGCAGATGATGGACAGGGCGAGGGCGGTGAAGCGCATGCTGTTCCTCTGCTGCTGATGCTGCCGCGGATGTCTGCAAACGGCAACCCCCATGCGAGGCATCGCATGGGGGTTGCGCGCGACCGGGTATGCCGGAGCTGTCAGCCGTCGGCGTAGATCGGCGAGGTGGTCATCTCGACCGGGGTTCCCGCCGCCTGATCGTACTCGATGGTGTAGACCGTCGAGGCGGCACCCTGGTTGCCGGCCTGGTCGGGCACCAGCAGGGCGGGCAGGACCAGGTTCACCGCACCGCTGCCGGTGCTGGGGATGGTCAGGTCGAAGGACCAGGTCTTGCCGCCGGTGTCGGCGACCACCGCGGGCGTCGACAGGGCCAGCTGCGAACCGTTGCTGGCCAGGGTGGCGAAGATGGCCGTGGCCGGGAAGGTCTTCGGCGCCTCGGTGAAGGTCACCCGCAGGGCGATCTTGTTGTAGTCGGCACCGTTGTTCTTCGGCTTGATGGCACCACTGCCCGAGAAGGCCGGGGAGGCGACCGCCGCCACCAGCGGCTGGGTCGAGTCGAGGATGCGGCTCAGCACGTTCGAGCTGGGGATCGCATTGCCAGCGACATCGAGGATCGGGGTGAGGGTGCTGTCGTACTGCACCGACACCACGCCCTCGCCGGGCACCAGGGTGAAGGTGTAGCTGGAGCCGGTGCCGGTGAACTTGGAGATGACACCGTTGGTCACCTTCAGCTTCTCCGCCGTGAACCCGGTCACCGGGGCGCTGAACTTCACCGTGCACGGGTAGGTGGAGGTGCGGGCCGGGGTAGAGGGCGACAGGGCACCGACCGTCGAAGCGATCACCGGTGCGGTGGGCACGCCCACGATCGTCGCGGTGAAGGTCGGTGAGGCGACATTGGCCTGCGCCGGGGTGGCGTCGTCCAGCAGATCGGCCATCGCCTTCACCAGGACGCTCATGACCGTGCCGGTCTTGGCGCCGCGGGTCAGCAGGATGTCGAAGTTCTGGTTGTCGCCGCCCGTGGTGATGTCGTTGTCGGCATCGGCGTTGTCATCGTCGATGTTGGTGACGCTGGTCGCCGTGGCGCCGATCACGGTCAGATCGCCGGCCACCAGCGGACGGCTCATCTTCGACGAGAAGGCGGCCCGCACCTTGAAGGCGGTCGAGGACACCGGATCCAGCATGTTCACATAGGTGGTGCCGGTGATGGCCGCGTTGGCCGTCGGGGCGCCCGCCTGGGTGACGTTGTAGAGCTGGTCGGCGGTGTCAGCCGCACCCTTCCAGGTGACGACCGGCTTGATGCGGTCGATGGCCTGGGTGTAGGTGTTGCTCGCGCTGTTGAACTTCACCGTGCCGGCGATCGTGGTGGCCTTGATCACCGCATTGCGGCCGCTGGTGATGATCAGCGTGGGCTTGCTGGTGTAGCCAGCGCCCTTGTTGGTCATGGTGATCTTGGTCACCTTGCCGGACGCCACCGTGGCGGTGAAGGCCGCCGGCGTGGTCGGGGTACCACCACCGACAACCGCCACCTTGGCGACTCCGGAGATGTAGCCGGTGCCTTGGGTGGTCAGGGCATACTCGGTGCTGACCGCATCGGAGAAGGATCCAGATGCGAAGGCAATGCTGGTCGGGATGACCGCACCGCTGCCCGGACCACCCTTGACGGTGATCGTGACCGGCGAAGCGGTGAAACCGTAGCCCGGATCGAGGATGCGCAGTTCGCCGGCATCGATGATGCCGTCCGCCGCCACGTCTCCGCCGTCGACGATGTCGCCGTCAGCATTGCGGTCGCCATCGGTCCAGGCGATCGACGCGGCCGAACCGCCGCCGATCGTGAAGGTCGTGTTGGCCTCGGTGTATTCGCTGCCGCCATTGGTGATGTCGAAGGCGTTCAGGAGATAGCCCGGCTGCGAGGCCACCTTGCCAGCCGGCAGGGACACGGTGAGGTTCGCGGCCTCGGTGACGTCCGGGGTGACGGCCAGGACCCAGACGTTGGTCGCACGGTTGCCGACCGCGCCGGTCCCCTTGGTGACCGTGGTCACCTTGCCGTTGGTCACGCTGAAGCTGCTGGGAGTCAGGCTGGACACGATCTCATCGACCGGGTTGCCTCCGCTGGTGAAGGTGGCCTTGAGCAGAATCTGCGACAGCGAGCTCTTGCCGCTGGTCGGGCTGTTCGGGTTGGCCACGATGGTGATGTTGTCACCGATGGCGCGGGCCAGCTGGAGACCAGGGATGATGCTCAGCGTGTACTTGTCCGGATTGGTGGCAGTCTTGGTCACGGTACCGACCCTGTACTGGGTCGTGTCCGCCGCGCCGGCGATGGTGATGTAGTCCCCAGAGAGGATGGTGCCATCGGCGCTGCCTTCGCTGACCACCTTGATGGTGGCGACGCCCTTGGCGGCGACAGCTTCCAGGCCGTAGTCGGCGCCCGTGCCCTCATCGAGGTCGGCGATCACCACGCTCATGTCCGGGGTGACCACGAAGACATCCACACCGGTGGAACCAGCACCCTCGATGCCGGCCGCGGAGGTCGCGGTGGCGAAGAGGGTGTACTGCGTGCCAGGTTCGGCGCCGGCGGTCAGGCTGGCGGTCGTAGCCGCGGTGGTGTTGTCCTTCAGCGTACCCAGATCGGCCTTGCTCCAGGCTCCGACCGAGTTGGCGGTGGTCTCAGCGACCAGCGAACTGGCCGCGATGGCGGTGGAAGCCAGGGCGGTGACCACGCCCGCGCCGCTGTCGCCGCTCTTGACCTCAGCCTTGACCAGAGCGGAAGCGACCGTGCTGGCGTTGATCGCCGCCACCAGCTGGGTGGCCGTGGTGGTGATCGCGCTGGAACCATCCGTGGCCAGGCTGACCGTGATGTCGGTGCCGGTGACCGACACGGCCAGGGCCGCGTTGTTGCCCGGCGGATCGACCAGGGTGATGGTCGCCGCCTTGTGCGAGCGGGCGGTCAGGGTGATGTCGTTGTCGGCCCCCGCCATCGCGGTGGTCACCTTGGTCGCGTTGTAGATCCTGACCGTGGTGTTGGCCGGCGCGGTGCCCTTCAGCTCGGGGGTCGTGTCGGCAATCTTGGCATTGGCGGTCGGAATGGTGACGACCGGGGCCTGCGGCGCGCTGCCGCTGACGTTGATGGTCAGGGTCTGCGCGGTGACGGCGCTCTCGCTGCCGCTGAGATCCAGCTGGGTGGCGGTGATCAGGTTGGTGCCGCTGGGCAGCGCCGAACCGTCAGCATCGGCATCCGACGACATCTCGTATTCCCAGGTGCCGTCGTTGGCGATGGTCACCAGGGGCAGCAGGGTGCCGTTGCGCTTCAGTTTCAGGGTCGCGCCCGGGTTGCCGGTTCCCTTGAGCAGGATGGCGCCGCTGGCGCGGGTCACGTTCAGGTTGCTGGGCAACGCCGAGGTTGCCGCGTTCGCATCGCCGATCTGGGTGAAGACCGGCGGGGTGACCGAGGCCAGGACGCGGATGTTGAAGACGTTCGACGCCACGGCCAGGGCGTTGGTCTCGCCTGTGCCGGTGTGGTTGGCGTCCTTGTTGTCCTCCCACTTGGCGACCAGGCTGTAGCGACCGGCGGTGAGGGCCGCATCAGGCGTCCACACCCCGGCCGCGAAGGTGCCGGCGACGATGTTGCCCGCCGTGCAGTCGTTGTCCGTGGGCGTGGGCGCCACGTTGTTGATGTCGGCGGCGTAGTTGACGGCGTAGGGGCTGATCGCGGTCGTGCCGTTGGTGCCGCGGCTGACCTTGTAGACGGTCAGGATGCCATCGCCCGCGGTGACGCCGGTGATCGCGATCTGCGGCAGCAGGTTGCTGACCTCGTACTGCACGTTGCCATCGGCCTGCGCCACGCCGCCCTGGTCGGCGTTCGCGCCGGCGGCCAGCACCGGCACCGGAGTGGCGATGGTGGTGGTGACCACCGCGGAGGTGGTGCTGGTGATGCCATCGCCGCTGGTCCAGGTGGCGCGGAACTTGAAGGTGCCGTCGGCGAGGGCCACGTTCGGGACCCAATCCGAACCGGTCACGGTGCCGGCGCGGGTCGCCCAGGTGGTTCCACCGTCGCTGCTGATCTCGACCGCGATGCTGGACTGCGACGGAGTGACGCCGGAGCCGCTGATCGCGATGGTTGGACGGTGGTTGCTGGTGCTCGCGGCCACGGTGAGGGTCGGCACCGGGGTGCCGATGGTCAGGGTGGCGACGGTGGAGGTCGCCTCGGAGCCGTAGGTGTTGGTGTAGGTGGCCCGGATCTCGTAGACGCCGTCGCTGAGCGCGGCGCTGGGCGTGAAGACCTCGGAGCTGATCGTTCCAGCCAGGGTGCCCCAGGCGCCGAAGGTGGTGCCGCCATCCGTGCTGATCCGACGCTCGACCAGCACGTTGCTGGAGGTGATCGTGTCGCCGGTGACGGTGATGCCGAAGGACGGGGTGTTGTCGGTGCTGCTGAGGGTCGCCTGCGTGCCGCCCGTGCCGGTATCCAGGTCGACGACCGGGGTGTTGGCGGTCGCGGTGCTGATCTGGATGGGATAGGTCGCCGTGATCACGTTCGGGCTGGCGTTGGTCGTGATGACGCGCATCGCCAGCGTGACGTTGTAGGTATGGCCGCTGGTCAGCGGCACGGTGTAGTCCGCGTCGCCCAGGGCCCAGCCGGCCTCGGCCGCGCCGTTGTCGGTCAGCGCGGCGGTGCGCACAACCTGGTTGATCACCGGCACCGCCGGCGCCGCCTGGTCGAAGATGTCGATGGTCACCTGCACCGTGCCGCCGCCGACGTTGGTCGTCTTGGGCAGGCCGGCGAGACCGGCGAGCTCGGGCTTGAGGTGGTTGGCCTTCTTGCTGGTCGAGCTGTCGTAGGCGACCTGGGCCTCGCCATCGACCATCTCGATGGTGGTGATGGTCGGCGCCTTCCAGATGTAGAAGGCCACCGACGGATCGGCGGCGCCCTTGATCGAGGAGTTGGCCGCAACGTTGCCGGCGGCGTCCTCGGGGCTGGCGGTGATGGTGTAGCGGCCCAGCGGGGTGATGTCGCTGCTGGGCTGGAAGAACCACGAGCCGTTGGTGGTGACCGCCTCGCCGGTGGCCGCGCCGCTCAGCTTGACGATGTAGTCGTCCATGTCGGCGGCGGTGTAGCCGCTCTTCGGCGTGTTGATGTCGGTGCCGACCATGAAGCTGCCGACCAGCGCCGGCCGGCCGACGAAGCCGGAGTTGGCGGCGGTGTCGATGTCCAGCCAGTAGGTGCCGTTGGCAGGCGCGAGCATGCGCACCTTCTTGCCGGCGGAGCTGGCGGCGTTCTTGGTACCGCCGGCTCCGGCGCCGATGAAACCCTTGGGAGTGGCGGGGACGCCCGCGTCGACGCTCAAGGTGATGTCATCGTCGTCCTCGAGGCCGGCGACGGTGACGGTGAAGGTGCGGCCATCGGTCTGCTGCACCGTCTTGGTCAAGGCCTCCGCGCCGCCGTCCTTGTCGGTCTGGGTCAGCACGAACGCGTTGTAGAGATCGTTGGTCGAGATCGCCGCCGTGGCGTTGAGGGTCTGCGACTTGCCGTAGAGGGCCGGGAAGACCTCCTGGTCGAAGGTCACGGTGTAGGTCACCGATCCACCCTGCTTCACCAGGTCGCCGGACTGGGTCTGACCGTTGGACACCACCGTGATGGTGGGCACCGGATCAGCCGCGACCGCGGCAGAACCGAGTCCAAGCAGCAGTGCCAAGGTGGGGGAGAGCCGGCGCAGGTGCGAAGCATGGGTACTCATCGGGGCATTCCTTTGCTGCGTGGTGAAGAGACGGTTGCCGAGAAGCATCGGCGCGGTGGGGCGGGACTTGAGTCCCGGTCCTGCCCTGCATCCCCCGCCGGGGCGGCGGATGGCATCCACGAGGACATGCAGGAAGTGGTCGCAAAACGCGTTAATTGCATGTAGTTGCAATAGATATGTTGGTTTGCGGCGACATGACGGACATTGCCATGCTACGCCTTCCGGCATGGACGCGCAAGGCATAATCGTCTGGTTATTCCTGGTTACCGGCTGACCAGCCGACCAGACAAGTCCGGACTCAAGTCGGAATCGGGCCAGCCGATGCTGTAGCCAGGGATTCCCCCCAGACCGCGCCGGACAGGAGATTCAGCCATGGCCCGCATCGATGCCGTCGTCGCCACCCAGGTGGGTGACTCCTCCCGTCCGCAGCAGAGCCTGCGCGATGCCGACGCCCAGGCGGGCGAGGCCCGCCGGATCGCCAGCAGCGCCAGCGAGGCGCCCGACCTCGCCCCCGAGCCCAGCGCCGAGGAGCTCCGCGCCTCCGCCCAGCGCATGCAGAAGGTGATCGAGACCGCCACCGGTCGCGAACTCGCCTTCGCGCTCAACGACCGCTTCAAGGAGCTGGTGGTGCAGATCAGCGACCGCCGCAGCGGCGAGGTGCTGAAGGAGATCCCGTCCAAGGAGTTCCTCAAGCTGCGCGAACGCCTGAACGACCTGGTCGGACTCTTCGTCGACGAAAGCGCCTGAGCCATGGCGTCGCTCACCTCGGTCAGCGGGCTGTCGACCGGCATCGACACCAAGACCCTGCTGGAGCAGCTGATCTACGCCGACCGCGCCCCGGCGCGGCTGATGGAAACCAGCAAGGCGACCGCGCAGACGCGTCTCGACGCGGTCAAGAACATGAATACGCGGCTGCTCGCGCTGCGCGACGCCATCGACGACACCAAGCTGGGCAGCCAGTTCGACGCCCGCAGCGTCACCACCTCGAACGCCGACGCCCTGACCGCGACGGTGCAGGACAAGGCCCTCGCCGGCAGCACCACCCTGTCGATCACCGCGCTGGCCTCGGCGCACCAGGTCGCCAGCCAGCGCGAAACGACCGCCACGACCGCCTACTATAGCAGCGGCAGCATCAGCATCCGCGCCGCCGGGGCCGCCTCGGCAACCTCCATCGCCGTCTCCGACTACAGCCTGAACGGCATCGCCACCGCGATCAATGGCGCCAACGCCGGCGTCACCGCCTCGGTGATCAACGATGGCATGGGCTACCGCCTCCTCGTCACCTCGACCAAGACCGGCGCCGACAACGGCATCGCCGAGCTGTCGGCCGATGGCGACCTCGCCGGCCTGCTGCCCGGCGTCGGCGGCATGACCGAGGCCGCGCCGGCCCGCAACGCCACCGTCGTCATCGGCGATCCGCTGACCGGCCTCCAGGTCGAGAGCGCCAGCAACACCATCGACCAGGTGGTCCCCGGCGTCACCCTGACCGCCAAGGCCCTGGCCAGCAACATCACCATCACCGTCGAGCAGTCGTCAGAATCGATCCGCGGCAACGTGCAGGCGATGGCCGACGCCTTCAACGCCGCCCAGGGCTTCTGGAACTCCAACAGCCGCTTCGACGTCAACACCAAGCGGTCGGGCGCGCTGTTCAACGACTACGATCTCGGGCAGCAGCTGAACACGGTCGAAAGCAAGCTCGCGCAGTCCTTCGCCAGCCAGCCGTCCGGCTACAAACGCCTCGCCGACATCGGCGTCAGCATCGCCAGCGATGGGACGATGAAGATCGACGCCGAGGTCTTCGACGCCAAGGTCGCCGAGAACAGCGCCGCCGTCGAGGATCTGCTGCAGGCCGCCGGCAACGCGGCCACGCCGGCACTGGAGGGCCTGACCCGCAGCGTCGACGGCACCATGGCGCTGAAGCAGACCACGCTGGAAGGCATGATCAGCACCTACGCCGACCGCATTGTCGCCTACGACGCCCGCCTCGAGCAGCGCCGGGCCCTGTACCAGGCCCAGTTCACCGAGATGGAGAAGCTGACCGCGCAGTTCCAGTCGCAGGGCAACGCCCTGTCCAGCTTCGTCGCCGGTCTGACCAAGTCGTCCTCGAAGTAGCGCTCAAGCATGAACCCCGACCACCCGATGCTGAGTTCGGGCAAGGAGCACGCCATGGGAGCAGCCGTCGCCTACAGCGCCTACCGCCGGTCCGAACTGGACACGCTGACGCCACGCGACCTGCTGGTGAAGCTGTTCGAGGGCCTGGAGCGCTTCATCGAGCAGGGCGCCCTGGCGACGGACAACCGCGCCTACGAGCACGCCGCGCGCAGCTGCATGCGCGCCCGCGACATCCTCTTCGAGCTGCAGTCGACCCTGAACTTCCGCGAGGGCGGCGAGATCGCGCAGCGGCTGGACGCCCTCTACACCTTCCTGACCAGCGAACTGATCGAGGCCAGCCTGCGCCAGGACGCCGCCCGCCTGCGCAGCCTGCTGCGCGTGGTGCGTCCGCTGACCGAGGCCTGGCGCGGCATCCCCGACCAGCATGCCCGCACAAGCTCGCTGACCGGCGAGGCGCAGCGCAACGTCATCAATATGCGCGGATAGCCGGCCGGGCCAGCAGCCGACTCCCGACAGCGGCCCGCGGGCACCCCTTGCCCCCTCGGCCGCGCTCCCACGCTGCGCGGCCCATGACCGCCACCGTCGCCGATTTCCAGGCCCGCGTCGCCCGCATCGAGGGCCAGACCGGGTATGTCCGCCCCGCCGCCTGGGGCCTCGGACTCGCCCACCTCTCGACCATCGAGCCCGCCGCCGGAGCCGGCCGACGCATCCTCGACACCTGGTTCCCGGTGGTGAACCGCGAGGAGAACTACGGCGCCGCCGCCGTGCTGGCCGAGGCCGCCGGCCTGCTGGGGGCCGGGGTGGCCTACCTGGCCTCCCGCG
>JAFLCQ010000066.1 GCA_017302815.1 Planctomycetota bacterium
GATGGTGCCCGGCGGCGCGCCGACATCTGCGTGTTCACCATCGCCGATGACGAGATCACCGATGCGATCCTCGCCGCGCACCGCCGCCGGGTGTATCATCGTCGCCATGTACCTGCCGGGGCTGCTGCCGTCGCCGCGCGAAGGCTTCGCCGCTGTCCGGCGCCTGGCCGAGATCGGGCAGATCACCGAGGCCCGCGCCGGCATCACCCGCATCGTCGAGGGCAATCCCGAGGCCCCGGTGCAGGAACTGGTACGCGACGTCGATCTGGCCGAAGCCCGCCACCTCTGGCGCATCGGCCGCCGGCCGCAGGCCCTGACCTGCTATGGCGAGCTGGTCGGCCGCCACCGCGCCGACCGCCTCGCCACGGGCGCAGTGGTGGAGGATCTGCCCGAGTTCGAGCCGGTGGTCCTGGATGCGCTGCTGGCCCTGCCGGAGCTCGATTCGCCCAAGAAGCTGACCGCGGCCTGGCGCTGGCTGCCGGTGGGGAACCGCAGCGCCGACTGGTATCCACGACTGCTCGGGCTGCTGGCCGCCAATCCCGCCGCCGAGGCCCAGGCCCGCGAGCGCCTGCGCGACAAGGATGACGGGATGCGCAACGCCGCCATCGACGTGCTGGAGAAGTCCGGCCGCGCCGGCGATGCCGACCGCATCAGCTACCATGTCTGCAACCTGATCATGCTGCGCAGCTGGTACGACGCGGCGCAGGCCTCGCGCGCCTGGCTGGAGGGCGAATGCGCCAAGCCCGGCTGGGATGGCCGCAAGGCGGCGGCCGGTCTGCCGGCGTTCATCGATGTCGCGGCCCTGCATGACGACGATGAGCGGGTCGACCCCATCGAGCGCCTGCTGGTGCGGGCCTTCGCCGCCGAGGTTCGGCCCCATCTCGCGACCTGGCGGAGCTCGGAGGAGGCGACCCTGGCCGCCCGGGCGGCACGCATGGCACAGGCGCTGCCACCCCCTTGAGCGTCAGCGCAGGCTCCCAGGATGTCCCGTCTTCCAGGAGCAGTCCATGCGCATCGCGATCTTCGGCACCGGCTACGTCGGCCTCGTCACCGGCACCTGCTTCGCGGAGATGGGCAACGACGTCACCTGCATCGACGTCGATGCGGCCAAGGTCGCCCGGCTGCGCAAGGGCGAGAGCCCGATCTACGAGCCCGGCCTGAACGAGCTGCTGCTCGACAACATCCACCACGGGCGCCTGGCCTTCACCACCGTCGCCAGCGACGGCCTCAAGGACGCCGAGGTCGCCTTCATCTGCGTCGGCACCCCGATGAGCGAGGACGGCCGCGCCGACCTGCGCTATGTCGAGAGCGCCGCCCGCGACATCGGCAAGGCCATGCAGGCCCATGTCCTGGTGGTCGACAAGAGCACCGTCCCGGTCGGCACCGCCGACAAGGTGCGCGGCTGGATCGCCGACGAGCTGTCCAAGCGCGGCGCCGCCATCGCCTTCGACGTCGCCAGCAACCCGGAGTTCCTCAAGGAGGGCAGCGCGGTCGAGGACTTCATGAAGCCCGACCGCGTCGTCGTCGGCGTCGACAGCCCCAAGGCCGGCGCCCTGCTGCACGAGCTGTACGCCCCGTTCATCCGCAACGGCCTGCGCTTCTACACCATGGACATCCGCAGCGCCGAGATGACCAAGTACGCGGCCAACTCGATGCTGGCGACCAAGATCAGCTTCATCAACGAGATCGCCAACATCTGCGAGCGGGTCGGCGCCGATGTGCGCCAGGTCCGCCTCGGCGTCGGCGCCGACAGCCGCATCGGCCTGCAGTTCCTGCACCCCGGCTGCGGCTACGGCGGCAGCTGCTTCCCCAAGGATGTGCGCGCCCTTGCCCGCACCGCCGAGGAGCACGGCTACCAGCCGCGCATCCTCGAAGCGGTCGACCAGGTCAACAAGGCGCAGCTGCGGGTGGTGCAGCGCAAGCTGGCGGCCTGGGCCGAGCTCAACGGCCGCAAGCTGTCCGACCTGCGCATCGCGGTGTGGGGCCTGGCCTTCAAGCCCAACACCGACGACGTGCGCGAGGCGCCGGCCATCGGCCTGGTGCGCGAGATGTCCGCCCTGGGCGCCATCGTGCGCGCCCATGATCCCAAGGCCACGCACGAGGCGCAGCGGGCCCTCGGCCAGCTGCCGCGCGTCACCTACCACGACGAGCCCTACGAGGCCACCGAGGGCGCCGACGTCCTCTGCCTGATGACCGAGTGGCGCCCCTTCCGCCGCCCGGACTTCCGCAAGCTGGCCCGCCAGCTGTCCGGCAAGACCATCTTCGATGGCCGCAACCAGTACGACGATGCGCGCTGCCGCGAGTTCGGCCTGACCGTCTACCCGATCGGCGTGCCGAGCCAGCTCGAACGGCGCTGACCGTCCTGGTTGGACGGTTAGGCCCGGAAACAGTTGCCGGGCTGGCGGCCGCCCCGAGCCTGCCGCCCATGCCCCGAGCCATAGCCGCCATCGCGATCGTGCTCCTTGCCGCCTGCGCCAAGCAGGCGGCCGCTCCCGGCTCCCCGCCGCCGGCGACGGTGGACGTCGTGCCGGCGGCAAGCGCCCCGGTCGAGCGGGTCGTCCGTCTGCTCGGGCAGACCTCGGCCGTCGATGGCGTGATGGTCGGCGCCAAGACCACCGGCATCGTCGCCGAGATCGCCTTCGCCAGCGGCGCCGAGGTGCAGCAGGGCCAGATCCTGGTCCGTCTCGATTCCGCCCGCGAGGAGGCGGCGCTGCGCGAGTCGCAGGGCGAGCGCGACAAGGCCGCCAAGGAACTAGAGAACCGCCAGCCGCTGCTCGCCAGGGGCCTGGTCAGCCAGGACGACATCGATCGCCTGGCTGCAGAGCTGGCTGCCAAGGAGGGGAAGCTGGCGGTCGCCCGCGCCGCCCTGGCCGAACGCACCATCGTCGCCCCTTTCGCCGGATCGATCGGCATCCGCCGCATCTCGGTGGGCTCGCTGCTGCAGCCGGGCTCCCCGATCGCACCGCTGGCGCGGATGGATCCCCTGCAGGTCGCCTTCGCCGTACCCGAGGTGCACCTCGCCAGCCTGCGTCCCGGCCTGGTCGTGCGCGCGTCCACCCCGGCCTGGCCCGGGCGGGTGTTCAGCGGCAACATCACCGCCTTCGATCCCGGCGCCGACGAGGCCACCCGCGCGGTCGGGGCGGTGGCCGTGCTGCCGAACCCGGATCGCGCCCTCAAGCCCGGCATGGCCCTGACCGTCGAACTGGTGCTGCAGCGCCTGGAGGAGGCGGTCACGGTGCCCGAGCAGGCGGTGGTGCAGCAGGGCGGCCAGGCCTTCGTGTGGACGGTGGTCGAGGGCAAGGCGAAGCGGCAGGATGTCAGCATCGGGGTGCGCATGGCCGGTTCGGTGCAGATCGCCGAGGGTCTTGAGGCCGGCACCCCCGTGGTGGTGCAGGGCCTGCAGTTCGTCCGCCCCGGCCAGCCGGTGCAGGTGCGGAAGTGAGTGCATTGCCACTGGGGGTTGGGGGCGGTGAACCACCGCTCTGCCCCTTGATCCACGTCCACGGACGTCGGCTCCCCAACCCCGGTGGCAATGGCGTGGCCATGCCCCCAACCCCCAACCCCCTGGGGCAATGATGCATCTCTCCGACCTCGCGCTGCGTCGGCCCGTCCTCGCCTGGGTCGCCAACCTCGTCCTGGTGGTGGTCGGGGTATGGGCGCTCTCGCGCCTGCCGGTGCGCCAGTATCCCGACATCGATCCGCCGGTGGTCTCGGTGCGTACCGAGTACGTCGGCGCCTCGTCGGCGGTGGTCGAGAGCGAGATCACCAAGCGGGTCGAGGAGGCGGTCGCCGGCATCCAGGGCGTGCGCTCGATCTCCTCCACCACCACCGACGGCAACAGCCGCGTCGACATCGAGTTCCAGATCGGCCGCGACATCGAGTTCGCCTCCGCCGACGTGCGCGACCAGCTCGGCCGCATCCGCCGCCAGCTGCCCGAGGATGCCGACGAGCCGGTGATCGAGAAGGCGAGCTCGTCCAGCGCGCCGATGCTGTGGATCGCCCTGCGCAGCAGCTCACGCGACGCCCTGGAGCTGACCGACTTCGCCCGCCGCCAGCTGATCGACGCCCTCTCGGTTGTCCCCGGCGTGGCGCGGGTGCAGATCGGCGGCGAGCGCCGCTACGCCATGCGCGTCTGGCTGGACCCCGACCGCATGGCTGCGCACGGGGTGACCCCGTCGCAGGTGGCCGCCCGCCTGGAGGCCGAGAACCTCGAACTGCCCGGCGGCCGCATCGAGAGCGGCGCCCGTGAGCTGACCGTGCGTGCGGACGCGCGTATGGCCAGGGCCGAGCAGTTCACCCAGCTGGTGCTGCGCGCCGGCCCGTCCGGCGAGGTCCGTCTCGGCGACGTCGCCCGGGTCGAGCTCGGCGCCGCCAGCTACCGCACCGGCATGTACGTTGATGGCGAACCGGCGGTCGGCCTGGGCATCGTGCGCCAGTCCACCGCCAACACCCTGGAGGTCGGGCAGGGGGTGCGCGCCGCCCTGAACCGTCTGTCCGCCGACCTGCCGCACGACATCACCGCGGCGGTCGCCTATGACGAATCGGTGTTCATCCAGGCCTCCATCGACTCGGTGGTGCAGACCCTGATCGAGGCCATCGTCCTGGTCGCCATCGTCATCCTGGTGTTCCTGCGCGCCTGGGGTGCGACCCTGATCCCGATGCTGGCGGTGCCGGTGTCGCTGGCCGCCGCCATCCCGGTGATGGCGGCGCTGGGCTTCTCGATCAACGTCCTCACCCTGCTCGCCTTCGTGCTGGCGATCGGCCTGGTGGTCGACGATGCCATCGTCGTGCTGGAGAACGGCTACCGCCGCCTGGAGGGCGGCGAGCCGCGCCTGCTGGCTGCCGCCCGCGGCACCCGCCAGGTCGCCTTCGCGGTCATCGCCACCACAGTGGTCCTGGTCGCCGTCTTCGTGCCGATCAGCTTCCAGACCGGCCGCGTCGGCCGCCTGTTCATGGAGTTCGGCCTGACCCTGGCCGCCGCCGTGCTGGGTTCGTCCTTCGTCGCCCTGACCCTGACCCCGGTGCTGTGCAGCCGGCTGCTGCACCGCCATGACCACGACGGATGGCTCTCGCGCATGGTCGGCGGGGCCCTGGCGGCGGTCGATTCGGCCTATCGCGTGTGCCTCGATCTCGCGCTGCGGGCGAAGGCCGCGGTGCTGGTGGGATTCATCGTCTTCTGCGCCGCCGCCATCTGGCTGCACGGCATGGTGCGCAGCGAGCTCGCCCCGGTCGAGGACCAGGGCGCCGCGATCGTGGTGATGGAGCTGCCCCAGGGGGCGACCATGGACGAGACCATGGGCCAGGTGCGCCTGGTCGACGCCATCGCCAAGCGCTACATGGGTGCCGACGGTCCGGTCGACCGCGTGCTGACCATCGTGCCGGGATTCTCCAGCCCTGGCGCGGTCAATGCGGCCTTCGTCATCCTGCGCTTCAAGGACTGGAGCGCGCGTTCGGTCAGCCAGATGCGGGTGGTGCAGGAGCTGGGCGGCCAGCTGCGCGGCCTCAACGGCTGCTTCGCCTTCGCCATCAACCGCCCGAGCTTCGGCATCCGCGACTTCGGCCAGAGCCTGCAGGCGGTGGTCGGGGCCGAGGACCACGAGCGCGCCCGCGCCTATGCCGCCCGCCTGGCGGACGCCATGCGGAAATCCGGCTCGTTCGGCCCGGTGCGCGAGGAGATCGAGCTGACCAAGCCGCAGCTGTCGGTGCGCGTCGACCGCGACCGCATGGCGGCCCTGGGACTCACCGCCAACGACGTCGGCGACGCCCTCGCCATCGCCTTCGGCGAGCGCAAGGCGACCACGATCGAGGACCGCGGCCAGCAATACGACGTCATCCTCCAGGTCGATGGCAGCCTCCGCCGCGTGCCGGGCGATCTCGACCGCATCCACATCCGCAGCGGCCTGTCGGGCCAGCTGGTGCCGCTGTCGGCGGTGGTCGCCAGCGCCGAGGAGGGGGTGCCCAAGGAGCTGAAGCGCGTCGACCGCCGCGCCGCCATCACCATCGGCACCAGCCTGCCGCCGGGCGCCACCGTCGGCGACGGCGTCGCCGCGGTCAGCGCCATCGCCCGTACCGAGCTGCCCGGCAACGCCGCCCTGAGCTGGGCCGGTTCGGCCAAGGAGTTCGTCGACACCTCCGGCGGCCAGGCGCTGATGTTCGGGGCCGCCCTGCTGATCGTCTTCCTCGCCCTGGCGGCGCAGTTCGAGAGCTGGATCCACCCCGCGATCATCATCGTCACCGTGCCGCTGGCGACGACCGGCGCCCTCGCCGCCCTCGCCCTGACCGGCCAGAGCAACAACATCTACAGCCAGATCGGGGCGGTGATGCTGATCGGCCTGGTGGCCAAGAACGGCATCCTGCTGGTCGAGTTCGCCAACCAGCTGCGCAACCAGGGACGCGACGTGGCGCAGGCCGCGCGCGAGGCCTCCCTGGTCCGCCTGCGTCCGATCCTGATGACCTCGATCGCCATGGTTGCCGGCTCCATCCCGCTGGCCATCCACGCCGGGGCCGGCAGCGAGGCCCGCCGCGCCATCGGCACCGTGATCATCGGTGGGCTGACCCTGTCGACCCTCCTCACCCTCTTCGTCGTGCCGGTGCTGTATGTGCTGGTCGCCCGCTTCGCCCGCCCGGCCACCGCCCGGGCCGAGGAGCTGGACCGCCTGGAACGCGATGTGGCTGACCGCCTGGACGACCGCCAGGACTGACAAAAATCGGCAGTCGCTGACCGGATCCGTCGCCCCGGGTTGCCCGGCGTCATGTAACCCCTTGTCAGTGAAAGGCAGTTGATCCTTGCGGGGCGGCTTGCCGGATGCTATCACCTGCAGCAACCCACCCACCAGGAGACGCATTCCATGCGCAAGGGCTTTACCCTCATCGAGCTGATGATCGTCATCGCGATCATCGCCATCATCGCGGCCATCGCGATCCCCAACCTCCTCGAGTCGCGCGTGACGGCCAATGAGTCCGCCTCCAGCGCCTCGCTGAAGTCGGGCATCTTCGCCGGCCAGGTCCAGTTCCAGGGCGGCGGCTACCTCGACCGCGACCAGGACAACGTCGGTGAGTACGGCACCATCAAGATGCTTGCCGGCATCAACGCCACCAACAAGGTGACCGTCGGCAACCTGCGCCTGCTCACCGGCCCTCTCGCCAACTCCAGCGCCTGGTCGACCGGCACCACCGACAACCTGGCCCGCGGCAGCGCCAACGGCTTCTTCTTCACCGCCGTCGCGCCCAGCGAGACCGGCACCGACGAAGCCAGCGACGAGTACTTCCACGATGGCATGGCGACCGGCGCCGCCACCGCGGCCTTCGCCGCCACCGACTCGACTGCCAACAACGGTGAGCAGTCGTGGGCCGCCGCCGCCGTGCCGCAGGAGTGGGGCAACGCCGGCCGCCGCGTCTTCTTCATCGGCAACGATGGTCAGGTCCGCAGCCCCGCCGTCGCGGCGGTGCAGGATGCGGTCTTCAATTCGACTGCTACCGCGCCTGGCGCGAACGGCCTGCGTCCTGCCACGGACGCCCTTGCCCGGGCCATCGCCACGGGCATGGCGACGGCGGCTGTCACCAACGCCGCTGGCGTGCTCAGCATCGCGACGACCTCCCTGGACGCCGCGACCCCGACCGGCTACCCGATCTACTCCAAGTAATCCGCACCTGAGGATTGGAGGCAACACCCCAGAGGATTCCTCTGGGGTGTTGCGTTTTTTGCCGATTCGGATGGGGAACGGACGAGTGGCTACGTGCCGCAGGCAGCGAGCGCAGTTGCGAGCGCGTCTTCCAGATGGTTCGCCAACCGACGCACGCCAGCGCTCTGGTACTGCTGTGCCGCATGCCTGAAATCCTGTCGCCAGGTCTGCAGTTCTGCGGGATCGCCGCAGAGGCGGTCCAGGGTGGCCAGCATGGCGGACATGTCTGGCTGGACATGTCGGCCCAGTCCGAGTTCGGTCAGCATGCTGGCTGCGACCCGGGTGTGGATGCAGCGCCCAAGGAAGGTCAGCACGGCGGCACCGTGGGTCAGCGCCTCGCCGGTGGTGCTGTGGCCGCCGTAGGGGTAGGAGTCGATCAGCAGATCAGGCAGCAGTTGTGCCGCCAGGTAGTCGTCGCGGTCGAAGAAGCGGGTCTGGAGATGCAGGCGTTCGGCCGGCAGCCCCAGCGCGGTCAGGCGGGCCGTCGCGGCGGATACTGCGCCGGGATGGACGCGCAGGCAGAGGTGGGTGCGGGGATGTCTGGCCACGATCCGGGCCAGATCATCGACCAGTGGCGGGCGGATCTTCGCTGGCGGCTGCATCATCGCTATGACGGTCTCATCATCCGGCAGGCCGAGTTCGCGCCGGGTCAGGCGGCTGGGTTTCGCGCCGATGCCCGCATTGATGGGGTGGTAGCACCCGGGTAGGCGCAGGATGGGCTCGGTGCAATAGCTTTCGTATCCGGGTGGGGCTACGACGGGATCCAGGATATAGGCGTCATAATAGCGGGCCCCGGTGGATACCGGGCAGCCTAGCCACAAAGCCTGAACGGCACACGGACGGCGCGCCAGCAGGGTTGCACGATTCCACTTCGTGGTGCCGGCGAGGTCCACCAGCACGTCGACGCCGGCCTGGTGCAGGGCATGCATGGCGGCCGTGTCGTCCAGGCGCGACAGATCGACGACCTCATCCACGGCGGCGCGGATGGAGGCTGATGCCGCGCTATCGTCGAGGGGCACTAGGCTTATCGCCACCAGGCGCACCCGGGTGCGGTCATGCGCCTGCAGCACCGCATGGACTGCGTGCGCAACCGGATGGTCGCGGAAATCGGGCGACATGTAGCCGATCGTCATGCGTCCGTCGCGCAGGTGCGGCTTGCGCTTCACCATCTGGGTCGGGGGGGAGTCGCTTTTCTGGACGATGCGGTGCAGCAGGTCGGGATCATCGCTGTAGAATGCGAACGCCATCGGGTTCAGGGTCGGGGCCGATGGATGTGCGATGTCGGCGATCAGGCGCGGAATCTCGCGCTCGGCGACATCCCACAACGAAGCGCGGCGGGCGACCCCGCAGAGGGTGAACACGGCGGGTATCCGCACTGATAGATCGGGGCTCTCGCGCAGCAGTTCCGCTTCGCGACGGGTCTCCTCGTTGTGGCCGAGCTCGTCATGGGTAGTCACCAGCAGACCCCGAGCCTGGTCGAAGCCTGGGTTGATCCGCAGTGCGTCCTGAAGAGCGCCCAGGGCGTCCTGGTGTTCGCCCAGAGCCATCAGCACATGGGCGAGATTGCACAGCAGGTTCGCATTCCCCGGGTCGCGCCTGACCGCCATCTGGGCGTAACGCAGAGCCTCACGGAAGTCGCCGCATGTGTACAAGCTGTTGGCGAGGTTCACCATGGCAGGCAGGAACCGAGGGTCGGCCCCGAGACTGCGCCGGTAACTTTGAATCGCTTCGCCACGGCGGCCGGATTCCCAGAGCGTGATCCCGTAGTTGAACAGTACGTAGGCGTTCGTCGGGTGGCGGGAAAGCATCGACACTAGCGACTTCTCGGCTTCCGCCCATTGGTGGCGGTGCATCATGTCTACTGCGCACTGGAGTTCGCGCTTCAGGGCCTCTGTCGCGTTTGAGCTCATAGGAGCATGATGGTGCTTGGTGCGGCGCCGGTGCCAACACGTCTTCGTCGGCCTCGATCAGAATGCGATTGACCCACGGATGCGTGGGACTTAGGCAATGTCATGGCAGCAACCCTGGTCCAGCGCGAATTCCCTGGTGGAGGCGCCTGTTTCGCCCCCCCGGCAGAAACGTCGATGACGGGATTCGTCCTCGATGAGCAGGGCGACTGGTTCGAGCCGGATCTCTCTGTGGTTAGACGTCTTGTCCAGCCTGGCTGGAAGATCGTCGACGTCGGCGCCGGCTATGGCTGCTATGGGCTGTCCTTGGCTGCTCATGGGGTCGCTGAGGTGACCCTGGTCGAGCCGCACCCTGCCATGGGTGAGGCCCTGGCGCGCGGAGCGTCCTTGTCTGCCGCTCGGGCCACCATCCATCGCTGCGCTGCGGGTCCAGCGGGTCACGGATTGCTTACCGATCCCAGGGATCCTGAAATGGCACGTCTGTCAGAGGACGGCGCCCATGAGGTCGATGTCCGCCCGGTCGACAGCATGGTGGGGGATCCTGCCAGTGTCGATTATCTCAAAGT
Source organism: Planctomycetota bacterium (assembly GCA_017302815.1). Classification (GTDB taxonomy): domain Bacteria; phylum Planctomycetota; class UBA11346; order UBA11346; family UBA11346; genus UBA11346. Next base: position 10,156 of record JAFLCQ010000066.1, read on the forward strand.
CGACGTCGAAGGCGATCTGCATGCCGCCCTCGCCTCCGGCAGCCGCATCCTGGCCGGAGATCGTGCCGTCGTGCAGATGCCGATCCGGCTGTCGGGGCAGCATCAGGGACGCAGTTGCGCCCTGCTGATGGAATCCGGCCGGACGCTCCATCGGGTGCTGCCCGGCCTGGGCGTGCTGGTGCCTTTGTTGCCTGGTGAGGGAGCAGACGCATTTCAGCTGAACATCCTGGCCATCCCGGCCGGGCGTCGGGATGAACTGCGCGAACGTGGGGTGGTGCTTGGTGTAATCGACGAGTTGTCGCCTCTGCCTGAGGGCATCAAGGTGCAGGGTGTGATCGATCGTCTGGCGGCCGAACCATGGGCGAAGACCCTGTGCGGAGCATGGGCGCCGAACGCCATCCTGCCCGGCTGGGATCAGCAGCGCCGCGCTGTCGCTATGCAACGCCTGGCCGAGGACCCTGATCTGGCGATTGCCGACCGTGCGGCGTGCCTGCATCAGGCGCTGGCCGCCAGTCGACGCGCTCTGGCTGCCGGCATGACCGGTTCGCGCTTGGTGACGGCTATCCGCATCATGTGCGCGGCCGGCGTACGGGTCGAGGCAAGCCGCGCTGCCGAGGCGCTGCAGTCGATCGGCCAGGCCAAGGACGCCGAGATAGTGGCGTCGTTCGCCGAACCTTTCCTGCCACCGCTGCGTGAACACGAGGGGTTCGCTGCTCCCGCGCTGCCGGATCTCGCCCGCTGCATGGCTATCGAGGCCGGCCTGTTCGTGCCGTTCTTCTCAGCCTACTTCCAGGGGGCCACGAAACTACCTGCCTACGAGCGGGCAACCGCACTGCCGCTCCATTCTGCACGTAGCGTCAGGGTTGCGGCGATCCTCAGGCGCATGAACCAGCGCCAGGCGCCGATGGCCCTACGCCTGTGAGGGAGGCGGCCAGACCTTCCAGGCGATCATATTGAGGCTGATTGGCGTGCCCTTGAAAAGCATCGTGCTGGTGTCCTCGAATACACCGAAGCTGTCCACGCGCTGGCAGGCCTTGAAGCCGGCATGGCGCAGGCGATCTGCAAGGATCTCGTCATTGAAGCCGGCGTAGTGGAAGTCGTACTGGTCGATGTGGCCGCCATAGATCATCATGGTGACGAAATGGCGATCCTCGGAGCTGAGGCGTTGGCGATCCAGGAACAGCCGGCACAGCACGTCGAGGTCGGGAACGGCGACCAGCATGCGCCCGTCCGGCGCCAGCACCCGGGCCCATTCGCACAGCACAGGCTGCACCTCGCGGGCATGGTCGAAGTGCTCCAGCACATGGCTGGCGTAGACCTCCCCGAAGGTCCCGTCGGGGAACTGCGATAGGTCCTTGGCGTTGCCGAGATGGTCGACATGCGGGCCGGGATTGGCGTTCAGGACCTCCCAGCCCTCCTTGCGCACGGTGCCGCCGATATGCAGGCGTCGAATGCTCATGTCGCTCCTATCCCGCGAACGGGCCTGATCCGCGCTTGGTCTCGGCCAGCTCCGCGATGCCGTTGCCGTCCGCCAGGTCACCGAACTTGACGCTGATCTTGGTCGAGACGCCGGGCTCGTTCTGGGTGATGCCGTAGATGGCGTCGGCGCGCTGCATCGTGCGCTTCTTGTGGGTGATGACGATGAACTGGCTGCCCTTGAAGCCTTCGACTTCCTTGCCGCGGGTGAAGTCGCGCACCATGTTGCAGTAGACGTCGACGTTGGCCTCGTCCAGCGGGGCGTCGACCTCGTCGAGGATGCAGAAGGGGCTGGGCTTGGCCTGGTACACCGAGAACAGCAGGGCGATGGCGGTCAGGGCCTTCTCGCCGCCCGACAGCTGGGTGATGACCTTGGGGTTCTTGCCGGGCGGCTGGGCGTAGATCTCCAGGCCGGCCTCCAGCACGTCGACCTCGCGCTGCACCTCGCGGGTGCCGCCGTCGGGATCGGTGACGGTGACGGTCTCGACCCGCTCCAGGCGCAGGTCGGCCGAGCCGCCGCCGAAGAGGCGCCGGAACAGGTTCTGGAAGTTCGAACGCACCTGGCGGTAGGTGTCCTCGAAGAGCTGGCGGCTGTGCTGGTCGATCTGCTCGATCACGCCTTGCAGCTTCTCGCTGGCCTCGACCAGGTCGTTGTGGCTCTTGTCGATGAAGGCTTCGCGCGCCTCGGCCTCCTGCAGCTCGTCGATGGCGGCCAGGTTCACCGCGCCGATGCGGGCGATGCCGGCCTCGACCTCGTCGAGTTCGGACTTCAGCCGATCGCGGTCCCAGTCGTCGGGGCGGGTCCAGTTCGCCGCCGCCGCGGCCAGCTCCAGCTGGTGGTCGTCCATCACCCGGGTGGCCAGGCCCTCCAGGCGGATGCGGATCTCGCTGACCTTGAGGTTCAGCTCGGAGAGGCGGGCGCCCAGCGAACGGGCCCTGGCGCCGACCACGCGCGCCTGCTGGCGTAGCTCCTCGGTGCCCTGGCGCAGGGCGTCGCGGGCGGCGACCGCCTCCTCCACCGCCAGCGATTGCTTCTCGACCTCGGCGTTGGCGGTCTCGCGGGCGGCCCCGGCCTCGGTCTTGCGGCGCAGCAGCTCG
>JAFLCQ010000067.1 GCA_017302815.1 Planctomycetota bacterium
GGTGGCATAGATGACCACTCCGGCATCGAGAACATTGAAACCCACCTGATTTTCAGAGAGCTCAGGCTGGGGCACAATGGTAAAGCGACGGCACAAACTGATGAAAGCACTGGCGCGCACGGCGGTCTGGGCGCGGATGCGCTCCAACAGGGCGCTGGCCGGTTCGTCGTGCGGGTCCTGGGGGACGAGGCGGCCCTGGAAGGCGGCGGCGAGGATGGCGCGGCGCAGGCGCTGGGCGCGACGCTTGGACTGGGTGATGGAGGCGGCGAGGGCGTCGGCGCGGGAGAGGTGGCGATCGACTTCCGCGACGATGCGGGCTTGCTCGGCGATTGGAGGCAGAGGAATCGGCGCTGGGCGAACGTCACCAATGTTTACCCCCTTGACGGCAACGCCTCGTGCCACCCGCTTGAAACGCTCTTGGGATATGGGACTCCGAAGGCAGGTGGCAACATAGCGATGATCAACGAGGCTGGTTACATCGAGACGTGCGGTATCCTGGGTGATGTTGCCGCCATCAAGTTCCTTGGGCACTTCCGCAACCCGTCCGAACGTACCACGAATAGAAAGCAGGAGATCGCCAGTCCGAAGAGAAGCCCGGGCATACTGGGCCGCAATCTCAGGAGTAGTGCGATGCAATCCTGCCAAGTCTATTTTGTCGCCCTTCATATCCTTGACCTTGACGAAGAGAACGCCTGTCTGGACGTTTTCCTTCGGCATAAGGATACCATAGCAGATTGGTCGAACGGCACTGGTTAGTTGCTCCAAACTGGCCGTGGTCCACCCCTCCGGCAGTTTCGGCAGCTTGCCGGTGTCGGGCTGGGCCGGCTCCTCGTACTTGGCCTTGGTGTTGGCCTTGCGGCGCTCGGCGAGGATGCGGGCGAGTAACTGGTCGGCGGGTTCGTAGCTGCGGCCGGCGCGGCGGGCGAGGTCAGCCTCGGTGGGGACCAGTCGGCCAGAACAGGCCGCCGCCAGCACCGCCGCCCGGTAGCGGACGAGGTTGCGCTCGGCCCGCTCCAGGGAGGCCACCGAGGCGTCGAGGTCGGACAGGCGCTCGTCGAGGGCGTCCAAGATCCGCTCCGACTCTGAGCTAGGAGAGATTGGGAGCGGAATCTGGCGTATGCGCTCTTGGCCGATGTTGCGCATCGACATTTGGTTTCCGGTGGACAGCCGCTGGATCTCCGCACGTCCGTTTGGTGAGCGCAGGTACCACAGGACCCAGCGGGGATTGATGCCGGCGATGTCAAAGCGCAAAATCTTGTCACTCAGCATGATGCGCTTGGTTACCCGCTCGGCGATCACACAGGCACCGATCAACTCAATGGTGTTCGCCCGGCTGAATAGAAAATCCCCTGGTTTCACTAGCGTTGCTAGGTCAACCCGATCTGGGTCTGTGCAGGTTTTGCTCTCCTGCTCGTCGTAGGTGCCCCATGTCACGGCACTCACTTTCACCACGCCGATCTCAGATTGTTGGGGTGGTCGTTCTTCGCACCTAAAGCTAGAACCTGTATCAATGCAACTAAGTACATCGCCCAGAGTGGCCTGTACCCAACCAGTGGGAGTCGCTTCGCTCACGCCACCAAGCTCCTGTTGAGATCATCCAGCAGGCCGTCCAGCTTTTCTCCGAACAACCGCCGTGCCTTCGCCAGCCCGCCCATCCCCGCGAAGGGCGACTCCTGCAAATCCTCCCGCGCCACCAGCAGGCTGCTGGCGACGTGGTCGCGAACGGCGTCGAGCCACCGGCGCTGCTCGTCGGTGAAGGCGACGCCGGCCGCCGCCTGCTCGACCAGCCACGCCTGATAGCGGGCCTCGACCTGCTCGCGAAAGGGTTCCAGCAGCGGCTTCTGGCCCAGGGCGTGGCGCACCAACTGGTAGAGGTCGGCCACCGCCTTGGCCCCGCCGGTGCCCTTCACCTTCCCGGCCTCGACCTGGGCGTAGGCGTTCCACAGGCCGGGGATGGTCCACGAGCGCGGCGGGCGGCTGATCTCGTCGCGCAGGCGCTTGAGCACCGTCCAGGCGTTGGCCTTCCAGGGCTGGCTGTAGACGACCTCCAAGGCGGCGATCTCGTCGTGGTGCTCGGTGATGTAGGCGGAGAAGGCGGCCACGGTCTGGCGGGCCTTCTCGACGGTGGCGTCGCCATGTCCAGCCGACACCACCTCGTCCAGGGTCTTGTGGTCGATGATCTGGTCTTGGACGCGGCGGACCTCGACCAGCCGGCGGCGCAGGGCGGGGTTGGCCGCCAGGGGCTTACAGGCTGCGATCGGGTCAGCCCCGGTCTCCGGGTCGGTGGCGGCCAGCAGGCCGGCGGCGATGGTGCGGATCGGGGTGCCGGCGAGATCGTCGAGGGCGGCGACCTCGGCCGGCTCCAGGCTGCGCTCCAGGCGCAGGAGGCGGCTGGCGAGGGTGGTCAGGGAATCGGCATCGGCGGAGCCGAAGGCGGCGGCCTCCAGCAACTGCTCCAGGGTGGCCGACTTCTTGCGGTCCAGTGGCGGCGAGGGATCGTCGAGGGCATCGCCGTCGGTGATGCCGACGCAGTCCACCAGGACGAAGCGGGTCTTGCTGGTGGCGTCCGGGGTGACGGCCTGGAACTCGGCGTCGTCGCAGACGCGCACGCCCCGGCCCTTCATCTGCTCGTAGAACAGGCGGGACTTCACCGCACGCATGAACATCACCACCTCCAGCGGCTTCACGTCGGTGCCGGTGGCGATCATGTCCACGGTGACGACGACGCGCGGGTAGAGGCTGTTGCGGAAGCTGCTGAGGAGGTCCTCGGCGGTGACGCCGCTGGCCTTGTAGCTGATCGACTGCTCGCGGACGACCTTGCCCGAAGCATCGCGCTCCTCGGGGGTGACCACCCGCACCGTGCCGGTGTTGTAGGTGATCTTCTCGCAGAAGTCGTTGCCCTTGGCGAAGACCTCGCGCACGAGTCGGACGATGTCGTCGGCATGGGCATCGTTCTTGGCGAAGATCAGAGTCTTGGGGATCTGAGTGCGGCCGGGGAAGCAGGTCGGCAGGCACTGGTCCTTGAAGCAGCGGATGACGGTGCGGATCTGGTCCTCGGCCACCACATCGCGGTCCAACTGGTTCGCGCCGTAGGTGATGTCCTCGTCCTGCTTCTCCCAGCGCAGGGCGCGGGTATGGCGGTCGCGCTTGGCGATGACCTCCTGCGGACCGCCCTCGGCGGTCGCGCCCTGCTCGGAGACCTTGGTGCGGATGCGGAAGATGTCGTAGTCGAGGTTCACCCCGTCGGCGACGGCCTGGGCGTGGCCGTACTCCATGACGAGGTTCCGCTGAAAGAAGGCGAAGGTGTGCTTGGCTGGGGTGGCGGTCAGGCCGATCAGGTAGCCGTCGAAGTATTCCAGCACCTGCCGCCAGAGGGTGTAGATCGAGCGGTGGCACTCGTCGATGACGATGGCGTCGAACGCCTCGATCGGCAGGCCGGGGTTGTAGGCGACGGGGGGCGGCTCGCGGAACACCTGGGCGGCCTCGAAGGCGCTGGCCTCGTCGGCGTCCTCGCTGGACAGGTCCTTGCCCTGGAGGACGGAGTAGAGCCGCTGGATGGTGCCGATGACCACCGCCGCCGCCGGGTTCAGCTTCGGGCTGGTCAGGTGCTGGACGACGAAGAGTTCGGTGAACAGCCGTCCGTCGTCCGGCGTCTGGTACGCCTGGAACTCCTTGAGCGCCTGCCGGCCGAGGTTGCCCCGGTCCACCAGGAAGAGGATGCGCTTGGCCCCGCCGTACTTTAGCAGGCGATAGGCGGCGGTGATGGCCCAGCGGGTCTTGCCCGAGCCGGTGGCCATCTGGACCAGGGCGCGGGGGCGGTCCTCGCGCAGGCTGGCCTCCAGGCTGACGACGGCCCGCTGCTGCACGTCGCGCAGCAGGGCGTGGTTCCAGTTCGGGGTGGCCTCCAGGGTCGGCATGGCCCGCAGGCGGCGGCGCAGGACCCCGGGCAGGCTGTCGCCGGGCAGCGGGTCGGCCTCCAGCCACGCGGCGAAGGACTCGGGCCGCAGGAGGTGGAAGACCCGGCGGGCGCGGGGGTCGGGATCGAGGCGGTTGGTGAACCACGTCTCGACCCCGGTGGACTGGAACAGGAAGGGCAGCGGGCGGATGGGGGCCGGGTACTTGGGCGGCAGGCCGACCGAGTATTGCTCGGTCTGGATCTCGACCCCGGCCAGGGTCTCGCCTTCCTTCTTGGCCTCGATGACCCCGACCGCCTTCCCGTTCACGAACAGCAGGTAGTCGGCGATGCCGTGGCCGGGCAGGAGGTGGAACTCGCGCACCGCCACTCCCTTGGCCGCATGCAGGTTCACCTCGTCCCGGGACTGCACGGCCCAGCCAGCAGCGACGAGTTGGGCGTCGATGCGCTCGCGGGCCTGCTGTTCGGGGAGGAGGGGCACGGAGCGGGCAGCCTAGAAGCCTAACTCCTCATGGGAACCCCATGTATGTGTCCTTCCTGGCGGACACCCCAAGCACCTGTGAAGGAACCGTCCATTGCATTTTATTCTTATATGCAAAGCATGTGAGACATGACCGGCAGTGAGATTTTGGGCCTTCGGACCAAGCTGGGGATGAGCATCCAGCAGTTCTCGCAGTTGCTGGGCGTCCACCACTCGACTGCCTACCGTTGGGAACAGGCTGGAACCAAGGCCGTGGTCCTCGACTCGCTGCAAGAGCGCGTGCTGACCCACCTCGAACAACGCCTTGCCGAGCAGACCGCGAAGGAACGCGAGGCGTGGACCGACAGCCTCCTCAAGACCCTATTGGTGGGCGGCACCCTCGTCGCCCTGGCCTTTCTCCTCTCCAACCTCATGAAGAAGAAGTAGCCATGACCGCAGCCCAGACCGTGACCCTCTGCCGTGTATCACGCCAGAAGCTCGGCAATCCGTTGGTTCGACATCACGGGTTTCAGATCCTCGCTGTTGATGGTGCGCCTGCGGTCTGGACTGATCCCAGCAAGGGGACTCGGATCCCGACTCCCATCATCGACTACAACGCCAACTCATCGTTGCTCGTGAAGTCGCCGGAAGAGTTCGCGGTCGGTCACGAGGTGATAGCGGAGCATCACACCACGCTGGAATCCGGCGAACTTACCCGTCGCCTCCAAACCATCGCGGAAGACCAGCGCCCCTACGACCTGATCGAGAACAACTGTGAAACCAAGGCAGACACAGTCGTCGAGGGCCAGCCGCGTAATCGGCAGATCATCGAATGGGGCGTTCTGCTGGGTGTTGTGGCCTTGGTCATCGGCCTGATCTATTGGTCCCGCAGGTCCACTTCTCCAGTCCCTGCCACCTGATGTGCGGCCGGTTCGCCAACGCCGAAAGCATCCCTGCCACCGCCGTTCGATGGTCGGCCGCACTCGCTGATGGCCTTGCCGACTGGTCGCCGTCGGACGACATCCGCCCAACCCAGCGCGTGCCGGTGCTGCTCGAAGGTCCAGCAGATCGCCCTCGTCGCCTCGGCCTGATGGTCTGGGGCTGGGCGCGGGACTTCGCCGCGTCAGGCAACTTGATCAACGCCCGCGCCGAGGAGATGGTCTCCAAGAAGACCTTCACCGAGGCCGTGCAGCGCCGCCGGTGCCTGATCCCGGCTACCTCCTGGTTCGAGTGGCAAGCCAACCCAAGCAACCCGAAGGCGAAGATGACGAAGTTCCGGTTGGCCCCCAGCCTCGATGGGCCGTGGTCCCTGGCGGGCCTCTGGGAACCGATCCCGGGGCAGAAGGCCGCTGCCCTGGTCGTGATCACCGTGGCCGCCGACCCGAGCGTCCAGGCGGTCCACAGCCGCATGCCGGGCATCGTCGGGTTGGACGCCGCGTCGGCGTGGTTGGCCGGGCCGGTCGAGGCCGCGCTCGCCCTCCTGCGGCCGGTGCCAAGCACGGCCTCGCTCGCCTGATCGCTTGCCCAGACTCGGCGGCCCACATTATGGGTCATTATGGACCCACCAGTGGCAATCAGGCTTGGTCCGGCCGCGCCGGTGCCCCTCGCGGCCAGCACCGTCGCCGCCGGCTTCCCGTCGCCCGCCGATGACCACGCCGAGGATGGGCTGGACCTCTCCCGTCGGTTTGTACGTCACCCCACCTCGACGTTCGTAGTCCGCTCGACCGGCGACTCGCTGACCGGCCGGGGCATCCTGGCTGGCGACTACCTTGTCGTCGATCGCAGCCGGACGCCCCGGGATGACGAAGTTGTTCTCGCCATCGTGGACGGGGCCTTCACCGCGAAGGTGTTCAAGACCTGCGCAGGCCGGACCACTTTGGTGGCGGCTCACCCCGCCTACCCGCCGATCCCCTGGCACGAGGGCTGTGAGGTCTGGGGCGTGGTCACCAGCGTCCACCGGGATCTTCTGCCCACGGCGAGGTAGGCCATGCTCAGGCAGATCGCGCTCATCGACTGCAACTCGTTCTACGTCTCGTGTGAACGCCTCTTCGAGCCGCGCCTGCGGTCCAAGGCCGTGGTCGTCCTGAGCAACAACGACGGGTGCGTGGTCGCCCGATCCAAGGAGGCCAAGAGGATCCCCGTCGAGATGGGCGTGCCCTTCTTCGAGATCAAAGACCTCGTCGAGACCGGCAAGGTCATCGCCCTGTCGAGCAACTACACCCTGTACGGCGACCTCTCCGCCCGCGTGATGACCACCCTGGCGGGCTTTGGCCGCTCCCAGGAGGTCTACTCGATCGACGAGTGCTTCCTCGACCTCACCGGCGACCCCAAGCCGACCGAGACCATGATCGCCGCTCGCTGCCGCGTGCTCAGGGACGTTGGCATCCCGACCTCGGTAGGCATCGGCCCGACCAAGACCCTTGCCAAGCTCGCCAGCGAGATCGCCAAGGGGCTGCCGGCGGGCGTGTTCGTGATGCCGCCACCCGGGCCGGCGTTGGCCGAGGTGTTGGGCAAGCTACCCGTCGCCGAGGTCTGGGGCGTCGGCCCTGCCTTCCAGGCCACCTTGAGGACCTGGAACATCAAGACCGTCCTCGATCTCGCCCGGCTACCACCCGAGCGAATGCAGCGGAAGTACGGGGTCGTCGGCGAGCGGGTGGTCAGGGAACTTCGGGGCGAGGCATGCCACCTGTTAGTCGAAGGCCCTGAGCCGAAGCAGACCATCACCGTCTCCCGGTCGTTTTCGCGGGACATCGCGGCCCTCCCCGACCTCCGGGCCGCAGCGTCGAGCTTCGCCGAGCGTGCGGCGGAAAAGGCCCGTAGCGGGCATCGGGCGGCAGGGGCAGTGACCGCGTGGCTTTCGGCCAACCGCTTCAAGGCCGACGCCCCTGACTGCGGCGGCAGCCTGACCCACGTCTTCCCCGTTGCTACCAACTCCACCCCCGAACTGGTCAACGCGGTCGATGCGATGGTCCGGCGGCTGTGGGAACTCGGTCAGCCCGAAGGGCGCTGGAAGAAGGCCGGCGTGCTGCTCCTCGATCTTGTCGATGACCGGGCGCGGCAGACCAGTCTCTTCGGCGAAGTCGAGCGCGAGCGGGCTGGGCGGATCAGCACGGCCTTAGACGAGGCATCGCGGCGGTTCGGGACCACGGCCCTGTGCTCGGGGACGCGGCTGCTGTCCAAGAACTGGAAGCCGCTGGCGGGGCGGTGCTCACCGAGAAGAACGACGCGGTGGAACGAGGTGCTGGAGGTAGGCTAGGCGATCGGCTGTGGAATCTCGTCCACAACACCAACACGAGGGTCCGGCTCCTCCACTTTCGCCTCGACCGGCACCACCAGCGTTCCCCGTCGCCGCATGCCTTCGAGCAGTTCAACCATCTTGACCTCGCTGCCGTGGCCGTGCTTGTACCGCTGGGCTTGCCGGGGGCTGACCCCGAGCACCACCGCCAGTTCCCGGTAGGGCTGGGCGAGGAGGTACTGCCAGTCGGCCTTCGTGGGCAGACGGCCCAGAAAGGGCCGCCGCCGGATGCCGTTGCCGCGAAGGCAAGTCACGGGGTAAATCACGGTCCTGGCTACTCTTATGGTCGGCTTACTCCAGGTGCGGATACCATCGCCAAACGAAAAGGCCCCGGTTCTTCCGGGGCCTTTTCGTTTGGCGGCCAGTCGAGCCGTGATCGGCCGTGCCACTGCCCTGCCCTGTCATGGCGGAGCTAAGCGAGCGCGGGCGAGGGCAATGCCCGAGCCGGGAACACGAGTTCACGTCACGAAAACAGACAGGTCCCAGTTTCCTGCGGCCTGTCGTCGCACTCGCTCAATGCTTGTGCCCATCTCCCTCATGGTGCCCCGCCTCCGCCTTCGGCAGCGCGAGCGATCCCTTGACGGTCGGGCCGCTCTCGGGCTCGATGCTGATCCACAGCCTGCTGTCCGCCGGGAGCGGATCCGGCAGCTCGACATGGGCGCTGAATTCGCCCGAGGCACCCTTCTCGGCCTCCGCCTTGGCCTTCGCCGAGCCGCGTCCGCTCTCGCTGCCGACCCAGATGCGGATCGCCTTGGGGATCGGCTGCGCCGGGCTCACGCGCAGCTCGACATGCCATTCCTTGCCGGCGGCGATGACGCCAGAGGCGCTGGCTGCGACCGTGCAGGTGCCGATCTCGACGCTGCCGACCGCTTCGGTCTTGCCGTGGTCATGCGCGGCGTGGTCGTGGCCGGCATGGGCGTCGGCGGCGCACAACGGGGCGCCGAGCGCGAGCAGCGCGGTCAGGATGGCGGGGGTGATGGAGGACGGGATCATGGGATCTCCTTGGGGTTCTGTGGTTGCTGGTGGTCGGCAGGTGGTGTCGTGGCGAAGACCCAGGCGTAGGCCGCCGGGACCACGACGAGGTTGAGGGCGGTCGAGCTGACCAGGCCGCCGAGGACGACGATGGCCAGCGGCGCGAGGATCTCGGCGCCGGGCTGCCCGGCCATCAGCGCCAGCGGAATCAGGCCGATGGCGGCGCACAGCGCGGTCATGAGGATGGCCACCAGGCGCTCTTCCGAGCCGTGCATGATCGCCTGCTGCAGCGGCCTGCCATCCTCGGCATGCGACTGGTACTGGTTGATCAGCAGGATGCCGTTGCGCACCGCGATCCCGAACAGGGTGATGAATCCCACCAGGCTGGCGATCGACAGCACCGGGGCGGTGTAGGCACCGCCGAGGCCGATCAGGGCCAGGGTGTTGCCGGCCACCGACGGCGATTCGGCGAGGTAGACCGCGCCGATGCCGCCGATCAGCGACAGCGGCAGGTTCAGCATCACCAGGCCGGCGGCCTTGGCCGAGGACAGGGCGGCGGCGAGGAGCAGGAAGACCACCGCGACCACCGCGATGCCCATGAGGCCGATGCTGCGGCTGGCCTCCTGCTGCGCCTCGAACTGGCCGCCGTAATGCACCGACAGGCCGGCCTTGGCGACGATCGGATCGACGGCGCCGCGGATCGCGACCACCAAATCGCCGAGGTTCTGCCCTTCGGCCACGTTGCAGCTGACCACGGCCTTGCGCCTGGCGCCCTCGCGGGCGATGAGGTTGGAGGCCTTCTCCAGGCCGATCTCCGCCACCTCGCGCAGGCGCACCTGCGGCCCATGCGGGCTTTTCAGCACGAGTTCACCGATCTGCTCTTCGGTCTGGCGCTCGTCGGGATGCAGGCGGACCGTGAGATCATAGCGGCGGATGCCCTGGTTGACGGTGGCGACATGGACGCCGGCGATGGCCTGCTCGACCTGCTCGGCGGCCTCGGCCGGCGACAGGCCGGCCCGTGCGAGATCCTCGTGGCGGTAGCGCACCGGCAGCGTCTCGATCATGATCTCGCGGTTGGCGACGACATCGCGGGCGCCGGCGATGCCCTTCACGCCGGCCTCGATCTCCTTGACCACCGTCCGCAGTTGGTCGAGATCGTCGCCGAACACGGTGATCGACACCGCGGCGGGGGTGCCTGAGAGGATGTGCGACAGGCGGTGCTCGATGGGCTGGCCGATCGATGTCACCACCCCGGGCATCTGCGCCAGGATGCGGTCCAGCTCAGCCTGCACACGGTCCTGCGTGCCCGGCTCCATGGTCACGTTCATCTCGCTCGTCGACGGCGGCTCGGCGTGCTGGTCGCGCTCGGCGCGGCCGGTGCGGCGGGCGACGTCGCGCACGCCGGGGATGGCGGCGATGCGCTCCTCGACGCCGCGCACCAGGCGGTCGCTCTCGATCAGCGAGGTGCCTGGCGGGGTCATGATCATGACCGTGAAGGTGCCTTCTTTGAAGCTGGGCAGGAAGCTGGAGCCGAAGGTCGTCGCCAGCGCCAGCGCGGCGATGGCCAGGGCGGCGGAGCCCAGCACGACGCTCTTCTTCCAGCGGATGCAGAAGGCGAGCGTCGGCCGATAAGAGTCCTTGAGCCAGCGCACCAGGAAGCTGTCGCGCTCTTCGCCCGCATGCTTGAGCCCGGTCAGCAGCATCCGGCACAGGGCCGGGGTGACGGTGACCGCGATCAGCAGGCTGGCCAGGGTCGAGACGATGTAGCTGATGCCCAGCGGCCGGAAGAAGCGGCCTTCCATGCCGCCCAGGAACAGCAGCGGGATGAACACCAGGACGATGATGATGGTGGCGAAGACCATCGGTCCGGCGATCTCATGGCTGGAGCGTTCGACCACCGCGGGTTCGTCGAGACGCTGGCCTTCGGGTGCATGCCGGTTCTCGCGCAGGCGGCGGAAGGCGTTCTCGACGTAGATGATCGCATCATCGACCAGGCCGCCGAGCGCAACCGCCAGGCCGCCGAGGGTCATGACGTTGATCGACAGCCCCCACCAGGACATGACGATGAAGGCCGCGCCCAGCGACAGGGGCAGGGCGGTCAGGGTGATCAGCGTCGTGCGGACGTTGAGCAGGAACAGGATGAGGACGACCGAGACGATGATCGCAGCCTCGGTCAGCACCTTGATCAGGTTGTCGACCGCGACCTGGATGAACTCAGCCTGGCGGAAGACATGGTTGTTGACCACCATGCCGCTCGGCACGGCCATGCTGGCGACCGCCTGGTCGAGGGCCGTGGTCAGGGTCAGGGTGTTGGTGCCGGGGGCCTTCTGCACCGAGATGATCACTGCCGAGCGCCCGCGCTCGGTGGCGGTGCCGCGGGCGGGGGCCGGGGCGAGGGCGACTTCGGCGACGTCGCCGATCGTCACCGGTACGCCCTCGTGGTAGGCGATGACGGTGCGCTGGACGTCCTCGGCGCGGGTCACCTGGGCGGTCTGGCGGATCGGCACCTCCTTGCCTTCGCGGTTGGGCAGGAAGCCGGCGCTGGCGGTCGAGTGCGCCTTCTGTGCAGCCTCAACCACGTCAGCGACGGTCAGGCCGTAGATCTGCAGACGGTCGGGCCGGCACAGCACCTGGTATTCCGGCAGCTCGCCGCCGATGGCGACGACCTGGGCGATGCCCGCCACGCCGAGCAGGCGGTTGGTCAACTCGAACTCGGCGAAGGAGCGCAACTCCTTGGGCGTGCGGGTGCCGTCGGGCGAGGTGACCGACAGCAGCATGACCTCGCCGGTGATCGAGGTGACCGGCGCGATCTCGGCGTGGGCGCCGGGCGGCAGGCCGGCCTCGACCGCGGACAGGCGTTCGGCGACCTGCTGGCGGGCGCGCCAGATGTCCTCGCCCCAGTCGAACTCCGCCCACACGATGGACAGGCCGAGGGACGACGACGAGCGCAGTTTGCGCATGCCGGGCATGCCGTTGACCGCGGATTCGATCGGCACGGTGACGTACTGCTCGACCTCGTCGGCGGCGAGGCCGCCGGCCTCGGTCATGACCACGACGGTCGGCGCGTTCAGCTCGGGGAAGACGTCGACCGCCATGCGCGGAATGAGCCAGCCGGCGAGCGCCAGCAGGATGCCGGCGACGATGACCACGGCCTTGGCGTGGCGTAGAGAGATGCTGATGAGCCAGGTGAACATGGTATGCTCCTGGCGCTCAGTGCTTGCCGGTGTGGAACGTGCCGTCGGCCTCGAAATGTCCGGCCTGGGCGCCGCCCTCCTGCTGCGACAGCTTCAGCGGGTAGATCCCACCGAGGACCACCTGATCACCCTCCTTGATGCCGGACTGCACGACCACCCAGCGGCCGTCGCTGGGGCCGAGGTCGGCTTCGAGCTTGGACACTTGGTCGGGATGCTCGGGATCGCGGCGGAAGATGATGGTCTTGAGGCCGTCACGGATGGTGGCGCCGACCGGGATGGCCAGTTCCTCCTCGGGCGAGCCGCTGAGGACGACCTCCAGGTTGGCGGTGACGCCCGGCCGCACCCAGGTGGGCAGGCTGGCGCCTTCGGCCGGACGGGCGATGAGATCCACCGATCGGTCGATCGAGTCGGCCATCGGGCCGATCACCAGGGTCGCGGCGAGCGACTTCGCCACCGCGGGATCGGTGGCGACGATGCGGGCCTGAAGGCCGTCGCTCAGGCGCGGCAGATCGGCCTGCAGGCCGGCCGCGCGCAGGCGGACGCCGGCCGGATCGGTGACGGTCAGGACGGTGCCGTGGGCGTCGATCCAGGTGCCGCTGGAGACCACCTCGCCCTCGACCAGACCCGGTGATGCGGCGCGCACTTCGATGGCGGCCAGGGTCGCCCAGGCCGGCTTGCCATCCGTGACCGCGAGCAGCGCCTCCGGCGTCAGGCCGGTGAGCTGCGCCGCCTGGCCGAGCAGGAGATCGAGCCGCACCTGCGCCTGCCCGCTGGCCGGCTTGCCATCGGCACCGCGGGCCTGGCGGGTGGCCTCGGCCAGTTCGTCAGATAGCCGGGCGCGCTCGGCCCGCGCCTCG
>JAFLCQ010000068.1 GCA_017302815.1 Planctomycetota bacterium
GTCTGGCGCCATGCCGAGGCCCGCCTCGACGGCGAGGCCGTGCTGGTGCGCGCCGCCGGGGTCGACGCGCCGGCGGCGGTGCGCTACGGCTGGGCTGACCTGCCCCCGGTCACGCTCTATGACCGCAGCGGCATGCCGGCATCGCCGTTCCGCTCCGACTGAAGCGGCTCACCAGTCGATGCGCCAATCGTTGTCGGTTGGCGTGCGGTAGACCGTGCCGGCGGCCCGGGATTCGGCCCGGCCATCGGCGTAGAGGAAGACCAGGTTGCGGCCGTGGTAGTACGGGCGCCGGCCGCCGTAGACCTGGGCCGGTGGATTGGTGCTTTGATGGCCGTCCGCGTAGGCCCAGTTCGCGCTGCCTTGGAATGAGGCGGAGTAGGCCACGCCTTCCCAGGATTCGAAGAGCAGGACCGTTGAGGCGGGGCGGTGGAAGACGGAGATGGGGCGCGAGACATTGAGCCGGGTCCAGCCATCGTGCGTGCCGTTGGCGTTGGTGCGCATGCCCACCGCGACGTAGGAGCGTGGCCGCAACGACCAGTCGCGGGGATCCTCGGGGCACACCAGCAGCCGGGTCGCTCCGCCGACCTGGCCATCCAGGGCTTCCATGAGCTTCTGGTTCCAGCACACGCCCGAGGTGGAGCCACCGGGGGTCGAGTCGGCGCCCCATGGCAGCATGGCTTCCCAGTCCTGGGTGTAGGCCAGCAGGGCGATGCCGACCTGGCGCTGGTTGCTGCTGCACACCGCTGTGCGCGCCGAAGAGCGCACGAGCTGGATCGCCGGCAGCAGCAGCGCGGCGAGGATGGCGATGATCGAGATCACCACCAGCAGTTCGATCAGGGTGAAGGCGCGGATGGGGGTCATGGCCTGGGCGGCACCGTCGCATCCACGACCGCGTAGTCCTTCGAGCGGTTGAGGATCGGCTGCCTGCCTGCCGGCAACCCCTCGATGATGGTGCCTGCGAAGCGACCTTCGCCGCGCGCCTGCGGTCCGATGACGATGGCGTCCTCGCCGGGCGCGACGATGCGGTTGCCGCGGAAGGTGATGCGCTGCGGATGGCTGCCCTGGATGTCGATGCCCTTGAACAAGGGGCGCTCGATCAGGTTGTCCTCGACCACCAGGCCGTCGATGGCGGTCGATCCGGCGTAGATCCACAGGGCGCCACGGCGCTGGTCGCGGTAGCTGGTGCCGCCGCCGACGATGCGGTTGCGGCGGATGACCGCGGGTCCCTGCGGCTGCATCGGGTAGGCACCGGGCAGGTTGACGATGAGGCCGGTGCCGCTGCACAGGTTGTCCTCGATGACGTGGCCGCTGCCGCCGGCGAGATCGATGCACGAGGCCCACCACGGCATGGCGACGGTGTTGCGGCGGACGACGACGTCGCGGGTCTCGCGATCCTCGGGGCGCTGGCCCTTTTCCGCCTCATGGCAGAGGATGGCGATGCCGTCATCGCCGGTGCCGCGGACATGGTTGTCCTCCACCACGATGCGCTTGGCGGCATGGGTCTTGCCGTTGTTGATGTTGATGCCGTCGGCGCAGGTGAAGCGCACCCGGCAGCCCTGCACCAGGCCGTCCTCGCCGCCGACCCAGAAGGCGGTGTTGGTGTGCGAGATCCACACCCGCCGCACCGCCCAGCCCTGCGCCGCGCCGGTGAAGGCGTGCAGCATGCCCTTGCGCGAGGTGCAGGGGCCGTCGATGGCGAGGTCGGAGACTGCGGCACCGCTGCCGGCGAGGTGGAAGATGCCGGTCCAGCGCTCGGGAACGACGGTGTAGTCGATGCGGGTATGCCACATGCCGGCGCCCTGCACGCGCACGCCGTCGAGCTTCAGGCCGGCATCGAGGAGGTAGCGGCCAGGCGGGAGGTAGAGGACGGCGCCGCGCTCCTTGGCCGCCGCCACCGCCGCGGTCAGGGCTGCGGTGTCGCTGGCCGCGTCGCCCCCGTCGGCACCGAACTCGGACGCCGAGACGGCCCCGGCTGGAGCCGGCAGCGGCGCGCCGGCGGAATCCAGTTCGACGAGATCGATGCGGTAGTAGGCGGCCTCGTCGCCAGCGTCCTTCTGCAGGCGCACGCGATCCCCGGCGCGCACCCCGCCTGGGATCTCCGCCGCCGTCTCGTCCCAGTAGACGTGCGGGTATGGCGTCGGGGTCTGCGACTGGCCGTTGCTGTAGGGCTTGCCGTCGCCGTACAGCCAGGTGCGGCGCGACGACAGGTGCAGCGAGGCGCGGCGGTCGCCATTGACGTAGAGGCCGAGGGTCGCGTCGATGCCGCCGCCGTCGGCAGCATCGGGGATGCAATGGCGGACGACGATGCGGTCGGCGGCTGCCGCGGCGCGGAACTCGACCTGCTCGCCGACGCGGTCGAGCTGCACGAAGCCGTAGCCGCTGGCCTCGCTCTCCGGCGCGTATTCGACCGGGGTGGTCATCATCACCACCCGGCCGCTGGTGGTGGCCTCTGGACCCTCGGCTTCCAAGGTGGCAAAGGGGACCTGCGCGCCGTGCCGTTCGGCGCGGGGAGCGCTGCCGCAGCCGGTGCAGGAGAGGAGGGCGAGGCCGAGGCCGATCGGCAGAAGGTGGCGGTGCATGGCGGCTCCGGTTTCAGGGTCGGTTGCCGACACCGCCGCTGAAGCGGCCGGCGGCGACCGGGACGGGGTGGCTGACATTGCCGGCGGTGTCGCGCAGCAGCAGATAGACCGCATGTGGCAGCGGCCGGCGCTGCAGGCCAGGCGCATCGAGGCGGAAGGTCTTCACCTGCGAGGCGGGCGCGGCGCCGCTGATCTCCAGCCCGGGCGCGCCGTCGCCACCGGAGGCGCGGAAGAGGTGGACGCGGGCGATGCGCAGCGGCTTGTCCTTGCCCTCCCAGGTCACGGTCAGGGGAACATCCTGGTTGGGATCGACCAGGCGCAGGGGGCGTACGTCGGCCCGCCAGGCGCCGGACCCAGCCAGCGTGATCGCGGCGCGCAGGCGGATGTGGCCTTCGTCGCCGGGACGGTCGTCGCCGACCTCGCGGGCCGCCGGATAGCGCACGCTCAGGCGGCCCGCGGCGGCGTCATCGCACTCCACCGCCACCCACCAGTCGCCGGCCGACAGGCGGTTGCGGTCGATCGCCAGGCTCAGGCTCTTGCCCGGCGCGACGGTGAAGGCGCCGTCGGCATCCGCCGCGGTGGCCGGGGTCAGGCCGTCGCCGATGCCCAGGTCGCCGCTCTCACGCAGCCCGGCTCCGGCCACCGCCGAGCCGCTGTCCACCACCTCGGCGACGATCGCGGCCTCCAGGGGCAGGCTGCGCACGCGGGTCAGGCGTGGCGGCGTGCGATCGATGCCGTAGAGACGCTGCCACATCAGGGGGTCGACCGACTCCTTGGGCGGCAGCGGCGGCGGGACGAAGTCCAGGCCCTTGGCGGCGGCGACGATGCGGCAGTACAGATAGGGATCGCCGGCATAGCCGTCGTAGAGGAAGCCCGGCTCGATGGCGGTGTTCTCCTCCCAGTCATTCCACGACGAGATCATCACGAAGTCGCAGCTGTAGTCCTGGATGGCGCCCAGCGCCTCGGCCAGGGTGCGGCCGCCGCGGCGGGGCAGCCATTCGGCGTGGTCGTCGGCGGAGCGCTGGGTGGTGTTGTTGAAGCCGGGATAGGCCCATAGGCCCAGCGGCTTGCCGGGATGGGCGGCGCGGGCGGCGCGGAACTGCGCCACCTCGGCGTCGATCATCACCGGCGACAGCGCATCGTCATTCCAGCCTGCGGCGCCGGCGAAGCGCTGCATGCGCTTGGCGGGATCGGCCGCGACCGAGCGGAACTGGCTGTTGCTGTTCGACATCGTCACGCTGCTGCCGACCCCCGGCAGCGCCAGCAGGGCGTCGTCGCTGGCGTGGCGGAAGGGCATCCAGTGGCAGGCCTGGCCGGCGATGCGCTCGGCGTCGGTGAAGACGCGCTGCAGATCGGCGTGCGGCATGGCCGGGAAATCCTTGGCCTGCAGCTGCCCCCACCATTGGAAGGCGTAGGCCGGCTTGCCGCCGATGCGCAGGAAGGCGGGCGAGGCGGCGAAGCGCTTGAGGGTCTCGCCGGCGCGGCGGGCGAAGGTCGCCGCCTCCTTGGCGCGGGCGGGGCGGAACTGGATCTCGTCGTGGATGCCGACCTTGACCCCGACCTCCTCGGCGAGGCGCAGCAGGGTGGCGAACTCGTCGAGGCGGTGGAAGGTCTCGGGCCGGCTCCAGTGCGGGAACAGCTGCACGAAGACGCCGTCGACGCCGGTCGCCTTGATGCACTGCAGCTGCCAGCGGATGATGCCGGGATCGCCCGAGGCGTAGGCGCCGGGCAGCGGCCAGCCGACGCCATGGCGCATGCGCATCCAGTCCGGCCCCATGCTCTCGCTGTCGGCCAGCTCGCTGGCGCCGCCGTGGAACCAGCCTGGACGGCCCTCGCTGCCGATGGGGGCGTCGTACCACAGGTGGTACTCCATGATGTAGACCGGCACGCGCAGGCGGGGCAC
The DNA here is from genome assembly GCA_017302815.1 of Planctomycetota bacterium. Taxonomy (GTDB): domain Bacteria; phylum Planctomycetota; class UBA11346; order UBA11346; family UBA11346; genus UBA11346. The sequence goes on from JAFLCQ010000068.1 coordinate 4,483, forward strand.
GGCCACGCCGGCGACCTCCTGGGATGACGCGTTGGCTGCCAGGGCGAGACAGCAGGCGATGGCGGCGGTGGCGAGGGCGCGCATGGCGGCTCCGGGTCAGCGGTTGACGATCCAGTCGTTGTCGGTGCCGGAGCGGAAGACGCTGCCGGGCGGCAGGGGCTGGGTGTGGCCATCGGCGAAGAGGAAATTCTCGGCGCGGCCGTGGTAGTACGGGCCGCGCGCGCCGCGGAGCCGCGCCGGGACGTTGCTGGTCAGCCAGCCGGAGATGTAGGCCCAGCTGGCCGACCACTGCACGCTGGCGGTGTAGGCGTCGGTCGGAGTCGTGCCCTCCCAGAACTCGAAGAGCAGGATGATGGCAGAGGTCCGGCGCATCTCGCTGAGGGTGCGGGACGAGTTGAAGCCGGCCCAGCCATCCTTGGTCCCGTTGGCGTTGTCGCGGATGGCGGAGGCGGCGTAGCTGCGCGGGCGCAGGCTCCAGCTCCGTGGGTCCTCGGGGCAGGCGAAGGCCCGCGAGTAGGTGCCGACGCCCGCGCCGAGCTCGTCCATCAGCTTCTGGTTCCAGCTCGTCCCGGTGGTGGCGCCGCCGGCGGTCGAGTCGGCGCCCCACGGCAGGCGACCCTCCCAGTCGGTGGCGTAGGCGAGGATGGCTGCGCCGACCTGGCGCTGGTTGCTGGCGCAGGTCAGCGATCGCGCGGCGTTGCGGACCAGGCCGACCGCCGGCAGCAGCAGGCCGGCGAGGACGGCGATGATCGAGATCACCACCAGCAGCTCGATGAGGGTGAAGGCCCGCGTCGCCATGCCCGCAGCATAAAACTGTATTGCTATACGTCAATACAGAAATATACAACGGCATCAACCATGGAAATTGCATGATCTGGGAAGCGGCGTACAGCATGCGGATGGTGCAGCCGGGGTCACGGGCGGACGATGTCTACGGCAGGCTGCTGCTGCGCGTGCGCGGGATGCAGGCGGGCGAGCGGCTGCCGACCGTGCGTGAGCTGATGCGCGAGTTCGCGGTCAGCCAGGTGACCGTCGACCGGGCGATGGCGCGCCTGCGCGACGAGGGCTTCGTCGAGTCGCACGCCGGCCGCGGCATCTTCGCCAGGGGCAAGCGGCGGCTGGGCAGCATCGGGCTGGTGTGCTACGACGGCTCCTCGCCCTTCGAGGCCGAGCTGCTGCGGCGTGGCCGCAAGGCCCTGGACGAGGCCGGCTACGAGGCGCGGGTCGCCACCTTCGATGTCGACCGCGGCATCCGCGACGTCGTCGCGTCCCTGCCGTGCGACGGCATGCTGGTCATGCCCAGCTCGCGCGACCGCATCATCACCGAGCTCCTGGAGCTGCGCCCGTCATCGACCCCGACCGTGCTGCTGGACCTGGTGCCGGGCGATCTCGACCTCAACGCGGTGGGCTCCGACAACGTGCTGGGCGGTGCCATCGCGGCGCAGCATCTGCTGGCGCAGGGCCATCGCCGGCTGGCCCTGGTCCTGGCCGAGCCCGACGTCGAGTCGCAACGCGCGCGCATCGCCGGCTTCGTCCATCATGCAGAACTGGCCGGCGCCACCGTCGAGACCGTGCGTTGCCTCGATCTCGTGAAGGATCGGGTGGGCCACATCCCCGGCGGCTCCTTCGCGGTCGCCCGTTTCGCCATCCTCGACCTGCTGCGAGCGCGCGGCGGCGAGCTCGGATTCACCGCCATCTTCGGCGACAGCGACATGGGCGCCCTGGGGGCGATGAAGGCCCTGCACGAGGCCGGCATCGCCATGCCGGGCCGGATCAGCGTCATCGGCTTCGACGACCTGCCCGAGGGGCGCTACGTCCATCCCGCCCTCACCACCGTGCGCCAGGATGTCGACGCCTGGTTCGCCGAGGCCCTGCGCATCGTCGAGGAGCGCCTGGCCGGCGTCGCGGGCCCGGCGCGGCGGGTGCGCGTGCGCCCGTGCCTGGTGGTGCGCGAATCGACCGGCCCCGTCCCCGCCGGAGCTTGACCGGCAGACGACAGACGACACAGGATACCTCCATGCGAACCATCTCCGCCGCCGCCCTCATCCTGCTCGCCACGGCCCTCGCCGCTGGCGACGCCCTGACCGAGGCGATGAATCCCGCCGGCGCGCGCTGGGAGCGCGGCGACAACGTCGCCTTCCTCGGCGACCATCGCGGATCATCCGGCAACTATCCGTGGATGGACCGCATGCTGTGGAAGCTGCGCTCGCTGCCGCCGAACGGCATGGTGCGTGCGAACTGGGCGGGCTGCGACAACGCCGCCAGCCTGCCCGCCACCTACGAGGCGCGGCGGGTGGCCCTCGACTGGTCGGTGGCGGTGATGATGTACGGCGCCTTCGACGCGCAGTTCGAGAAGCCGACCGAGCCGGCCGCCTTCGCGCAGAGCCTCAGCCGGGCGGTCACCGCGATGCGCAAGGACGGGGTGATCATCGTCATGGCGACGCCGATGCCGTGCGGCGACAAGAAGGCCGGCAACCCGCTCGACGAGCGCCTCAACGCCTACGCCGACGCCATCCGCGAGATCGGCAACGTCGAGGGCGTCACCCTGGTCGATCTGCGTCGCGAGGCCGCCGCGTGGCTGGCCGAGAAGAATCCCGAGGACAAGGCCGACGGCGTCCTCTCGGCGCAGAATGCCGAGAAGCGCTGGACCCTGACCGACCAGGGCCACGCCTTCGTCGCCGAACGCATCGCCGCCGCGATCGGCAAGGCCATGCAGTCGGCGCCGCTGCAGCTGGCGGATCTGCCGCCCGCCCTGGTCGGCGAGACCGAGATCGCCCTGCGCCCGCGCCGCGTCTCGCCCGGTGCCGAGGTGCAGATCCGCTATGCCCTCGACGGCAAGGATCCCGCCGGCAAGGACGGCAAACCCTACAAGGAGCCCTTCAAGCTGCGCAAGGCCGAGAGCATCGCGGTGCAGCTGGTCGAGGGTGGCCGCACCAGCGTCGTGACGCACCAGTTCGCGCGCGAGAAGGAGGTCTCGCTGCGCAATCCCGACCGGCCGGCGGCTACCTCGCCGGGGCTGAAGGTCGAGGTGTGGCCGGGCCGTCATGACAAGCTGCCCGACTTCCTGTCGCTGTCGGCCGCCGCCACGGTCGGGGTGTGCAGCGCGCCGGACGCCGCCTTCGTCGCCGATCCCCTGGCCCCGGTGGTCCCGGACGAGTTCTACGCCATGCGCCTGAGCGGCTTCGTCGAGGTGCCACGCGACGGATGGTACGTGTTCCATCTCGGCAGCGACGATGCCGGGCGCATGCTGCTGGGCGATGACGTCCTGATCGACAACGACGGCATGCACGGGACGATCTACAAGAGCGAAGGGGTAGCCCTCAAGCAGGGCCGCCACGCCATCACCATCCTCTACGTCCAGGGCAGCACCGGACGCGCACTGCAGCTGCTCTACGAGGGGCCGGGGATCCGGCGTGCGCCGGTGCCGGACGCGGCCTTCAGCCACGACCCCAAGGCAAAGCCGCCGGCTCCGCCGAAGTCGGCGCCGAAGAAGTGATGCCCGTTCACGGCGCTGCCCGCAGCAGACGCAGATCGATGCGGCAGGCGTCGTAGGACGCGGCGCGGTTCGGTCCCACCAGGACGTCGACCGTCGATCCGGCGGAGACCTGCAGCGGCACGTCCAGCTCGGCGATCTCGCCGCCGGCGACCGTGCGCGACCACACCGTGCGGCCGTCGACCTGCACGTGCAGGTCCAGACCGTCGCTCTGCGCGTCGGTGGAGCCCAGCTGCCCGGTCAGGGCCAGGGGCCCCGCCGCAGGCGCGGTCCAGCGCCGGTCGGCGTACCAGGGGTCGGCGGCGTCGCCCTCCGGCTCGCAGCCGTCGCGGCCGTGGTGCAGGTAGGGATGGCCTGCGGCGGCCCAGCGCCAGTCCCAGGCCGTGCGGGTCCAGGCCATGGCCTGGAAGGCGCCGTCGCGTCCCTGGCGGAAGCCGTAGCTCCAGCCGGCCGCGCCCTGCGTGCCGGCGAAATCGTCGTCGCTGGCGGCGATGGGCAGGCGCGTCTCGGGCACGGCGGTGACTGCGCGCACCGCGCCGCGCACGTAGACCGCCTCGGGGCCGGTCGGCAGGCGCACGACGTCGTCGACCGGAGCCAGGGTGCGGACATCGCCCATGAGGCCGACCACCTGCAGCGGGGCGTCGGCGCGCAGCTCCAGGGTCGACGGGACGGTCGACCAGCACACGCGCACGTCGTCCGTCGTCGGCGCGCCATCGGCGGCGAAGCGCAGGCACCAGGTCCGGCAGTAGGGCGTCGCCGCTTCGCGGCCGCGGCAGGGGCGGGTGCCGATCTGGTCGGCGAACACGGCATAGGCGACGGCGGTGGCGGTGGCGGTGAAAGGGCCGGTGCCGGCGACGTCCTCCTCCTGGCGCAGCAGGCCCATGGTGCGGAAGCTGCCGGTGTCGGCGGCGACGTACCAGAAGACGCGGCTGCAGCCGGCCAGGCGCAGGAGGGCGAACTGGCGCACGAGGTAGCGCGCGCTCTCCTCGCGGGCGCGCTCGTAGAGGCCCAGGCCACGCTCCCAGTCGTGCTCGGCGAAGGACTCCATGCCGGTCTCGGTGGCCCAGATCGCGGCGGCCTTCCCGCCATGGCGGTCGAGCAGCGCGCGCAGCTCGCCGATCTCGCGTTCGACTCCCTCGGGCCGGTGTCGGTACGGATGGATGGCGACCGCGTCGAGGTCGGCGGCGAAGCCGGCCGCGCACAGATCCTCGAACCACGGCAGCGGCTGCAGCACCGCCGCTCCGCCGACGATGCGCGTCCGGGGATCGTCCCGGCGCAGGCGCTGCGACGCGGCCTTCAGTAGCGCGGCGTAGCTGCGCGGGCGGTCCTCGGCAGCCGGCCCGTCGCAGAAGCTGCCGTTGTACTCGTTCCACACCTCCCAGGCGCAGGCGCGTCCGCCGAGCAGGCGGTGCAGCGCCCCGGCGTAATCGGCGAAGGCGGCGATGCCGGCGGCGCTGTGCGGGGTCTTGCCGTCGTCGTAGAGCGGATTGGCGAAGGTCAGCAGCTGCAGCACCTCCAGTCCGGCGATCTGCGCGGCGGCATGCCAGGCGGCGAAGCGCTCGCTCAGCTGGTGACGTCCGCGTCCGGTCTCGACCTGGTCCCAGTACATCTCGTCGCGGATCGCGCCGACGCCCAGGCGGGCGAGGATGGGCAGCACGGCGGTCGACATGCCCTGGGCGCAGTGCGTGGCCGCCCCCCACACCGGCTCGCCGGCCGGGCGGCGCGACGCCGGGACGACGGCGGCGGAGGTGCGCCGGATGCCGTCGGGCGTGGTGGCGTGGACGAGGTAGTAGCCGGTGCGCGCGGGCAGCGGGATCTCGGCGCTGCCGCCGGCGGGAACCGCCGTGCCGGTGGCGATCTCCTCGCCGCGGAAGCCGGTGATCCGCCACGGCACGTCGGCGGTGGCGGCGATGGCGACGGTGGGACGCTCGCCGCTGGCGAAGACGTTGCCCGGTGCGCGCTGCGACCAGGCCGGACCATCTGCGGCCAAGACGGTGCCGGCAAGCACCGCCAGCACGAGGTTAGCGGTCGGCGAGCGCACGGCGCACCTCCGGCAGCAGGACGTCGGCCCACACGCGGTAGGCCTTGGTGTTGAGATGCAGCTGGTCGGGGCACCAGCCGAGGTTGACGTCGGTGGTGCCGGGGCTGAAGAAGCGCGATCCGAACTCGATCCAGCGGATGCGCCGGCCGTCGGCCAGCGGCTTCAGCAGCGCGTTCGCCGCCTCGTTCTGCGGGCGGATCGGGTCGACATCGTCGCCGCGCGGCAGGATGGCGTGCAGCAGGATCACCGCCTCCGGCCAGCGGCGCTGCACTGCGGCGATGATCGCGCGCGTGCCGTCGGCCTGCTGCTGCGCCGAGCAGCGGTAGGAGGGGTCCTCGTGCGCCTGGCCGGCGTTGTTGGTGCCGATCAGCAGCGCCACCACCCGCGGCTGCATTCCGTCCAGTTCCCCGTTCGCGATGCGCCAGAGGACATGCTCGGTGCGGTCCCCGGCCACGCCCAGGTTCACCGCCTGCAGCGGCTTCCACACCGCGTCCCACACCGGCCGCCCGGCGTCGTCGGCGCTCCACATCTCGGTGATCGAGTCGCCGAGGAAGACGATGCGCGCCCCGGCGCGGGCGGGATCGGCGAGGATGGCGGCATGGCGCGCGCGCGCGTCCTCGTCCTGGCGTTCGGCCGGGATGGTGGCGACGTGGCGGGGGATCTCGGCCGTCAGCAGCATGGCGGCGGCGAGCAGCAGGGCGAGACAGCGGTTCATGCCGTACATACGTTTGTCCACCGAACCGCGTTGCCTTTGTCTACTTCGGTGCCGGCAGCGCCTCGACGCGCACGATGGTCAGGCCGCCGGCCTTCGGCGTGGGCTGGCGATGGTCGACCAGCAGGGTGAACGAGAGCGGGCGGCCAGGATCGGCCCCGGCCTCGGCGCTGCCGCCCCATGAACCGGCCCACGGACCCGTGCACGGCTGCATCACCCGGTTGCGCCCGGCCTTCAGCACGACGTAGGCGCCCTGGAACGAGCGCTTGTCGGCGTCCTGCATGCGCACGGTGACGGCGCAGGGCAGGGCGGCCTCCAGCTCGAAGGCGACGGCGGTGGTGCCGGCGGGCACGGTGGCGGTGCACTGCGCGGCGACGTAGTGGCCGCCGGCGCTGAAGTCCCACGCCAGCGTCAGGCCGCCGCTGGCCGCGGCGAGCGATCCGGTGGCGCCGGGGAACTCCTTGCCGGGCGAGAAGATCCACGCCTTGGCGTCGACGCAGGGATCAAGCACGGGGTCGGCCGCGGCGCAGGTGGCGGCGAAGGCGAGGGCGAGGATGGGGCGGAGCATGGTGCCTTTCATGGCGCGTCGTGGCGCCAGACGTCGTTGAGATTGTTGCGCAGGTCGTCGTAGAGGGTCGCGGCGACGTGTCCGTCCATGAAGGCGACGTTCACGCTGCGGCCCCCGCCGTGGCGGGCGGCGGCGCGGGCGCCGCCGATCACCGACCAGTTGAGCTCCTTGGGGCAGTCGAGCGCCAGCTTGGTCTTCCAGGTGACGGACTGGTTGGTGCTTTCGGCCTCGGCGACAAGACCGCGCATGGCGCTGCGGGTGACCGAGGCGCGGCGGACGGCGACGTCGTAGGTGCCGAAGGCATGCCCGGCGTTCGGCAGGCCGTACCCGCCGCCCCAGATGATCATGTCGTCGCTGACCGCCTTGCAGCGGTAGATACCGCCAGTGACATTGCCCCAGGTCTGGAGCTTCCAGTGCCCAGCGGGGATCTCCAAGACACCGCTGGCATCGAGCAGGTTGGTCCACCACAGGCTGTTGCCGGCATTGCCGGCCAGGTTCAGCGGCGGGAAGCGGTCCTCCTGCTCGTCGGCATAGGCCTGCATGGCGAGGCTGATCTGGCGCAGGTTGGAGGCGCAGCCGGCAGCGCGGGCGGCATCGCGGACCAGCTTCACGCCGGGCAGCAGCATGGCGGCGAGGATGGCGATGATGGAGATCACGACCAGCAGCTCGATCAGGGTGAAGGCGCGGCGCATGTCCCTCATCCTAACCCACCGGATGTGGTCCTCTCGGCCCAGGGTGACGTCCGCTTGGCTGGGGATGACCGAATCGGCTTGCCGGGCCGTTAGCGCAGGCGTACCCTCCAGCGCATGGTCGGCATCATGACCTGGGATCGCCGCGAGGCCGAGCAGCCGTGGGTGCGCTGGATCCGCAGCGCCCTCGCCGCCGGCGAGCGCGTGCCCGACCACCGCCATGATTTCGCCGAGTTCAACTGGGTGCTGGAGGGCGAGGTGGTGCACCGCCGCCTCGGTGGCGAGGACGAGGTCCTGCGCCCCGGCGCCTGCCGCTTCTTCGCCCCGGGCGACGGGCATCGCCTGAGCGGCGGCGATGGCGGCGGCGCCCTGATCAGCGCCAGCCTGCCCGGTCCGCTCTTCGCCGAGCTGCATGTGCGCTATGCCGGCAGCGCCGGCTGGCCGTGGCTCGCGGACGGCGAACCGCGGCGTTGGCAGCTGGAGCCGACCGGCATCGAGGCGCTGCAGGGCATCATCGCCGACACCGGAATGGGCGATCACTGTGCGGGGGGCTGCCGCACCACGGCGCCAGGAGCGAGGAGATTG
>JAFLCQ010000069.1 GCA_017302815.1 Planctomycetota bacterium
AACGAGGTCTGCCACTGAGTCAGCGCCCGCGGGTCGGCTGCATGAGCAGCTGCTCCAGCGCCACGCGCACCTGCGCATCGGGTGCCCGCTTGAGCAGATAGGCCTGCCGGGCGTCACGCGCCTCGTCCCAGGCGAAGGTCATGTCGCGGGCCAGGACCATGCCGCCGCGGCCCTGCGCGTCCCACAGCCCCCCCAGGCCACGCACCGCGGCGACGACGGCGACCAGGTCGGCGACGTGGCGGTCCTGCGGCGGACCGCCGAAGTAGAGCGCATAGGCCAGGCGCACCGGGTGATCCTCGGGCAGATCGCGCAGGCAGGCGCCGGCGGTCACGCCGCTGGGCACCGAGCACACCTCGCGGCCGGCGAAGACGATCGGGGTCGGCCAGCGCGTGATGGCCTCGTAGGTCGATTGCGGATCGAGGGTGAAATTGTTGTTGCCCAGCTTCAGGTCGTCCTTCGCCGGCCGGCCGATGAAGTTGCCGCCCATGCACACCCACACCGCGACCTTGGCGCGCACCAGTTCCATGCCGCCTGGCGCGCGCAGCAGCTTGGCCAGGTTGGTCATGTCCCCGACCGTCGCCACCGTCACCGAGGCGTCGGGCTGCTGCACCAGGATCTCGCGGTAGAGCTCCACCGCGTCGGGCGCATCGGCGCTGCGCTGCAGGCGGTGCGGCAGGCGTTCGGCCACCCCGCGGGCGTAGCGGCTAGCCTGATCGGGTGCCGGCGCCCGGGCGGTGCCGATGCGCAGATCGGGTCGACCGTACCAGGTGTTTATCGCGTCGGCGCAGGGACCGGCCCAGGCGTTGACCCCGGAGATCATCACCGCCAGCGGCTCCACCTCGCCGCGATCGGCCATGGCATGCATGATGCCCAGGGCGCCGGCGTCGTCGCAGTCGCTGTCCATGTCCATGTCGAGGATCAGGCGCACCGGCGCCCGTCCCAGCAGGGCCGCCGGGCCGGGATCGGCGCACTCGCGCCGCGCCTGGCGCATGCACGCCGTGATCTCCTGGCGCAGGGCCGCGTCCATCCCGGGCTGGCGCACGACATGGGCATGGTCGGCGTGCGGCGCATCGCCGGGCGTCCAGGCGTTGCGGCCCCCGGCATCGATCGCCTGATGCCCCTCCTCGACCAGTCCGTACACCCGCCCGGTTCCGCGCACGGCGAACAGCACCGCCGCCTGGTCCCAGCTCGGACGGTCCTTGGCGGCATCGCCGGCGTGGAACAGTTCGTAGGCCAGGCGCGCCGGATTGCCGACCTGCGCGCGGTCCGATGCATCCCAGCCGGTGCGGATCTCGCCACCGACATCGTTGCCGACGAAGACGATCCGGCCCGGCCAGCGCGTGGCCACCGCCTGGGCGAATGGAGCGGCGCCGGCTTTGCTGAAGTTCGACGAGGTGCCGGACGGGTTCCGCCCGCCGGCGACCACCAGCATGCGCACCTTGCGCCGCACCAGTTCGACGCCTGCCAGGGGGCTGGACGCATCGGCAGGGCTGTCGAGGAGCCGCGCCAGATTGATCAGCGGACCGATCGAGCAGACGACCAGGCCCGCATCCGGCTGCGCAGCCAGCAGCCGCCGGTACAGGCCGGTGGCCTCAGGCACGCCCGTGCCGTCAGGGAAGCGGTTGGGGAAGCGCTGCGCCAGGACGCGGTTGTAGGACTCGTAGTTGGAGGCCCCGGCCGGGCGGTCGGGAGAACCGCCGACCCAGAAATCCGGGGCCTCGACCCGGCCGATGGGGACGGATGGGCGGCCGTACCAGGCGTTGATCGCATCGAGGGCCGAGGCGCCCCAGGGCCCCCCGGTCGACACCATCATACCGACGATCTCCGCCTCGCCGGCATCGGCGAGGGCATTGAGCATCGCCACCGCCCCGGCGTCGTCGCAGTCCGAGGCGATGTCGGTGTCGAGGATGATCCGCACCGGATCGGCAGCGTGGCAGAGTAGGGCGGTGGCGAGCGTGAGCAGGACGTGGCGCATGCCGCAATAATGCCCCGTCCCCGACCGCACGACCATGGACGCGGCTGCATCTCAGTGGTATGTTCATGCAATGGATAGCGACGGCGTTCTCGTCGACCATGCTGGATTCTGGCGCGGACCGCGCGCCGTCGGGTTCCAGACGCCGTGGCGATCGCTGCCCTGGCTGGTGGTACAGGCGGTCGAAAGCGGCACCTACCGCATCGACCACGCCAGTGGTTCGACCCCCCTGCCGGCGGGCAGCGTCTGGCTGGTGCCATCAGGCTGTCGCCACCGCCACGCGGTATCCGGATCCACCCCGGTGATGAGCCACCACGTGCACCTCATCGTGCGCATGCGGGGCGTCCTGGATCCGTGCGCGCATCTCGGAGCGCCACGGATCTTCCCCGACGCCCTCGCCACCCGCCTGGGACGTGCGCTGCGCGCGGCCTCCGAGGCGCCACGCGGATCCGGCACCGTCGAGGCGCTGCGCCGGCATGCCCTGGTCGCAGACCTGGCCGCCGAGCTGATCGCGGCCCTGGGCTCCGACGCGAGCGGTGACGAGGCCCTGCTGCGCATCGCCCCGGCGCTGGCATTCATCGATGCGCACCTGCATCTGCCGCTGAGCCGGGAGGAGATCGCCACGCGCAACCGCTGCTCGGTCAGCCGGCTGCACCAGCTGTTCCGGGCCGCGACCGGCGAGGCGCCGCAGACCTGGATCCGGCGCCGTCGGCTCGAACGCGCCGCGGCGCTGCTGGCCGGCACCGGCCTGGGCACAGCCGAGATCGCCGAGCGCTGCGGCTTCTGCGATCCCTACCACCTCAACAAGCGCTTCCGCGCCGCCTACGGCATGCCGCCCACCGCCTGGCGGCGGCAGGCGGGGGAATGAATCAGCCAGACTTCTCTGCTACATGCACACAGAGCACCAGAGCGACCAGAGGACAAGCAAGTCCTCTGGTCGCTCTGGTGCTCCGTGTTCAAGGCATCAGGGCAGGGCTTGCGCCAGGTCGGCGCGCAGGTCCTCGACGTCCTCGATGCCCACCGAGATGCGGATCAGGTCCTCGGTGATGCCGACGCGGCGGCGCACCTCCTCGGGCATCGACACGTGGGTCATGGTCCACGGCTGCTCGATCAGCGACTCGACGCCGCCCAGCGACTCGGCCAGCACGAACAGCTTCGTGCGCGTCAGCAGATGGCGCGCCGCCTCGTTGCCGCCCTTCAGGCGGAAGCTGAAGGTGCCGCCGGCGCCGCGCATCTGGCGCTTGGCCAGGGCGTGCTGCGGATGGCTCTCCAGCCAGGGATGGTGCACAGCCGAGACGGCGGGGTGCTTCTCCAGCCAGCGCGCCAGCTCCAGCGCGTTGTCGTGGTGGGCGCGCATGCGCAGCGGCAGGGTCTTCAGGCCGCGCATGACCAGATAGCAGTCGTGCGGCGCCTGCGGCACGCCCAGGGCGTTCTGCAGGAAGCCGATGCGCTCGGCCAGCGCCGGGTCGCGCACCACGATGCCGCCGCCGACCACGTCGCTGTGGCCGTTGATGTACTTGGTGGTCGAGTGCAGGGCGATGTCGATGCCGAGGTCCAGCGGGCGCTGGAAGAGCGGCGACAGGAAGGTGTTGTCGACCAGCGACAGCACGCCCTTGGCGCGGCAGATGCGCCCCAGGGCTTCCAGGTCGAGCAGGTTCATCAGCGGGTTGGTCGGCGACTCCAGCCACACCATCTTCGTGTTCGGCTTGAGGGCCCGCTCCAGCGCGCCGGGCTGGCGCAGGTCGGCGAAGTCGACCTGCACGCCCATGCGCGCGGTGACGCTGGTGATCAGGCGGTAGCTGCCGCCGTAGAGGTCGTCATGCACCACCAGGTGGTCGCCGGACGACAGCAGGGCCAGGGCGCAGCTCTCGGCCGCCATGCCGGTGGCGAAGGCGAAGCCGCGGCAGCCCCCCTCCAGCGCGGCGAGGGCGTCCTCCAGGCCCTGGCGGGTCGGGTTGCCGCTGCGGCTGTAGTCGAAGCGCCGCGGCTTGCCGAAGTCGGCGAAGCTGTAGGTGCTGCTGAGGTACAGCGGCGGCATGACCGCGCCGTGCTCGACGTCGGGCTGCACACCGGCGTGAACGCAGACCGTGGCGATGCGCCACGAGGGCGGACAGGATGCGGTGGAACCGCTCGGAGCGGCGCCCACTCAGCCCCCCACGCCTTCGAAGAGGACGGTCGACAGGTAGCGCTCGCCGGCATCCGGCAGGATGACGACGATGGTCTTGCCCGCGAACTCGGGGAGCTTGGCCAGGCGCACGGCGGCGACCGCGGCGGCGCCGCAGCTGATGCCGCTGATGATGCCCTCGTCCTTGGCCAGACGGCGGGCCATGGCCACCGCCTCGTCGTCGCCGACGCGCTCGATGCGGTCGACCAGCGAGAGGTCGACGATGTCGGGCACGAAGTTGGCGCCGATGCCCTGGATCTTGTGGCGGCCCGGGGTCAGCGGCTCGCCGGCCTTCTTCTGGCCGAGGATCGGGTTGCCGACCGGCTCGACCGCGACGGACAGCAGCGGTGCACCCTTGGTCTTCTTCCAGAAGCGGCTGATGCCGGTGATGGTGCCGCCGGTGCCCACGCCCGCGACCAGGACGTCGACCTTGCCCTGGGTGTCGTCCCAGATCTCGGGGCCGGTGGTGTCGTGGTGGATCTGCGGATTGGCGGGATTCTTGAACTGCTGCGGGATGAAGTAGCGCGAGGGGTCGCTGGCGGCGATCTCCTCGGCCTTGCGCACCGCGCCGGCCATGCCCTCGGCGCCGGGGGTCAGCACCAGCTTGGCGCCGAAGGCCGCCAGGACGCGGCGGCGCTCGATCGACATGGTCTCGGGCATGGTCAGGGTGATGCCGTAACCGCGCGCCGCGGCGACGAACGCCAGGGCGATGCCGGTGTTGCCCGAGGTGGGCTCGACGATCTCCATGCCCGGCTTCAGCACGCCGCGCTTCTCGGCGTCCCAGATCATCGCGGCGCCGACGCGGCACTTCACCGAGTAGGCGGGGTTGCGGCCCTCGATCTTGGCCAGCACGGTGGCCTTGGCCCCGTCGGTGACGCGGTTGAGGCGGACCAGCGGGGTGCGGCCGATGGCGAGGGAGTTGTCGGCGAAGACGGGCATGGCTGTCCTTTCCTTACTTCTGCGAGGCCGCGAGGGCCTGGTCGAGGTCGGCGATGATGTCGGCGGCGTTCTCGAGGCCGACCGAGAGGCGGACGAAGTCGGGGGTCACCCCGGCCGCGGCCTGCTGCTCGGCGGTGAGCTGCTGGTGGGTCGTGCTGGCGGGATGGATCACCAGGGTCTTGGCGTCCAGGATGTTCGCCAGGTGCGAGGCCAGCTTGACCGAGGAGATGAACTTCTGGCCGGCGGCCGAGCCGCCCTTGACCCCGAAGCCGATGATCGCGCCCGGGCCCTTGGGCAGGTAGCGCCTGGCGCGGGCGTGGTCGGGATGGCTGGGCAGTCCGGGGTAGCTGACCCAGGTGACCAGCGGATGCTTGGCCAGCCACTCGGCCACCGTCTGGGCGTTGGCGACGTGGCGCTCGGCGCGCAGCGGCAGGGTCTCGACGCCCTGGATGATCTGGTGGGCGTTGAACGGCGAGATCGCCGCGCCGGTGTCGCGCAGCAGGCCGGTGCGGATCTTCAGCACGTAGGCCAGGCCGGGGGCGACCGCCTTGGCATGGCCGCCGAAGGCGTCCCAGAAGTTCACCCCGTGGTAGCTCTCGTCAGGGCCCGCGATCTCGGGGAACTTGCCGTTGTTCCACGGGAAGTCGCCCTTCTCGACGATGGCGCCGCCCAGCGAGGTGCCGTGGCCGCCGATCATCTTGGTCAGCGAGTAGACCGCGATGTCGGCGCCGTGCGCCAGCGGGTTGAACAGCGGCGGAGGCGAGACGGTGTTGTCGACGATGAAGGGGATGCCGGCGTCGTGGGCGACCTTGGCCAGGGCCTCGAAGTCGTCGACGTTGCCCTTGGGGTTGCCGATCGACTCGGTGAAGACCAGGCGGGTCTTGGCGTCGATGGCGGCGGCGACCTTGCGCGGATCGCTGGAGTCGACGAAGCGCACCTCGATGCCGAAGCGCTTCAGGGTGTAGCGGAACATCGCCACCGTGCCGCCGTAGAGGTTCGAGCCGGTGACGATGTTCTGGCCCGCCGAGGTGATGGCGGTGATGGCGTAGAAGATCGCCGACGAGCCGGAGGCCACCGCCAGGGCGCCGGGGGCGCCGTGCAGGGCGGCGAGGCGGGCCTCCAGCACGCCGGTGGTCGGGTTCATCAGGCGGGTGTAGATGTTGCCGAAGGCGCGCAGGGCGAAGAGGTCGGCGGCGTGCTGCGCGTCCTTGAACACGTAGCTGGTGGTCTGGTACAGCGGCACGGCGCGCGAGCCGGTGGCCGGGTCGGGGACCTGGCCGGCGTGGAGGGCGAGGGTGTCGATGTGGGTCATGGCGCTCTCGGGTGGTGCAGGGTCTGCGATGGGGGGCGGTGGCAAGACTAGATGGCGTAGTCCTCGGCGGCGGCGCCGGGGACGGTGGAGGCGGCGTAGGTGCGGTACTCGCTGAAGCCGATGAACACCTGCTGCCCGGCCTGCAGGGCCAGTTCGCGGCTGCGCTGGTGGGTCACCAGGACCTCGACGCGGGCGCCGCCCTCGCGTTCCAGCTCGAAGCGCACCAGGGCGCCGGCGACCGCGACGCTCTTCACCGTGGCTGCGATGGGATGTGCCTCGTCCCGAGCGCGCGACACCGCCACGTCGTGCGGACGGACGAAGGTGACGTCGGCCTCGCCGACTGACGCCAGCCCGTCATGGACGCGGCCGTGGAAGACGTTGACCGTGCCGAGGAAGTGGTGGACGAAGGGCGTGGCCGGGTTGGCATAGACCTCGTCGGGCGGACCGGCCTGCTCGATGCGGCCCTGGTTGATCACCACCACGCGGTCGGCGACCTCCAGGGCCTCCTCCTGGTCGTGGGTCACGAACACCGTGGTCACGCCGGTCTGGTCGTGCAGCTGGCGCAGCCAGCGGCGCAGCTCGGCGCGCACCTTGGCGTCGAGGGCGCCGAAGGGCTCGTCGAGCAGCAGCACCTTGGGTTCCACCGCCAGGGCGCGGGCCAGGGCGACGCGCTGGCGCTGGCCGCCGGACAGCTGGTGCGGCAGGCGGTTGGCCGTCCAGTCCAGTTGCACCATCTTCAGCAGGTGTGTGACGCGATCCTGGATGGCGGCTGGCGACGGACGCTGCGCCTTCGGGCGCACGGTCAGGCCGAAAGCGACGTTCTCGGCCACCGTCATGTGGCGGAACAGGGCGTAGTGCTGGAAGACGAAGCCGACGCCGCGGTCCTTGGCGCCGACCCCGGTCTGGTCGCGGCCGGTGAACAGCACGCGGCCGTCGTCGGCGGACTCCAGGCCGGCGATGATGCGCAGCAGGGTGGTCTTGCCCGAGCCCGACGGGCCCAGCAGCGCGACCAGCTCGCCGCTGCCGATCTCGAGCGACAGCTTGTCCAGGGCGGTGAAGCTGCCGAAGCGCTTGGTGACGCCGTCGATGGAAATGCTCATGGGGTCTTCCCGCCCTGCTTCAGGGCCCGTTCAGCGCGCCATTCGACGACGGCCTTCAGCGCCAGGGTGACCAGTGCGGTCAGGCAGAGCACCGAGGCGCAGGCGAAGGCGGCGTTGTACTGGTAGTCGTTGTAGAGGATCTCGACGTGCAGCGGCATGGTGTTGGTCTCGCCGCGGATGTGGCCGGAGACCACGCTGACCGCGCCGAATTCGCCGATGGCGCGCGCGCTGCACAGGATGAGGCCGTAGATCAGGCCCCATTTCACGTTCGGCAGGGTCACCCGCCAGAGGATGTGCCAGCCGCGCGCGCCCAGCACGCGGGCGGCCTCCTCCTCTTCGCTGCCCACCGCCTCCATCACCGGCAGCAGTTCGCGCACGACGAAGGGGAAGGTGATGAACAGGGTCGCCAGGACGATGCCGGGCATGGCGAAGAGGATCTTCACGTCATGCGCGGCCAGCATCGGCCCGAACCAGCCATGCGCGCCGAACAGCAGCACGAACAACAGGCCGACCACCACCGGCGAGACCGAGAAGGGCAGCTCTATGGCGGTGATCAGCAGGCTGCGGCCGGGGAAGCGGAAGCGGGCGATGGCCCAGGCGGCGGCGATGCCGGCGACGCCGTTCACCACCAGGCTGATGCCAGCGGCGGCCAGGGTCAGCCACAGGGCGTGGCGGGCGTCGGCATCGACGACGGCGGCCCAGTAGACGTTCCAGCCGGCGGCGAGGCCCTCCCAGAACACCGCCACCAGCGGGACGATGAGGACCAGGGCCATCGCGCCCAGGGCGGTGCCGATCAGGGTCCACTTCACCCAGGTCGGCTCGGTCGTGGTGATGCGGCTCATGCGACCGCCCTCCGCTGCGCCCAGCGCTGCAGCAGGTTGATCGCCAGCAGCATGATGAAGGAGAGGATAAGCATCAGCACGGCGATCGCGGTCGCGGCGGGCACCGCGTACTGGTCGAGCTTGCCGATGATGACCAGGGGCAGGATCTCGGTCTTCATCGGCAGGTTGCCGGAGATGAACACCACCGAGCCGTATTCGCCCAGCCCGCGCGCGAAGGCCAGGGCGAAGCCGGTGGCCAGGGCGGGGATCAGTTCGGGCAGGATGACGCGGCGGAAGGTCTGCAGGCGGCTGGCCCCCAGGCTGGCGCTGGCCTCCTCGACCTCGTGCGGCACCGCCTCAAGCACCGGCTGCACCGTGCGCACGACGAAGGGCAGGGTGACGAAGACCAGGGCGACGACGATGCCCAGCGGGGCGAAGGCGACCTTGATGCCCAGGTGCGACAACGGCTCGCCGATCCAACCGGTCGGCGCGTAGAGCGTGGTCAGGGCGATGCCCGCCACCGCGGTGGGCAGGGCGAAGGGCAGATCGACCAGGGCGTCCGCCAGCTTGCGGCCGGGAAAGCGGTAGCGCACCAGCACCCAGGCGATCAGCAGGCCCAGGAACAGGTTGGCCACCGCGGCGATGGCGGCGGTGAAGAACGACAGTTCAAGCGCGGCGATGACGCGCGGTTCGCTCCACACCTGCCAGAGGTCGTGCCAGCCCATCCCCGCCGCCTTGGCGGCGAGGGCCGCCAGTGGAAGGATGACCAGCAGACCCAGCCAGAGCAGGGTGATGCCGAGGGAGATGCCGAAGCCGGGGAGGACGCGCATGCCGTGGTCAGGTCACTTGGGCTGGTAGAGCTGGTCGAACCAGCCGCCGTCGTCGAAGTGGGTCTTCTGCGCCGCGGCCCAGCCGCCGAAGGCGTCCTCGACCGTCACCAGATCCAGGGTGGCGAAGGTGCCGGCGTGCTTCGCCAGCACCGCCGCGTCGACCGGACGCAGGAAGTTCTTGGCGAAGATCTCCTGCGCGGGGGTGGTGTAGAGGAACTCGAGGTAGGCCTTCGCCGCGACGGCGCTGCCCTTCTTCTCGGCGTTCCTCGCCACCACCGCCACCGGGTTGTCGGCGCGCACGCTGACCGATGGCACCACGCGCGCGACCTTGCCGGCGAACTCCTGCTCGATGCGGAAGACCTCGCTTTCGAAGGTCACCAGGACATCGCCCAGCCCGCGCTGCGCGAAGGTGGTGGTGGCGGCGCGACCGCCCTTCTCCAGGGCGATGACGTTGGCGAAGAACGACTTCAGGAAGGCCTTGGCGCTGTCGTCGGTCGCGCCGGGCTGGCGCTTGGCCCAGGCCAGGGCGGCGAGGTAGCTGTACTTGCCGTTGGCACCGGTCTTGGGGTTGACCTGCACGATCTCCACCCCGGGCTTGGCCAGGTCGCCCCAGTCCTTGATGCCCTTGGGGTTGCCGGCGCGCACCAGGATCAGGTGGGTGCTGTAGCTGGGAGCGCTGCGGCTGGGCAACAGGCCCTGCCAGTCGGCCGGGATGAGGCCGGCCTTGGCGATCGCATCGATGTCGGCGGCGGAGTTCATCGTCACCACGTCCGCCGGCAGGCCGTCGATCACCGCACGCGCCTGCTTGGCCGAGCCGTCGTGGCTCTGCTTCACCGTCACGCCCGCGCCTGCGGGGCTGGCGGCGAAGGCCGGGTTGACG
The DNA here is from genome assembly GCA_017302815.1 of Planctomycetota bacterium. Classification (GTDB taxonomy): domain Bacteria; phylum Planctomycetota; class UBA11346; order UBA11346; family UBA11346; genus UBA11346. The sequence goes on from JAFLCQ010000069.1 coordinate 10,019, forward strand.
TCCTTGTAGACCTCGCGGGCGACGTCGTAGCTGACGTTCAGCAGCTCGACGGCCGAGGCCGCGGCGGCAAGGGCGAGGATGACGATGGTGCGCAGCATGGGGTGTCTCAGCGGTTGGAGGTGAGGCGGTCGAAGGAGGCGCCGTCGGCGAAGTGGGCGGCCTGCGCCTTGTCCCAGCCGCCGAAGGCCTGCTCGACGGCGATCAGCTCGGCGGCGGGGAAGTCGGCGCGGTGGCGCTCCAGCACCTCGGGCAGGCGCGGGCGGTAGCGGTGCTTGGCCGCGATCTCCTGCGCCGCCGGGGTGTAGAGGAACTCGAGGTAGGCCTTGGCGACGGCGGCGGTGCCCTTCTTCGCCACCACCGCGTCGACCCAGGCCACCGGCGGCTCGGCGAGGATGCTTACCGGCGGCACCACCACCTGCACGGAACCCTTGGACTCGGCGACGGCGAGCCAGGCCTCGTTCTCCCAGGTCAGCAGGACGTCGCCGATCTGGCGGCGGACGAAGGTGGTGGTCGCGCCGCGCGCACCGGGATCGAAGGTGGGCACGCGCGCCAGCCAGCCGCGCATGTAGGCCTCGACCTTGGCGGAGTCGCCGGGGAAGGCGCGCTCGGCCCAGGCCCAGGCGCCGAGGTAGGCCAGGCGGGCGGCGCCCGAGGTCTTGGGGTTGGCGACGACGGTGGCGACGTCGGCCTTGGCCAGATCGCCCCAGTCCGTGATCCCCTTCGGATTTCCGCTGCGCACCAGGAAGACCACCGTCGAGGTGTAGGGGCTGGCGTTGTGGGGCAGGCGGCTGCGCCAGTCGGCGGCCAGGCGGCCGGCCTTGGCGATCTCGTCGGCGTCCATCGGCAGGGCCAGGGTGACGATGTCGGCGTCGAGCCCTTCGATCACCGAGCGGGTCTGCTTGCCGGAGCCGCCGTGCGACTGCTTCACCTCGACGCTGCGGCCCGCGGCCTGCTTCCACTGCGCTGCGAAGGCGGCGTTGACCTCCTTGTAGAGCTCGCGGGTGGGGTCGTAGGAGACGTTCAGGAGCGTGTCGTCGGCGGCGTGCAGGACGAGGGCGGCGGCGACCAGGGCGAGGATGCGGATCATCGGACGGGGTCTGCGTAGGTCATGACCAGATACAGCAGGGCTTCGCGGCGCTGGTCGGGGTTGATGTAGGAGTGCGGCACGTCGGCCTCGAAGCCGATCGAATCGCGTTCGGCGAGATTGTGGGCGATGCCGCCCACCTCGATGGTGATGCGGCCCTGGACGACGACGATCTGCTCGCGGGTGCCGCGGGCGTGGGCCTCGGCGCGCTCGATGCCGCCCGGGGCAAGCACCAGCTCGTAGAACTCGGTGGTGCGCGGGCCGCCGTCATACGGGAAGAGGGCGCGTGACGAGAAGGTGCCTTCGGCGTTGGTCAGCACCTTGGCGTCGGCGCGGCGCATGACGATGCTCTTGGGCGCCGCCTCGACCTGGATCAGTTGCTGGAAGGGGACGTGCAGGCCGGCCGCCACCTTCCACAGGGTGGCGATGGTCGGCACGCTCTTGCCGGTCTCGATCTGGTTGAGCATCGCCCGCGAGACGCCGCTGGTCTCCGAGAGCTGGTCGAGGGTCAGGGCATGCTCGGCGCGCAGGCGCTTGAGGTTGGCGGAGACCGCCGCGGTGATGTCGACGTCGATCCCCTCGGCGGGATGGTCGGCTGCAGGTGGACGGGCGCCGCTCATGACGTGGCGCGTGATAACGGATGTCCAATCTGCCGCAACAGATAATCCGTTCAGGCAGACGAGTCAACCCAACAAAGCAGACGAGACGCGCGCAGACCGCCTGTACAGATCACTCCGCCACGGCGGGCAGCACAGTATGCCCTGGTCATCACAACGGTGTGTTGCCACATGTGCATCCTCTGACAGGCTTTGGGGATGGATCGCGAGCGGGCAGCGCAGCTGTGCGAGGAGCGCCGCCCCGTCCTCATCCTCTACATCCGCGCCATCGTCGGCGCCCGCCAGCCCTGCGAGGACATCCTGCAGGAGGCGATCATGATCTGCCTGCGCAAGCACGACGAGGTTCCGGACGAGAACGCCTTCGAAGGCTGGATCCGCCGGGTCTGCCGCTTCGAGGCGCTGAAGCACCTCGAACGCCATCGCCGCGAGCGCCCCGCCGAAGCCGAGCAGCTCGCCATCCTTGCCGACGCCGAGATCACCGCCGCCGCCGATGACGTCTCCGGCCGCCGCCTGCATGCCCTGAAGGGCTGCGTGCAGCGCCTGCCGCCCGCCTCGCAGCAGCTGATCCAGCTGCGCTATGCCGAGGAGCTGCCTGGCGAGGACATCGCCGCCCGCCTGGGCAGGCCGATCAACACCGTCTACGTCACCCTCTCGCGCCTGCACAAGGCCCTGGCCGAATGCGTGCGCCAGCGCCTCGCCCAGGAGGACGCGCCATGACCCCCGAGATGCACAAGCGCCTCGACCAGTTGGTCGGCGCGCACCTGGACGGCGCCCTCGACGCCGAGCGCACCCGCGAGCTGGCCGAGCTGCTGGCCGCCGACGGCGACGCCCGCCGCGCCTT
>JAFLCQ010000007.1:0-10684 GCA_017302815.1 Planctomycetota bacterium
AGGCGGGCTGCACCCGCGACCACCTCGGCCGGGTATTCCGCGCCGCGACCGGAACCCCGCTGGCCACGTGGCTGCATGAGCGGCGGCTCGCCGCCGCCGAGCGGCTGCTCGCCGGCACGCGCATGTCCTCGTCCGACATAGCCCTGCAGACCGGCTTCGGGACGGCGCAGGCGATGGCCAGGGCCGTGCGTCAGCGTCACGGTACGGGACCGCGCGGTTTCCGAGGGCGCTGAGCACCGGCAAAGCCTGCACGGTGCAGCGGCGTGCAGCACATCGACGCGCATGGAGTCTGCTATCCTGCCGCGTGGACGCGATGGCCGCCTCTCCTTACACGCTCTTTCCACCATGCCCCGGGCTATCCGGTCCGGGCCAGGCGACGTCATGCGTCCGCCTCGACCTGCTGGTGCGCCTTGCCCGATTCCTCTCCGATGAGAGCGCGGCGGCACCTGCGCTGGCGCAGATGCTGCGCTGGCTCGACCGCGACCAGGGCTTCGCCCGCGGGGTGGTGGCGCTGCTCAACGACACCGAGGACGAGATCGCCGCCTATGTCGCTGCCGATGCCGTGCCCCGGGCCGCTGGCGAGCGCATGCGCTACCGTCCCGGCGAGGGGGTCACCGGACGGGTCATCGTCACCAACACGCCGGTCTACCTCGCCGGCATCCGGCCCGAGGATGGCTTCCTCGACCGCTCGGGGCTGCGCCAGGGGCTCGACCTGTCGCGCATCGCGTTCTACTGCGTGCCGATCCCGTATCGCGGCAAGCCGGTCGGTACGCTCTCTGCCGACCGCCATCTCGCCGAGGTGACCGATCCCGACGGCGACCTGCGGCTGCTCAGCGAGGTCGCCCACCTGGTCGGGCCCTTCGTGCAGCGCCAGCGCCTGGAAGAGCGCCTCGACGCCTTCCAGCGCGTGCACGCGGTCGCTTCCGGGCGCATGATCGGGCGTTCGCCGGCGATGGAGGCGGTGCAGCGCCTGGCCGCGAAGGTGGCGGGTGTGGACACCTCGGTCCTGGTCACCGGAGAGACCGGCACCGGCAAGGGGGTGCTGGCCCAGCTCATCCACGAACTGTCCCCGCGTCACGGCGGGCAATGCATCGAGGTGAACTGCGGCGCCATACCCGACACCCTGATCGAGAGCGAGCTGTTCGGACACGAGAAGGGGGCCTTCACCGGCGCCACCGCGCGGCGGGCCGGGGTCTTCGAACGCGCCGCCGGCGGCACGGTGTTCCTCGACGAGATCGGCGAGCTGCCGCCAGGGGCCCAGACCCGGCTGCTGCGCGTGCTCCAGGTCAGGCGCTTCGAGCGCGTTGGCGGCGCCGACACCCTGAATGCCGATGTGCGCATCATCGCAGCCACCAACCGGGATCTCGAGAAGGAGATCGTGGCCGGGCGCTTCCGTTCCGACCTGTTCTACCGCCTCAACGTCTTCCCCATCCACATGCCGCCGCTGCGCGAGCGCGGCAAGGCCGACATCATGCTCCTGGCCGACTCCTTCGCCGAGGCCTTCGGCAAGCGCATGGGCAAGCCGATCGCCCGCATCGACACGCCGGCGATCGACATGCTGACCTCCTACCATTGGCCGGGGAACGTGCGCGAGCTGGAGAACGTCATCGAGCGCGCCGTGGTCATGGCCGAGGGGGATGTCATCCATGGGCACCATCTGCCGCCGTCGCTGCAGCTGAACCGCTATGCCGTGCGTGCCCCGGCCGAGGAGGGCGGCGCCTTCGAATCGCGGGTCGCCAACTTCGAGATAGGCCTCATCACCGAGGCGCTGAAGGACACCGGAGGCAACCAGACCCAGGCCGCGAAGAGGCTGGGCATCACCAAGCGGATCATGCAGTACAAGGTCAAGCTCTATGGCATCGATGTCGGCCGGATGCGGTGAACCGTCGGGCGGTGCGGACGAAGGCGCCGCCTGGTACGTGAAGCGCACGGCGCTGTTCAACCGCTGCAACCTCAGCCCATGGGCCATCGCCTCGCAGGCCTTCCAGGCCAATCCTCAGCCGATCGAGATCGCCTGGCTGCGGGTCGAGCACCAGGGCTTCTTTGATCTCCTGGCCCGGCTGGATGATGCGACGGAGCGGGCGCAGCTGTTCCAGCATTACGTCCTGACCCGCTTCTGGGCGCATGAGGATCGCGAGGACTGGCCCGACGAGGGTCAGCGCCGGCGCCAGAGCTATCTCGCGGTGCTGCGCGGCTGGGGCATCGACAGCAACGGGCCATCCGGAGCCGTCCTCAAGGGCTGGGCGGAGAACCGTTTCGGACTGCGGCCGATCTGGCACCGCACCGCGCTGTCCGACCATGATGCCCAGGAGGGCTATGCGGCCGAGCGCATGCGCGGCGCCACCACCGGCGTGGGCATGCAGCTCGACCTGCTCTACGCCTTCTGCCAGGATGAGCTGCGTCGTCGACATCCCGACGGTGGCTGCCTGACCCTACACCGCGGCAGCCATGATGCCGAGGCCTATGTGGTGAAGGCGCCCGATGCCCGCGGGCAGCTGGTCGAGTTCAACAACGTCAGTTCCTTCACCGCCGATCCGGAGACGGCCTGGGAGTTCGGCTCGCGGGTGTGGCGGGTGCGGGTTCCGCTGCAGAAGGTCGTGTATTTCAGCGGTCTGCTGCCGGATGGTCCGCTGCAGGGCGAATCCGAGCACATCGTCTTGGGTGGCGACTATCTCGTCGAGCCCCTGCTCTGCTGATGCTCAGTCCGCCTCCGGTCCTGGTCCGCGACCGCATCATAGGCGGTCTCGTCGGCCTGGTGGTCGGCGACGCCCTGGGCGTGCCGGTCGAGTTCAGCGACCGCGCCGAGCGCGACCGCGACCCCGTGCGCGGCATGCGCGGCTGGGGCACGCACAACCAGCCGGTAGGAGCCTGGAGCGATGACGGCGCCCTGGCCATGGCGCATGCCGCGGCATTCGCCGCGCACGGCTGGGATCCGCGGCGTCATCTCGAAGCCTTCCTGGCCTGGCATGAGCGCGGAGCCTGGACCGCGCATGGCCGCGTCTTCGACGTCGGCTTCGCCACCCGGCGGGCGCTGCTGCGCTTCCGGCGCGGGGACGACCCCAGCAAGGTGGGCGGACGTGCAGCGCGGGACAATGGCAACGGATCGCTCATGCGCATCCTCCCCGCCTCCTGCTGGTGGGCGTCGTCCCCGCCGGCCGAGGCGATCGCCATGGCCGGCGAGGCGAGCGCCCTCACGCATGCGCACGAGCGGTCGCGTCTCGCCTGCGCCTGGCACGCCCGCATCACGGCAGGCCTGCTGGTGCGCAGGCCGGTCGCGGAATGCCTGGCCGAGGCGTCGCAACGGCTTTCTCCACTCGTTCCCGCATCCGAACGCGCGATATTCGCACCGTTGTTCGATAGTTCCTGCCTGCGTCTGGCCCGCGACCATGTGCCCAGCGATGGCTATGTCGTGTCGACGCTCGTGGCCGCATGCTGGTGCCTGCACCGTCATGACGGATTCGCCGAGGCCGTGCTGGAGGCGGTGAATCTCGGTGGGGATACCGACACCACAGGGGCGGTGGCCGGCGGGCTGGCGGGGCTGCGCTGCGGCTTCAGCGGGATCCCGAGGCCGTGGCTGCAATGCCTGCCCAAGGCGGCGGAGGTGATCGCCCTGGCCGAGCGCTTCGCCGACGCCTGCCTGGCGCAGGATCGCGGCCGCCGCCGACCGGAGTGACGATTTTGTTCCGGGTTCGCAGAGCGGTGCGAAAATGTTCCGCGAAATTGCTGCATGAGAATGCAGGGGTGACTGCGCGACACATGCGAAATGTCAGTGAAAACCGCATTATTTCCGAGTTCATCGGGATCCCTGATGTTTTGGCACGTCTGGCGCAAACAGGTGGTTCGACACGCGGACGTACCGCACAACCAAGAGGGAACACCCCATGCGCAAGATCGCCATCTACGGCAAGGGCGGCATCGGCAAGTCGACCACCACCCAGAACACCGTCGCCGGCCTGGCCGAGATGGGCAAGCAGGTGATGGTCGTCGGCTGCGACCCCAAGGCCGACTCCACCCGCCTCCTCCTCGGCGGTCTGGCCCAGAAGACCGTCCTCGACACCCTCCGCGACGAGGGCGAAGACGTCGAGCTGGACGAGGTCCTCAAGCCCGGCTTCTGCAAGACCCGCTGCGTCGAATCGGGCGGCCCCGAGCCGGGCGTCGGCTGCGCCGGCCGCGGCATCATCACCTCGATCAACATGCTCGAGCAGCTCGGCGCCTACGATGCCGACAAGCAGCTCGACTACACCTTTTACGATGTGCTCGGCGACGTCGTGTGCGGCGGCTTCGCGATGCCGATCCGCGACGGCAAGGCCGAAGAGATCTACATCGTCGTCTCCGGCGAGATGATGGCCATGTACGCGGCCAACAACATCTGCAAGGGCATCGTCAAGTTCGCCGAGACCGGCAAGGTCCGCCTCGGCGGCCTGATCTGCAACAGCCGCAAGTGCGACAACGAGCGCGAGCTGATCGAGGCCCTCGCCGCCCGCCTGGGCACCCAGATGATCCACTTCGTGCCCCGCGACAACGTCGTGCAGCACGCTGAGCTGAACCGCAAGACGGTGATCGAGTACGCCCCGACCGCCAAGCAGGCCGACGAGTACCGCACCCTGGCGAAGAAGATCGACCAGAACCAGATGTTCGTGGTGCCTAAGCCGCTGAACATGGAAGAGCTGGAGTCGCTGCTGGTCAAGTACGGCCTGGCCGCCTGAGCCCACCACAACCCACCACCTGGAAACGGGCGCCCGCCGAGCGGGCGCCCGGACGGAGACATCATGCCCGACACCATCCCGAGCGCTGAAACGGTCCGCGACGAGCTGATCAAGGCCTACCCGTCCAAGGTGGGCAAGAAGCGCGCGAAGCACATCCTGGTCAACGATCCGGCAGCCCCGCCGGAGATCGAGGCCAACGTCCGCACCATCCCCGGCATCATCACCCAGCGCGGCTGCTGCTACGCGGGTTGCAAGGGCGTGGTCCTCGGACCCATCAAGGACATCGTCCACATCGTCCACGGACCCGTGGGCTGCAGCTTCTACGCCTGGATGTCGCGCCGGAACCAGGCCGCGACCGGCGACGGGGTGCAGAACTACATCAACTACGCCTTCACCACCGACATGCAGGACGAGGACATCGTCTTCGGCGGCGAGAAGAAGCTGGCCCAGGCGGTGCGCGAGGCCTACCAGACCTTCAAACCCAAGGCGATCGACATCTTCAGCACCTGCCCGGTCGGCCTGATCGGCGACGATGTGCACGCCGTCGCTCGGCAGATGAAGGAGGAGCTGGGCATCAACGTCTTCGGCTTCTCCTGCGAAGGCTACAAGGGCGTCTCGCAGTCGGCCGGCCACCACATCGCCAACAACGGCCTGTTCAAGAACGTGGTCGGCGAGCAGGACAAGGTCATCGACCATCCCTTCACCATCAACATCCTCGGCGAGTACAACATCGGCGGCGACGCCTTCGAGATCGAGCGCATCCTCGAGAAGTGCGGCATCAAGCTGGTTTCGACCTTTTCGGGTAATGTGAAGTACGACGACATCGCCACCAGCCACAACGCCAAGCTGAACGTGGTGATGTGCCACCGCTCGATCAACTACATGGCCGAGATGATGGAGAAGAAGTTCGGCATCCCCTGGTTCAAGGTCAACTTCATCGGCGCCGACGCCACCGCCAAGAGTCTGCGCAAGATCGCGCAGTACTTCGGCGACCAGGCCCTGATCGCCAAGGTCGAGGCGGTGATCGCCGAGGAGCTGGACGCGATCAAGGCCATCCGCGCCGAGGTCTCCTGCCGCCTGGCCGGCAAGAAGGCGATGCTCTTCGTCGGCGGATCGCGCGCCCACCACTACCAGGACCTGTTCAGTGACATCGGTATGGAGACGGTCACCGCCGGCTACGAGTTCGCCCACCGCGACGACTACGAGAGCCGCCGGGTCATCCCCTCGATCAAGGTCGACGCCGACAGCCGCAACATCGAGGAGATCCACGTCGATCCCGATCCGGCCCGCTACGCCCCGCGCAAGACGGCCGAGGAGAAGGCGGCGATGGAGAAGGCCGGCTTCGCCTGGAGCGACTACGACGGCATGATGGCGCAGATGAAGAAGGGCACCCTGGTCATCGACGACATCAGCCACCTGGAGATGGAGAAGCTGATCGCGATCTACAAGCCCGACATCTTCTGCAGCGGCATCAAGGACAAGTACGTGGTCGAGAAGATGGGCGTCCCGTGCAAGCAGCTGCACAGCTACGACTACGGCGGCCCCTACGCCGGCTTCAAGGGCGCGGCCAACTTCTACCGCGAGATCGACCGCATGATCAGCAAGCGGATCTGGAAGATGATCGTCCCGCCGTGGAAGAAGACGGCCGCCCCTGCGGTCTGAATCCGACCATCCGCACATGGAGAACCAGAGGACCGGAGGCCGACAATGAATGACTTCTCCGTTTCTCTGTTCCTCCATGTGAATCGAAACCTCAACCATCGGACAATCACATGCTCGACATGACCCCAGCGAACAGCGTTGAGCGCACCGCGCTCAAGATCAACCCCGCCAAGACCTGCCAGCCGGTCGGGGCCATGTACGCCGCCCTGGGCGTGCATGGCTGCCTGCCGCACAGCCACGGCAGCCAGGGCTGCTGCGCCTACCACCGCAGCCACCTGACCCGCCACTTCAAGGAGCCGATCATGGCGTCGACCAGCTCCTTCACCGAGGGCTCCTCGGTGTTCGGCGGCATGGCGAATCTGCAGCAGGCGATCTCGACGATCTTCGAGATGTACGATCCCGAGATCATCGCGGTGCACACCACCTGCCTGTCCGAGACGATCGGCGATGACATCCCGACCATCATCGGCAAGTGCCAGAACGAGGGCAAGATCCCCGAAGGCAAGGTGATCGTCCACGCCAACACGCCCAGCTACGTCGGCTTCCACGTCACCGGCTACTCCAACATGGTGAAGGGCTTCGTGAAGTACCTGGCTGCCAGCACCGGCCGGCGCAGCGACGCGATCAACCTGATCCCGGGCTGGGTCGAGCCCTCGGACATGGCCGAGCTGAAGCGCTACATCGCCGCCTTCAACCTGCCGGCGATCATGCTGCCGGACACCAGCAGCGTGCTGGACGCGCCGGCGACCGGCGAGCACAGCTTCTACCCCAAGGGCGGCACCACGGTGGCGCAGATCCGCGCCATGGGCGACGCCCGCCACACCCTGGCGCTCGGCGCCTGGGCCTCGGAAGAGGCGGCCATCCAGCTGACCAAGCAGTGCGAGGTCCCGCATGAGGTGCTCGACCTGCCGATCGGCCTGGCGGCGACCGACCGCTTCATCTCGGCCATCGCCAAGCTGACCGGGACCGCGGTCCCGCAGCTGCTCGAGGACGAGCGCGGCCGTCTGGTCGACGTGATCAGCGACATGCACCAGTACCTCGGCGGCAAGAAGGTGGCGATCTGGGGCGACCCCGACCAGGTCATCGCGCTGACCGAGTTCTGCCGCGACATGGACATGAAGCCGGTGCACGTGATGACCGGCGGCAACGGCCAGGCCTTCGAGGAGCGCATCAAAGCCATCCTCGCCGACAGCGTGCCGACCGCGAACATCAAGCAGCAGGGCGACCTGTTCCAGATGCACCAGTGGATCAAGCAGGAGAAGGTCGACCTGATGATCGGCACCACCTACGGCAAGTTCATCAGCCGCGCCGAGGACATCCCGCTGGTCCGCTTCGGTTGGCCGATCCTCGACCGGGTCGGGCACAGCTATTTCCCCAGCGTCGGCTACACGGGCGGCCTGCGCCTGGCGACCCAGATCATCTCGGCGATTCAGGAGCGCCAGGACCGCGACGCCCCGGATCATGCGTTCGAGTTGGTGATGTAGAGGTGAGAGCCGCCAAGGCGCCAAGGGTACACTGATCGACTTGGCGTCCTTGGCGTCCTTGGCGGCAAAAAACTGCAGGGGAATACATGCTCGATGCACGAAAATCCCAGGTGATCACAGCCGGCGATGCGCGGGCCATCGTCTGCGACCGTCCGAGCGTCGCCGGCTCGGTGACCCAGCGCGCTTGCACCTTCTGCGGATCGCGCGTCGTCCTCTATCCGATCGGCGACGCACTGCACCTGGTGCACGGACCGGTCGGCTGCGCCGCCTACACCTGGGACATCCGCGGCGCGTTGTCCAGCGGCATGCAGTTGCACCGCAACTCGTTCAACACCGACATCCGCGAGAATGAGGTCATCTTCGGCGGCGAGAAGAAGCTCGCCCGCGCCCTGCGCGAGCTGATCCCCATCCACAAGCCCAAGGCGGCCTTCGTCTACGCCACCTGCCTCACCGGCGTGATCGGCGACGACGTCGAGGCGGTGTGCCGCGGCGCCACCGCCGAGTTCGGCATCCCGGTCATCCCGGTGCAGAGCGAAGGCTTCCGTGGGACCAAGAAGCACGGCTACTCCGCCGCCTGCGCCGCCCTGGCGCAACTCATCGACAGCGGCGACACTACCGGGATCGGACCGTTCTCGGTCAACATCCTCGGCGACTTCAACATCGCCGGCGAGATCTGGACCATCAAGAGCTACCTCCAGCGCATGGGCCTGGAGGTGGTCGCGAGCATGACCGGCGATGGTCGGGTCGATGACATCCGCCGCGCGCACGGCGCCAAGCTGAACATCGTGCAGTGCGCCGGGTCGATGACCTCGCTGGCCAAGATGATGCAGGAGAAGTACGGCATCCCCTACGTCCAGGTGTCCTTCTTCGGCCTTGAGGACTGTGCGTCAGCCCTCTACGAGGTGGCGAAGCACTTCGCCGACCTAGCGATGCTGGAACGCACCCGCGCCCTGGTGCGCGAGGAGACCGCCGCCGTCCTGCCCGAGATGGCGCGGCTTCGCAAGGATCTGGAGGGCAAGGTCGCCGCGCTCTACGTCGGCGGCGCCTTCAAGGCCTTCTCGCTGGTGAAGGCCTTGCGTCAGCTCGGGATGCGGGTGGCGATGGCCGGCACCCAGACCGGCGCGCAGCAGGACTACGAGCACCTCAAGGAGCTGTGCGACGCCGACACCATCCTCGCCGACGACTCCAACCCGCTGGAGATGGCGGCCTGGCTGGCGGCGCGCGATGTCGACCTGTTCATCGGCGGGGTGAAGGAGCGTCCGGTCGCCTACAAGCTGGGGATCGGCTTCTGCGACCACAACCATGAGCGCAAGATCGGCCTGGCCGGTTTCGTCGGCATGGCTGCCTTCGCGCGCGAAGTGCATGCGACGGTGACCTCGCCGATCTGGAAACTCGTGCCTCGGCGCCAGCGTCCGGGGTGCAGCAACACGGAGGGTACGCCGTGAGCCAGATCTCGCTGACCCCGGACCCCGGACTCCGGACCCCGGACCGTCGTCGCCCCGCGACGACCAACACCTGCCGGGTGTGCGCGCCGCTGGGCGCGGTGCTTGCTTTCCGCGGCCTGCGCGGCTGCGTCCCGCTGGTGCACGGATCGCAGGGCTGCGCCACCTATATCCGCCGCTACCTGATCAGCCATTTCCGCGAACCGATGGATGTCGCCTCGACCTCGTTCACCGAGAGCAGCACGGTGTTCGGAGGGAAGAGCAACCTGGCGACCGCGGTCGCCAACCTGCGCGACCAGTACGCTCCCGAGGTGGTCGGCCTGTGCACCACCTGCCTGGCCGAGACCATCGGCGAGGACACGCGCGGCATCATCCGCGACCTCGCCGCCGCCGACGCCTCGCTGCCGCGCGTCATCCATGTCGCGACCCCGAGCTTCAAGGGATGCCAGCACAAGGGCTTCCACGACACGGTGGCGGCGATCCTGGCCCAGGTCGCTCAGGGCGGCGAACGCCTGCGCCAGGTCAACGTCCTGGCCGGCCCGGTCTCGCCCGCCGATCTGCGCCACCTGCGCGAGGTGCTCAACGCCCTCGGGCTGCCCGCCATCCTCTTCCCCGACTACAGCGACACACTCGACGGCCCCAGCCTGGCGCGCTACGAGCCGATCCCGGCCGGCGGCGTCGGCCTGGACGAGATGGCGCGCGCCGGGCGGTCGGCCTGCACCATCCAGTTCGGCGACACCCTGGAGCCGGGGCCGGGCGCGGTGCTGGAAGCGGCCCATGGCGTGCCGCTGGTCCGCCTCGGTCTGCCGATCGGCGTGCAGGCGAGCGACGCCGCCTTCGCCGCCCTGGCCGAGGCCGCCGGCGTCCCGCTGCCGGAATCCCTCGCCGCCGAGCGCGGCCGCCTGGTCGACGCCTACGTCGACGGCCACAAGTACGTCTCCCAGCGCCGCGTCGCGGTGGTCGGCGATCCCGATCTCGCGGTCGCCCTGGCCGGCTTCGCGGCCGAGATCGGCATGGTCCCGGTGCTGGTCGCCTCGGGCGCGGCTACCGGGCGCATGGCCCAGGCCCTGGCGCTGCGCGGGGTCGCCGGCGCCGAGGTGCTGGAGGATGCCGACCACGACGGCATCGGCGCGCGCATCGCCGCCCTCAAGCCCGATCTCATCCTGGGACCGAGCAAGTCGTACCCGACCGCCCGCGCCCAGTCCATCCCGCTCGTCCGCGTCGGTTTCCCGGTCCATGACCGGATCGGCGCGGGCCGCATCCTCCACCTCGGCTACCGCGGTACCCAGCGGCTCTTCGACGAGGTGGTCAACACGCTCCTGGCCAACAGCCAGGACACGTCGGAGACCGGTTATGCCTATCTGTGACAGTCATGGTCCGGGGTCCGGGG
>JAFLCQ010000007.1:10784-34186 GCA_017302815.1 Planctomycetota bacterium
CCGGGGCAATGCCCATCCCTGCTTCTCGGCCGATGCGAAGCATACGCACAGCCGGATCCACGTCCCCGTGGCGCCGAAGTGCAACATCCAGTGCAACTACTGCAACCGCTCCTACGACTGCGTGTCGGAGAGCCGGCCCGGTGTGACCAGCTCGGTGCTGGAGCCGTGGCAGGCAGAGCGCTACACCGCCGAGCTGGTCGCCAACGACCCCGCGGTGTCGGTGGTCGGCATCGCCGGCCCCGGCGACGCCCTGGCCAACGCCGCCGAGACGCTGGAGACCATGCAACTCGTCCACGCCGCCCATCCCGGGATGATGTTGTGCGTGGCGACCAATGGCCTGGCCCTTCCGGCCAACGCCGACGCCCTGGCCGACGCCGGGGTCAGCCACGTCACGGTGACGGTCAACGCGGTGAACCCGGACATCGGCAAGTGGCTGTACGCCTGGGTGCGCGACGGGAAGAACGTGTTGCGCGGTCGCGCCGCCGCTGAGCTGCTGTGGGCCCGCCAGAGCGAGGGCATCCGCAAGCTGGTCGCGCGCGGCGTCACCGTGAAGGTCAACACCATCGTGGTGCCCGGGATCAACGAGGACCACGTCGGCGCGGTCGCCGCCGCCTGCAAGGAGCTGGGCGCCACCATCCACAACTGCATGGCGATGATGCCGGTGGCCGGGGCCGAGTTCGCCGATGTGCCGCAGCCCAGCAGCGAGGAGATGGCCAAGGCCCGCGCCGCAGCCGCCGAGCACCTGCCGCAGATGGAGCACTGCCAGCGCTGCCGCGCCGACGCGGTCGGCAGGATCGGCGACACCATGGGCGCCGCCCAGTTCACCGTCCTCGAGCGCCACGCCGCGTCCGCCAGGCCCGGCCGCCGCTATGTCGCGGTGGCCTCACAGGAAGGCATGTTCGTCAACCGCCACCTCGGCGAGGCCGACGAGTTGCTGATCTACGGCCAGGAGGATGGCGTGCTGAAGCAGGTCGGTGTCCGCCGGACTCCCGAGGCAGGCAACGGCTCGGCGCGCTGGCATGATCTTGCCGACCTGCTGGAGGACTGCCGTGCCCTGCTGGTCAGCGGCATCGGGCCCGCACCCAGCGAAGTCCTGCGTGCTAGCGGGATCCGCGTCTTCGAGACCGAAGGACTGCTGGAGGAACTGGTCGCGAAGGCCTACGCCGGCGGCGAGATCCGTCGCATGTCCAAACCCTTCAAGTGCGGCGACGGTTGCGGTGGAAATGCCAAAGGTTGCGCGTGAAAACCATCTGATCCCGAGGATCCCATGCCCAAACCCAAGCACCATCTCCTCCTCTGCTCCAGCTCGCGTGTAGTCGGTGAGCCCAACGGCACCTGCACGCGGCGCGACGCGCCCAGCCTCATCCAGTACATCCAGGAGGGGGTCGATGAGCGCGGCATCGAGAACGTGATGATCTCGAACACCGGCTGCCTGAAGATGTGCGACAAGGGGCCGATCCTCATCGTCTACCCCGAGGGCTGGTGGTACGGCAAGATCACCGAGGATACGGTCGACGAGATCCTCGACGCCCTGGCCGACGGCAAGCCCGCCGAGGCGCACCTGGTCGCCTGACATGGTCTTCCTCCTCGACGCCACCTTGCGTGAAGGGGCGCAGTCCCCGGCCGCCCGCCTCACCCGGCGCCGGCAGCTTGCTATCCTGCGCGGGCTGGCGGCGGTAGGCATCGCGGAGGCGGAGATCGGTTGCGCCGCGCGCGATGCGGACCTGGCTGGACTGGTGCGCTCCGCTCGTCGGGTGGCGCCAAGTCTGCGCTTGTCAGTGTGGTGCCGGGGATTGCCGGCGGACATCGCGTTGGCCGCCTCCTGTCGTGCCGACGTGGTGCATGTGTCGCTGCCGGCGAGCGATCTGCATCTGCGCCGCAGGCTGGGCAAGGATCGCGACTGGCTGCTGCGCAGGGTCGTCGCCGCCGCCGACGAAGCGCGTCGCGCCGGAGCTGCAGCCGTCGCGCTCGGCCTGGAGGACGCGACCCGCGCCGCCCCCGCCGTCCTGGTCGCCCTCGCAGGAGTGGCTCGCGCCGCCGGCTACTGCCGGCTGCGTCTGGCGGATACCGTCAGCGCGGCGGCGCCGGCGCGGATGGCCGAACTGGTGCGCATGGTCCGCTCGGTCTTCGATGGTCCGGTCGGCGTGCATTGCCATGACGACTTCGGTATGGCGACAGGCAATGCCGTCGCCGCGATCGAGGCGGGCGCCTCCTGGGCGGACGGCTGTCTCCTGGGTGGCGGCGAGCGTGCCGGAACCTCCCGCACCGAGGTGCTGGCGGCCTGGTTGGACATCCATGGCGTCCTGCCGCTGCGCATCGAAGCGCTGCCGGCGTTGTGCCGCAGGGCTGCTTCCGCGCTAGGACGGCGGATGGATCCATTCTCCCCCGTCGTCGGCTCCGGGATCTGGCGCGTATCGTCGGGCCTGCATGTCGATGGACTGGGCAAGGATCCGTCGACCTATGAACCCTTCGACCCCGCCAGGGTCGGGGCGCAGCGGCATCTGCTGCTCGGAGCGCAGAGCGGCCGCGGCGCGGTGCGCCAGGTCTGCCTGGCGCACGGTTGCGAACCGGACGAGGCCGAGCTTGCGCAATTGGTCGCGGCGGTGCGTGGCGGCGCATGCGATCCGGACGATATTCCATCGCTGCTGGCGAAGCTCAGGCAGGAGGGCTGATGCTCCGGTTCCCTGGCACACGCTCGCAGGCATAGTATCACGGACCACGCTGATCGCAGACGTGGTCAGGGAGCCAGCCATGCCCGTGTCCATCCCCTTGTTCGCGGCCTGCGTCCTGGCCAGCTTCGCCAGCGCGGCGGATACGGTGACCGTGTTCGCCGCTGCCAGCCTGACCAATGCGGTGTCCGATCTCGCCAAGTCCTTTGAGGCTCGGACCGGGGTGAAGGTCGTCACCAGCTTCGCCGCTTCTTCGACCCTGGCGAAGCAGATCGAGAACGGCGCCCCTGCGGACATCTTCATCTCGGCCGATCTGCGGTGGATGGACTACCTGGTCGAAAAGCAGCGGATCGATGCCGCGAGCAGGGTCGATCTCCTGGGCAATGCCCTGGTGGTGATCGCGCCGGTCGGCAAGGGATTCCCCTTCAGGCTGGAGAAGGACTTCCCAGCAGCGACCGCATTCGCCGGCCGCATGGCGATGGGCGATCCCACCAACGTTCCGGCCGGCATCTACGCCAAGGAGGCGTTCACCAGCCTCGGTTGGTGGGGATGGCTGGAACCGCGCATCGCTCCCACCGTCGACGTGCGCGCCGCGTTGAGGCTGGTCGACACGGGTGAGGTCGACTGCGGAGTGGTCTACGCCACCGATGCCAGGGCTTCGAAGCAGGTTGAGGTCATCGCGACCGTGCCGGCCGATCTGCACAAGCCGGCGCGCTATCCCTTCGCCGCCACCGTCGCCGCGGGGTCGGCGGCGAGGGCCTGCCTCGCCTACCTCATCGGCGCTGCGGCGAAGCCGGTCTACGAAGGTTACGGCTTCACGGTCCTGCGCTGAACCATGCTGAGTCCGGCAGAATACGAGATCCTCATCCTCAGCCTGCAGGTGGCGGTGACCGCCCTGGTGGCGATGGCGTTGCCGGGCATCGCCATGGGATGGCTACTCGCCCGCTGCAGCTTCCCCGGCAAGGCGCTGGTGGACGCGGTCGTGCATCTGCCGCTGGTGCTGCCGCCGGTGGTCACCGGGTGGCTGTTGCTGGTCGCGTGCGGGCGCAATGGGCCGATTGGCGCCGCTCTGCACGATTGGTTCGGCATCCGTCTGGTCTTCGATTGGAAAGGGGCGGTGCTGGCGGCCGCGGTGATGGCCTTCCCGCTGCTGGTGCGGTCGGTGCGTCTGGCCATCGAACTCGCCGATCGCGATCTCGAACGTGCCGCCGCAACCTGCGGCGCGGCTCCGTTCAGGGTCTTCTGCACCGTCACCCTGCCGCTGGCCATGCCCGGCATCCTCGCCGGGCTGGTCCTGTCCTTCGCGCGCTGCCTGGGCGAGTTCGGGGCCACCATCACCATCGCCGGCAGCATCCCTGGCGAGAGCAGGACCCTGCCGGTGGCGATCTGGCAGTACACCCAGGTGCCCGACGGCGATGCCTCAGTCTGGCGACTGGTGCTGCTCAGCATGGTCGTGTCGGTGGCCGCCCTGGTGGTCAGCGAATGGATGTCGCGGCGTCTGGGCGCCCGGCTGGGGGCGGCATGAGGCTGGAGATCGACGCCACCGTCCGGCGCGGCACCTTCACCTTGCAGGTGCAGACCACCATCGACACGCCCGCATGCGGCGTGTTCGGGCCATCGGGTGCTGGCAAGAGCACGCTACTGGCCCTGGTTGCCGGCCTGGTACGGCCGCAGGCCGGTCGGGTGGTGCTTGACGGCGTGGTCTTCGATGATGTCGCTTCCGCTATCCATGTGCCACCGCACCGGCGCCGTCTGGGCGTGGTTTTCCAGCATGGTCATCTCCTGCCGCACCTTTCGGTCGAAAGCAATCTCCGCTATGGCGAACGCCTGGTCCCTGACGCCGGCCGACGCGTCTCCTTCGACGAAGTGGTGCGTCTGATTGAGATCGGCGACCTGCTGACGCGCGTCCCGCGCACGCTGTCCGGAGGGCAGCGCCAGCGCGTCGCCCTCGGCCGCGCTCTGCTGTGTTCGCCACGGCTGCTGCTGATGGACGAGCCGCTGGCAGCCCTCGATCGCGGGCTCAAGCGGCAGATCCTGCCCTACCTGCGCCGAGTACGCGACACCTTCGCCATGCCCATCCTGCATGTCAGCCACGACCTGCCGGAGCTGTTGCATGTCTGCGATGAACTGCTCCTGGTCGCGGATGGCCGGAGCCTGGCGCAGGGGCCGCTCGGCCGGATAGCCGGCGACCCGGGCCTGCTGCCACTGCTGCACGATGCAGGCATGGTCAACGTCCTGCGCGGTACGGTCCTCGCCCACGCCGATGGCATGACCAGCATCGCGCTCGAGGGCGGATCCACGGCCTTCGGTCCGCGCCGGGAGGAGGCTGCGGGTTCCCGGGTCGAGCTCCTCCTGCGTCCCGACGATGTCGCCCTGGCCCTGCGTCCGGTGGACGGTATCTCCTTGCAGAACCAGATCCCAGGCACGGTCCTCCGCGTCACCGCCGCCAGCGACCGCGTCCTGGTCACCGTCGACATCGGCCAGGAGGTGCTGGTCGAGGTCAGCGGCAGGACGGTCGCGCAACTCGGTCTGCAGGCTGGTCGTGAGGTCTGCATCCTGTTCAAGGCCATGGCGTTGTCGGGAAGGGCCTGACACCCCAGGGGGTCGGGAGATCGCATCGCGGCGGCAGGACACCGTTGGCGGTGGCATTGCCGGAACTGGCCGTGTATAGTGGAACAGGTCCGACGCCGGAGGTTACATGAGCAGCAGCCACATCCTGATCGTCGATGATGACGAGACCGTGCGCATGATCCTGACCGCCCATTGCGTCGGCAGGGGCTTCCGCGTCTCATCGGCAGTGGATGGGGCTGCCGCCCTCGAGATCATCGAACGCCAGCCGGTCGACGTGCTGCTGACCGATCTCGAAATGCCGGGGATGGACGGCATCGCCCTCCTCCAGGCCGTACGCGAGCGCGGCATGCTGACCCGCTGCGTGGTGGTGACCGGCTACGCCACCATCGCCAATCTCACCGCCTGCCTGCGCCAGGGCGCCTTCGCCCTGGTGGCGAAACCGATCGATGGCTCCGGCAACCTGGACAGTGCGATCGACCAGGCGCTGGCGCAACTTGCCAGCTGGAAGCAGCAGATGAACGACATCGTCTCCAGACGCCACGCCAGGAGCGGCTCGTGAGCGATGGCATCGTCGTTCCGATCCTCGATCCGCAGCCATTGCGGGCGCTCGAGGTCGGTTCCCCGGGCATCAGTGCTGCCGTGTTGGCGGTCTATGAACGCGACCTGCGCGCCTTCGTCGCGCAGCTGCCGATCCTCGTCCAGGGCGGCGATGTCGAACTGGTGCGGAGGGCGGCACACAAGCTGAAGGGTTCGTCGGCGGCCATCGGCGCCCGTCAGGTCCAGGGCGACGCCACCACGCTTGAACGCGACTGCCGCGACGCCGGCCGCATCGCTGGCGATCTCGTAGCTGCCCTGCTCAGGTCAGCGGAGGCGTTCCTGTCCCGTCCGGGCTGACGTTTCCGTCCACCCGGCTGGACCACACCGCGTCCTGCGTCGCCAGAGCTGAGCAGAAGCGGCTGCGTGCCGCTTCGATCAGGCGCAGGGCACGTCCGCTGCGCAGCCGGTCTCCGCTGCGCAACGCGTCGGCGAGCTCCTGCAGCACCTCGTCCAGCTCCAGCGCTCCGGCCTCGGTAAGATGGGTGCGGACGCGATGCGCCAGCCGCTGCGCCTCGAGGAACGATCCGCCGGCGATGAGAGCAGGAACGCTATCACGCACCTCCGAGAGGCCGGCGATGCAGTCGCCCAGCAGCCGGCCGGCCGCGGCGGGATTTGCGTGCAGGGCGCGTCGCAGCGAACTGGCGTCGAGCGGCGACGGCACCTCGTGGATATCCTCAGCGGTCTCAACTGTCGACGTTGGCTCGTCGCCGGGGAAATGGCGCGATATCATGCTGGCGATCGTCGCCACCGACACCGGTTTCAGCAGCAGGTCGTCCATGCCCGCGGCGACGGCCTTCTCGCGCAGGCCCTGCCTGGCGTCGGCGCTGACGGCGATGATCGGCATGCGGCCGCTGCGCTCGCCGGCGCGGATCGCCCGTGCGGTGTCGAATCCATCCATGTCGGGCATGCGCAGATCCATCAACGTGCCGCGTATGCCCCCGCTGGCGATGCGCCGCAGGGCGTCGCGACCCGACGATGCCAGCTCGACCGTTCGGCCATGCCGGGAGATCAGATGCGAGATCAGCGTCGCATTGATGCTGTTGTCATCCACGACCAGGATGGGACCGGCGCGCAGCGGCTGGTTCATGGCCGCCTCTGCCTTTCAATCGTTTCGGCAGGCTGCGGGGCACGGGGTCGCTGGCCGCGCACCGGAAGTCCAGTGGCTGCAGCCTGGGGAACGGGCCATAGGTCCCCGTCGCCATGGTTCCTGCACATGGAAGGCCACGGGGTCACATCGGCCATCCTTCAACCGCGCAATTCCCGCGCTGCGAGGAGGAAGGCCGCGGCCTCGCCGGTCAGCAGGTCGAGCTCGGCCCCTGCCAGGATGACGTCGCCGCCGCGGGCGGCCTGGTCGATGCGCGCGAAGCGCTCGGCCATGGCGACCGCCCCCACCGACAGGCATGCGCCCTTGTGCTTGTGCGCCATGCGTCCGGCACTGACCAGATCCTTGGCGATCAGCGATCTGCGCAGCGCTCCGACGCGGTCGTCGAGGTCCGCGGCGAGCATGCCGACGACCTGACGGTGCAGGGCGGCATCGCCACCGCAGGCGGCGATGCCGCGTTCGACATCGAGGTGGGCGGATCCGGGCATCTCAGAACTTCGACAGGGTCTGCTGGTTGGCGTGATCGTCATCGAAGGGGATGGCGCTCTTGGCCTCGGTGCTGCCGTTGCCTGCCACCGGCTTCAGCGACTGGGTGGTGCGGGCTGGCGTGGCGGCTGTCGCGGTCTGCCGCATCGGCTGCGCGCCGGTCTGGCGGACGGCGGTCTGCTGCATCGTCTTGCGCGGCGGCATGGCTGCGGCGCCCGCGGCCCCGGCGTGGGTGGCTCGGATCATCGCCTCCAGCTGGCTGACCAGCTGCGCCAGCGACTGCGCCTGGGCGCTCATCTCCTCGCCGACGGCGCTGTTCTCCTCGGCGCCGGCGGCGTTGCCCTGGGTGACCTGGTCCATCTGCCGGACGGCCTTGCTGACCTGGTCGATGCCCTGGGCGATCTCCTTGGCGCTGGCCGCGACCTCCCCGGAGAGGTCGTTCACCTTCTTGCTGGCCCCGGTCATCTCGGTCACCACCTGTGTGACGTTCTTCGACAGGTTGACCCCGTTCTCGGCGCTCTTCACGCTCTGCTCGATGAGCTGGCTGGTGTTGCGGGCGGCCTCGCCGGCGCGCTGCGCCAGGTTGCGGACCTCCTCGGCGACCACGGCGAAGCCCTTGCCGGCGTCGCCGGCACGGGCGGCCTCGACCGCGGCATTGAGGGCCAGCAGGTTGGTCTGGAAGGCGATCTCGTCGATGGTCTTGACGATCTTGGCGGTCTGGTCGGCGTTGGATTTGATCTCGGCGATCGCCTTGGCCAGTTCGTCCATCGCCTGGGCTCCGCGTTCGCCGGCAGTGCGGGCCTGGCTGGCGACGCCGTTGGCGGCCTCGCTGCTCTGCGACGACTGCCGCACCAGGCTGTTCATCTCCTCCAGGCTGGCCGAGGTCTCCTCCAGGGCTGCGGCGGTCTCGCTGGTGCCGTTGGCCAGGGCCTGGGCGCCGCTGGCGACCTGCTCGGAGGCCGACGCGGTCTGCTCGGCGCAGCTGGAGAGGTCCTCGACGATGCGGGTCAGGGCCTTGATGATGTCGCGGGCGATCAGGATCGAGGCGCCGATGCCGAGGATGGCGACCAGGGCGAGGCCGATCAGCATGATGGTGGATGCCTGGGACAGCGACGTGTCGGTCTCCAGCACGGCCTCCTCGGTCTTCTGGATGTTCAGTGCCGCAGCACCCTGCGCCGCCTTCAGCACCTCTTGCGCGACCTCTCCGCGTTGCTTGGCGATATCGCGCAGTTCCTTCATCGCCGTCATGTGCTGCTCGACGCAGTTCTTGTAGGTCGCGCCAGCCGCCGCGATGGCCTTCAGCTGAGCAATGTTCTGCTGCTGGCGGGTGATGGCCAGCAGTTGCTGCACCGTCTCGTCGATCTTGGCGAAGTCTGGCATGATCTTCAACATGATCTGCTCGTCATTCTCCGCCTGGGAGCGCCAGGCGGCGATGCGGATGTTGTTCCCCATGTCGATGATGTCGTTGATCAGCGCGGTCTTGTGGAAGCGTTCGGATAATTTGTCGGGGGCGATGTCGCTGGCTATCTCCTCGATGAAGGTTGTGGTCTGGCTTTTGAGGAACATGTGCGCCTGGCTCATGAACTCGGTCGCTGCGGCATTGCGCTGCTCGATCAAGGTGTCGACCCTCTTCATGATCGCCTGGGTGTCTTCCAGGGCTTTGGCGTAGGTGCTCGCCTTCTGCTTGGCCTCGGCCGCAGCTTGCCCAAGCCCCGGCAGCTTCTGTTCGGCGGCCAGCTTCTCCGCCGCAGCGATGTGGTCCTGCACAGCCTTGAGGAAGCCGAGACCATCCTTCAGCATGCTGGCGTCGTTTGACATGGTGTAGCCGCGTATAGCAAACATCGTTTGCAGCGCATTGCGCTCCACCTCGTTGCTGACCTTGACCGCCGGCACCTGCTTCTGGCTGAGTGCTTCCGCCTTCGCCGAGGCGCTGCGCATGTTGATCACAGCCATGGTGCCGAGGGCGATGGCCAGCACCATGACGATGCTGAAGCCGAGTCCGATCTTCTGTCCGATGCGCATGGGATATCTCCGGAGGTTGTTGTCGGTTGTCGGTGGTTGAGGTCAGATGGCCGCGAGGACCTTGGCCAGATCCAGCAGGATGCGGATGCGGTTCTGGCTCTTGCCCAGCGCGGCGACCATGCTGGCGTCTATGTTGAGGCCGTAGCTAGGGGGCGGCTCGGTGTCGACCTCGGAGAACTTGGCGACCTCGCGTACGCGGTCGACCGCCAGGCCGATCTGCGTGCCATCGCCGCCGTCGACGACGATGACGACGTTGTGCGGATGCGGTTCGCCGGGCGGCAGGCCGAAGCGGGTGCGCATCGACAGCACCGGGATGACCTTGCCACGCAGGTTGACCACACCCTGCATGACCGCCGGGCTGCCCGGAACCGGAGTGATCGGCAGCATGCCGATGATCTCCCGCACCTTCAGGATCTCGATGCCGTATTCCTCGGACGCCACCTGGAAGGTCAGATAGGTTCCGGACACTGAAACTGCGGGTGCATTTCCGGTCATGCGTTCCTCCTCGTCAGGCGATGGCGTATGTGGCTGTCCATGGTGAGGCTTCAGTCGGCGAGTAAGCGGCCCGGGTCGAGGATCAGGCCGACGCGGCCGTCACCCATGATCGCGGATCCGGCGATGCCGGGGTGGTGCGGCCGATCCGATCCCAGCGGCTTGATGACCACCTGCTGCAGCCCGAGGATCTCGTCGACCTGGATGGCGAGCGCGCCGCCCTCGCGCTCCAGCACCAGGAGGACGGCCCTGGTCGGATCAGCCTCGGCGCCGCCGATACCGAACACCTGGCCGAGTGCGACCACCGGCACCAGCTGGCGGCGCGCCTCGATGACCCGCCCGCGGCCCATGACCTCGCCGACCTGGCCGGCGGCGGGACGGATGGCTTCGATGACGCTGGTGATCGGGACCAGCAGCCGTTCGTCAGCGACGCGCAGGACCATGGCGTCGAGGATGGCGGTGGTCAGCGGCAGCCGGATGGTGAAGGTCGATCCGCGTCCGACCTCGCTGGCGATCTCGACCCGGCCCTTCACGCGATCGACATTGCGTTTCACCACGTCCATGCCGACGCCGCGTCCGCTGACCGCGGTGACGGCGGCGGCGGTCGAGAAGCCGGGCAGGAAGATGAGGTTGAAGGCCTCCGCATCGCTCAGGCGTGCATCGATGGGGATCAGGCCCTTCTCCTTGGCCTTGGCGACCAGTTTCGCCGGATCCAGGCCCTTGCCGTCGTCGGAGAGCCGGATGAGGACGTGGTCGCCGCTGTGGGCCGCCGCCAGGCGCACGACCCCGGCCGCCGGCTTGCCGGCAGCGGTGCGACCCGCGGCATCCTCGACGCCATGATCGACGGCATTGCGGACCATGTGCAGGAGGGGATCGGCGATCGCCTCGGCGAGCGTGCGGTCGACCTCGACGTCATCGCCCTGGATCTGGAAATCGATCTGCTTGCCCAGCTTGCGCCCGGTGTCGTGCACCGCCCGGGCCATCTTCTGGAAGGTCGCCCGCAGCGGGACGAGGCGCAGCGACAGGGCCAGGGATTGGAGATCGCGCACGACCCGCGCCTGGCGGCCGATGACCTGGCTGAGCCTGGGCGAGCTGGTTATCTCGGGTTCCTGGCTGACCATCGCCTGGGTGATGAGCAGTTCGCCCACCAGGTTGACCAGCTCCTCGAGTCGTCCGATCGACACCCGGGCGAAGCTCTCGCCCTGCACCTTGGCGGCGATCTCGGCCTGCTTCGCGGCCGCCTGCTCGGCCTGCTCGCGGGTGATCTTGCCCGATTCGACCAGCTTGTCCCCCAGCCGTTCACCGGGCTTCAGGTCGGCGCTGGCGGCCTCGATGTCGGCGCGGCTGACGCTGCCGGTCTCGACCAGGAGGTCGCCGATGCGCGGGACGCCGAGCGGGACGTCCTCGCCGTCGCCGCGGGCTTCCGCCAGCAGCCCCAGCTCGGTGGCGAAGCGCGCCGCGGTCGGCGGCCAGGGGCCGCGGTCGGTACCGCTGCGCTTCAGCTCGGTGGCGAGGCAGCGGAGCGCGTCGATACCCGCGAGGGCGAGCTGGTGCAGCTCGGTGGGCAGCTGCAGGCCTGCATCGCGGGCCCCGGTCAGACGGCCCTCGATGGCGTGGGCCAGAGCCTCGATGCGGCCGTGGCCGAGGTAGGAGGCCATGCCCTTGACGGTGTGGAAGCAGCGGAAGAGCTCTTCGACCTGGCTCGGATCCGGGTGCGGCGCAGCGAGCAGCACCGCCTCGGCCCGCGACAGCAGGTCGCCGGTCTCGGCAAGGAAGTCGGTGATGGTCGGTTCAGCGCCTGACGCGGCCGCCAGGCTCGCGGCCGCAGGAGCCGCTGCCCGACGCAGCCTGGCTGATATGACGCGATTAACGGCCATTTCGGCCAATGACAGAATGTCGGTATGGGCGCGTTGGCGCTGGGCGGGATCAGCGAGGCTTTCCACCAGGATGCGCATGCCGGCGAGTTCGCAGGACGCGGCATCCGGTCCATCCCGGCGCACGATGGCCTGGGCCAGGCGTTCGACGCATTGCGCCATGCGCGCCTGGTCGGCGGGATCGGTCGCCACCAGTTCGCCGGCGATGGCGTCCAGGGGGGTCTCGTCGGACGGCGGCGACGAGGGGCGGCCGATCCGCCGCGAGGTGGCGTTCTGGGCCGAGCCGCCCGGCGTCGCCGGATAATCCTCGGGTGGGGCGGCGGGCAGGAGCGAGCGGATGCGCTCGATCAGGCCGTCCTCATCGCCTTCAGGCGCAGCTGACTGCTCGGCCGCCTCCACCAGCTCGCGCAGGCGGGTGACTGCGGCGAGGAGGGCGTCGCAGATGCCCGGACCCGCGGTGGCGCGCCCCTCGCGGACGGCGTCGAGCAGCTGCTCGGCGACGTGGGCGAGGCCCTGGATGCGGTCGAGGCCCATGAAGCCGGCGCCGCCCTTGATGGTGTGCAGGGCGCGGAAGCAGGCCTGTACCGCTTCGGCATCCCCGGGTTCCCGGGTCAGGCGGAGGAGGCTGTGCTCGCTGGTGTCGAGGTGCTCTCGAGACTCGGCGACGAACTCATGCAGGAACTCGGCGTTGTCGGAGGGCATGCTTGAGGTAATGCTACACCAGGCGGATCTGGTCGTCAAACCGCTGTCCTGATACTGCGGAGGCTTGGACCGGTTGCGCCGAAGCGGCTCTGGTGGTATGCTACCCCTGGAAGGTCCTTGGCATGCGCACCCTGATCGCCGACGACGAATACATCAGCCGCCGCATCATGCAGGAGATGGTCAAGGGTTTCGGCGAGGTCGAATCGGTGGCCTCGGGGGACGAGGCCGTCACCGCCGTGCGTCTCGCCCTTGAGGAGTCGCGTCCGTTCGACCTCATCCTGCTCGACATCGAGATGCCCGGCATGGACGGGCATCAGGCGCTGCGCGCCATCCGGGTGGAGGAGTCACGCCGTAGCCTAGTCGGACGCAAGGCTGCCAAGGTCATCATGACCACCGTCCGCAATGACCCCGAAAGCGTCTTCGCAGCCTTCCGCGACCAGTGCGAGGCCTATCTCATCAAGCCGGTGATGAAGGAGGCATTGTTGCAGAATCTGGTGCATCTCAAGCTGATGGCGCCGCCGGTGATTGATCTCGGCTAACGGATACCGCCCTGCCACGTGCTGTTTCCGATATGCGCGCATCGGCAGCCGCCCCTTGCGGGGCATTTTCATCGGCTAAACTATGAAAGCGCTTCCACAACACGCGCCAAGGAGTCCCTATGCCGATCCGCGTCACCGTCTGGGGTGAGAACGTCCATGAGCAGAAGCACCAGCTGGTGCGCGACATCTACCCGGACGGCATGCATGCCTGCATCGCGGCGGCCCTCAACCGCGATCCCGGCATCAAGGCGCGCACAGCCACCCTGCAGGAGCCGGAGCACGGCCTGACCGAGCAGGTGCTGGACGAGACTGACGTGCTGACCTGGTGGGGCCACGCCGCGCACGGCCAGGTCGAGGACGCGATCGCCGCCCGCGTGCACGACCGCGTGCTGAAGGGCATGGGCCTGATCGTCCTGCACAGCGGCCACCACTCCAAGGTGTTCAAGCGCGTGATGGGTCACAACGCCGACCTGCGCTGGCGCGAGGCGGGCGAGAAGGAGCGCATCTGGGTCGCCAGCCCCGGCCACCCGATCGCCGCCGGCATCGACGGCTACTTCGAGCTGCCGCACGAGGAGATGTACGGCGAGCCGTTTGGCGTGCCCGAGCCGATGGAGACGGTGTTCATCAGCTGGTTCCAGGGCGGCGAGGTGTTCCGCTCGGGCCTGACCTACCGCCGTGGCGCCGGCAAGGTGTTCTACTTCCGCCCCGGCCACGAGACCTACCCGACCTACCACAACGCGACCGTGCAGCAGGTCCTGCGCAACGCGGTGAAGTGGGCCAATCCCGACCAGCGCTACGGCTGGGGATGCCCGCACGTGAAGGCGGAGACGGCGCTGGAGCCGCTGGTCGAGCACGGCGGCTCGGTCCACTGACATTGCCATTGTTCGGGGTCCGGGGTCCGGGGTCCGGGGTCCGGGCCTCGGACCCTGCGTATCCTTGTGTCGGCGTTGTCATGATCACGACGGGTATCGCGACGTTGCCGACCTCGGACCTCGGACCTCGGACCTCGGACTGCGTTTTCTAGGGTGATTTCCCAGTTCAGAGCAGACCGCAGAGCCGCGCCCACAGCCGGATGACCACCGGGATGAGGCGGTCGTCGAAGTCGAAGCGCGGGCTGTGGCAGGGTTCGCGGCGGCCGTCGCGGCCGGTGCCGAGCAGGATGTAGGCGCCCGGCCGGGCTTCGAGGTAGTAGCTGAAGTCCTCGGCCGCCATCAGCGGGATGCCCTGCACGACCTGCCTGCCGGGGCCCAGCACGTCGTCAAGGGCCGCGCGGGCGCGGGCGGCCTCGGCGGGATGGTTCACGGTCGCGGGATAGGTCGGCTCGTAGCGCAGGTCGGCGGTGGCGCCGGACGCGGCGCAGGCCGCGTCCAGGATCCGGCGCAGGCCGGTGACCAGCTCCTCGCGGCGCGTCGTGGTGGCGGCGCGCACAGTGCCCACCAGCTCGGCGCGGTCGGGGATGATGTTGTCGGCGGTGCCGGCGTGGAAGCAGGTGACCGATACCACCGCCGCCTCCTGCGGCGCGGTCTGGCGCGACACCAGCTGCTGCGCCAGGACGATGGCATGGGCGCCGGTCAGCACCGGATCGACGCAGTCGTGCGGACTGGCGGCATGGCCGCCGCGGCCGCGGATGGTGGCGTGCCATTCGCCGTTGGCCGCCATGACCGGCCCGTCGGGGCAGGCGTAGTGGCCGTCAGGCAGGCCGGGCCAGTTGTGGAAGCCGAACACCGCGTCGACGCCGTCGAGGCAGCCCTCGGCGACCATGCGCCGGGCGCCATGGCCGCCCTCTTCGGCCGGCTGGAACAGCAGCGTCACCGGGCCGGGCAGCTGCCCCTCGTGCCGCTTCAGCCAGGCGGCGGCGCCGAGCAAGCAGGCGGCATGGCCGTCATGGCCGCAGGCGTGCATGCAGCCGGCGACCGTGCTGGCGTGGGCGTGCCCGGTCTCCTCCTGGATGGGCAGGGCATCGAGGTCGGCGCGCAGGGCGACGTGGCGTCCGGCCCTGCCGGCGGCGAGGCGTGCGACCGTGCCGTGCTCGGCGCAGGGGGTCCAGGTGATGCCGAGGCGGTCGAGCTCGCTGCGCACCACCTGGGCGGTGCGGCGCTCCTGCCAGCTCGGCTCGGGATGGCGGTGCAGGTCATGGCGCAGCTCGACCGCCCGCGCCACGGTGGCGTCGAATGTATCCATGTCAGCTGGCGGTGTAGGACACCGGCAGCGCGGCAGCGGCCGCGGCCGGGTCGATGTAGCCCTTGCGCACCTTCGGCACCAGCTGGTCGCGCATCGACACCATGCCGTGGCGGGCGGCGATGGCGGCGATGGCGCGTTCCTCGCGCTCCTCGCCCAGCTCGCTCCAGAACTCCGGGGTCGGCGAGAAGCATTCGTAGGCCACGGTGCGGCGGCGGCCGCCGCTGGTGGCGCAACGCTCGCACCCGCGGCTGCGGTAGAACGGACCGGCGTCGCTGGCCATCCCGAGCCTGGCGAGGTCGGCGGGCGCCGGCTTGTAGGGTTCGCGGCAGGCCGGGCAGGTCAGGCGCACCAGGCGCGGCGAGACGATGCCGCGCAGGGTGCGGGCGAGGACGCGCGTATCGAGGCCCATCATCAGCAGCCCGGCGATGGAGTCGGCGGCGTCCTCCCACATGAAGCTGGCGAGCACGCGGCGGCCGCTGGCGGCGGCCTGGAAGGTGTCGCGGGCGGTGTCGCGGTCGCCCAGTCCATCGACGTCCAGCATCAGCACCAGGTCGGGGTACTGGCGCAGGGCCAGGCGCAGGGCGTCCTGGCGGCTGGTGCGGTGGTCGACCTGCAGCTGGGCGATGTCCTCGGCGTCGACGTGGGTCTCCTCGGCCACCGCCACCGTCACCATGTTGGCGAGGTCGAGCAGGCCGAGCAGGCCGCCCAGGGTCTGACCCTTGCCGCTACCGGCCGGGCCGGCGATGGCGACCACGCCGGGGGAGTCGACCATCCAGTCGCGCCACTGCCGCACATGGTTGGCGGCGAAGCCCTGCTGCACCAGGTGCGGATGCGGCTTCACGAGGCCCATCAGGCGCAGGGCGGCGCGCGGGCCCTGCAGCGTCGGTGCCATGGTCAGCTTGGCCTGGCGGCGCTGGCGGTCGTGGTCGAATTCCAGCACGCCCTCGACCGGGCCCTCGGCATCCGGCGTGGCGTGTCCGGCGGCGCTCTTGCAGGCGTCGATGAGCTGGCGGTAGCCGGCGGCGCTCAACCGCTCGACCTCGCGCAGCCCGGTGCGCACGCGCATGCGCACGCGGCCTCCGCCGACGACCGGTTCGAGGTGCAGGGATACCGCGCCCTCGTCGATGCCCTGGCCGAGCAGCTGGTGCAGGCGCTTGATGCCGGTGGGCTGCTGCAGGTCGAGGCGCGAACCACGGCGGGTGCTGTCGCGGGTGTTCTGGGCCGGCTCGTCGCCGCCGAGGAACTGCAGGTCGGCGAGCAGCTCGTGGGCGTCGGCGTAGCGGTCCTCCATGCGCTTGGCCAGGAGGCGCATGACCACCTCGGCCAGCTCCTCAGGCAGGTCGTTGACGCTGCGGCGCAGCGGTTCCGGTTCGAGGCGGGTGTGGCACTCCAGCCAGCCGAGCAGGTCGTGGGCGTTGAAGGGCCGGCGTCCGGCCAGGCATTCGTAGAAGACGATGCCGAGGCTGTAGAGGTCGCTGCGCCCGTCGACCGGATGCCCGGCGATCTGCTCCGGGCTCATGTAGGGCGGGGTGCCGCAGGCCATGCCGTCGCCGGTGATGTCGCCGCCGCCGGCGACCTGGCGGGCGAGGCCGAAATCGGCGACCTTCACGTCGCCATCCTCGGAGATCATGATGTTGTCCGGCTTGATGTCGCGGTGCACCAGGCCCATGTCGTGGGCGGCGGCCAGGGCATGCGCGACCGAGGTCGCCACCCGCAGCGCCTCGCCGCGTTCGAGGCGGCCCTCGCGGCGCAGGCGCGTGCGCAGGTTCTCGCCCTCGACCATCTCCATGACGATGAAGTGGCGTCCGCCCTCCTCGCCGGCGTTGAGGATGCGCACGACGTTGGGATGGTCGAGCTGGGCGGCCGCGCGTGCCTCGCGCAGGAAGCGCTCGACGAAGGTCGCGTTGGCCACCAGGGCGGTGTTCAGCACCTTCACCGCCACGTTCTTGCCCAGGCCTTCGTGTACGGCGCGGTAGACCCGGCCCATGCCGCCCTGGCCGATGACCGCCTCCAGCAGGCAGCCGGCGATGCGGTCTTCGACCAGCGGATCCTTCACCGCGCCGGCGACCGGGGTCGGCACCGCACGTGGATCGATGGTGATCGGTCCGGGCGCCGCCATCACCGCCGTGCGCGAGGGATCCTCGGCGCCGCAGGACGGGCAGGACCCGGTGTGCTCGGGGGTCAGGGTGGCGTTGCAGGAGTGGCAACGGATGGGCATACGCCCGGCACGATAGCGGCGGGATGGGCTTGTGGCAGCGGCAGAGGCGCGTGGGGCAGGTGTTATGCCGGCGGAACGTCTGACACGGGCGGCGGTGACACGCGGACCGGCTTGGGCCTCGGCGGCGGCGGGCGAAGCGGGCCATTGAAGGCGGTCGCCTCCTTAAGCCCCTTGCCGACCCAGGTTTCGACGCAGTCGGCGGCCTTGCGCAGCATCAATGCGACATCGTCGCGCTCGCCTTCGCTCCAGCGTCCCAGGACATGCGCGATCTGGGCATCGCCGGCGGCTGCCGGGGCGCCGATGCCGATGCGTACCCGGGCATATGCCGGCCCTATGCGGGACTCGATATCCCGGAGCCCATTGTGCCCGCCGGCGCTGCCGTCGGCGCGCACCCGCAGGGTGCCCAGGGCGAGGTTGAGGTCATCGACGACGACCAGGAGATCGCTGGTCGGAGCCTGGTGGAAGGCGAGCAGCGCCTGCACCGCCTCGCCGGAGCCGTTGACGTAGGTCTCCGGCTTCACCAGCAGGACCTTGCCGTGCGGCGAGACCCAGGTCGCGATCTGGGCGTGGTGCTTGCGTGACCATGGGAACGGTCCGTGGCGGCGATCGAGCTCGTCCACCACGTCGAAACCGACGTTGTGGCGGGTACCGGTGTACTGGGATCCGATGTTGCCGATGCCGAGGACGATGCGCACGGCGGGATGTTGCCGCGATTGCCGGCGGCGCCAGCATGGGTGCATGCAACGACTCCAGGAAGCCCTCGTCGAGGTGGTCAAGCGCATGCCGATCAGCGAGCTGGCACGGGTCATCGAGCGCGATCCGCGCTCGGCCAGGCGCTGGGTGCAGGTGCTGACCGGGCAGAAGCAGCTGGCCGACCTCTCGGTGGTGGCGGTGCTGCACCTGGCCCGGCACGAGACCAAGGAGTACGGCACCACCAACATCGCCGACGCCTTCCGCTTCGATGCCGCCAAGAAGGACGCGACCGGCCAGCTGACCCCGGCCGATCTGCAGGCCTTCGTGGCGCACAAGGCCCGCGGCGACATCCGCGAGAGCGAACTGGTGCTGGAGGTGCAGCAGGTCCTCGCGGATGGCGTGATCGACCCCGAGGAGGCCAAGGGTCTGAAGCGCATGGTCGGCCTGGCCCTGAAGGAGGCCACCGCCGAGGTCGCCCAGCTCGAGCTGCTCAAGACCAAGCTGGGGTCGGAACCCTCCAAGGGAGGATGACCCGCTGGCGCTGCGCGATGACGACCGAACGGCTGTCGCCGGGGGCCCTGATACCCTGGACATCGTGAGCCTGCGAGGCTCCAGCAGCCCGCGCGGGCGACAGGACCCGGCCGTGTGGCCGGGTCTTCTGCTTTGGTGGAGGCATGGGGATTTGAACCGGAGCGAGGCTTCGGCCGCCAGGCCGATTGGACGCCCCCGGGCACGGGACAAGCCCGTGCCGTCGCTCGGCGCGGATCCCCACCGGGGATCCGCGTCCCGCTACGCGGGATGCCCTCGCTCCCCTGCGCGGCGTCCAACCGAGCGACCGGCGAGGGGAGCAAGGGAATCGGCGCAGCCGATGCGACTCCCCGTTGGGGAGTCGCACCGCGCGACTCCGAGGGCGAAGCCCGAGGCCGGGATCTGCCGAGCCGTGGGGGCTGCCAAGCCGCAAGCCTCATGTCGGCGGGCTGAAGCCGGCGCCTCGTCCGTCCGTGTGCCGATTTGAACCGGAGCGAGGCTTCGGCCGCCAGGCCGATTGGACGCCGCCTGCGCGGCGTCCAACCGAGCGCCCGGCGAGGCTCTGCCGAGCCGTGGGGCCTGCCAAGCCGCATGCCTCCACCAAGGAAAAACCCCGGCCGTCTGGCCGGGGTTTTTCCTTGGTGGAGGCATGGGGATTTGAACCCCAGACCTGTTCATTGCGAACGAACCGCTCTACCAACTGAGCTATGCCCCCACACGCTCGCGGGTGGGCCTTGTAGCGCCCCGCGAACGGACGTCCAGTGTCAGGCGGTGGGCCGCTTCTCCATCGGCACGTAATCGTTGATGGTGTTGCCGGTGTAGATCTGGCGCGGGCGGACGATGCGGCCGGCGTCCTGGTCGTGCTGCTCCTTCCACTGCGCGATCCAGCCGGGGAGGCGGCCGATCACGAACATCACCGTGAACATCTCGGTCGGGATGCCGATCGCGCGGAAGATGATGCCGCTGTAGAAGTCGACGTTGGGGTAGAGCTTGCGCTCGACGAAGTAGGGGTCCTTCAGCGCCAGCTCTTCCAGCTTGCGGGCGATGTCCAGCAGGGGGTCCTGGCGCTTCAGCTTGGCGAAGACGCGCTCGCAGGCGGCCTGCAGGAGCTTGGCGCGCGGGTCGTAGTTCTTGTAGACGCGGTGGCCGAAGCCCATCAGGCGCACACCGCTGGTCTTGTCCTTGGCCTTGGCCAGGTACGCCTCAGGCGTGATGCCGCCCTTGTGGATGGCATCCAGCATCTCCATCACTTCGACGTTGGCGCCGCCGTGGAGGGGGCCCCACAGCGCGCTGACGCCGGCGGCGCAGCTGGCGAAGAGGTTGGCCTTCGACGAGCCGACGACGCGGACGGTGGTGGTCGAGCAGTTCTGCTCGTGGTCGGCATGGAGGATGAAGATGAGGTTCAGCGCGTCCTCGATGTCCGGGTCGACCAGGTACTGGTCGTAGGGCATCGAGAACATCATGTGCAGGAAGTTCGCGCAGTAGCGCAGGCGCGGATCGGGGTAGATGAAGGGGCGGCCCATGCTGCGCTTGTAGGCGTAGGCGGCGATGGTGCGCACCTTCGAGATCAGGCGGGCGGCCAGCTCCTCGAACTGGGCGTCGTCGTCGATGGTCAGGAACTGGTGGTGGAAGCAGGCCAGGGTCGAGATCATCGCCGACACCACCGCCATGGGCGGGGCGTTGACCGGGAAGCCCTCGAAGTGGTGGCGCATCGCCTCGTGCAGCGGGGCGTTGGCGGTCAGCTTGGCGGAGAAGCGGGCCAGCTCGTCGGCCTTGGGCAGGTGGCCGAAGATCAGCAGCCAGGCCACCTCGACGAAGTTGGGGTGGTTGGCGAACTGCTCGATGGGGATGCCGCGGTAGCGCAGGATGCCCTTGTCGCCGTCGATGTAGGTCACCGACGACTTGCACATGCCGGTGTTGCCGAGGCCCGGATCGTAGGTGATGTAGCCGCTGCGGTCGCGCAGCTTGGAGATGTCGATCGCCTTCTCGTTCTCGCTGCCCGAGAACGTGGGCAGTTCGTAGGTCTGGCCGTCGACGGTCAGGGTGGCATTGCCGGGCATGTCTCGCCTCGCGGATTGGTTTGTGGACGCATGCATCCGGGCCGGGCGGCGGGGGTCAAGACGCGATCGGCGCATCTCGCCACCCCATGCATCCTGCAGGGACGGGCTTGACCTGGAGCCGTCGGTGACGGTATAGTTGGTCGATGCGAGCCGCCCATGTCCAGGACGACCCGGTCGCCGACATCATGCGACTGGCCAAGGGTATCGCCGGGATCGATCTCGGCGAGGGCAAGCGCACCCTGGTCGAGAGCCGGCTGGGGAAGCGTCTGCGCCAGCTCGGCTGCGACATGCGCGCCTACGCCCGCCTCCTGCGCGAGGACCGTGCCGAGGTGGTGATCTGCCTCGACCTCCTGACCACCAACCACACCTTCTGGATGCGCGAGCCCGAGCACTTCGCCGACTTCGAGCGCCGCGTCCTGCCCGCCCTCGCCCAACGCCGCCGCATCCGCATCTGGTGCGCGGCCACCGCCACCGGCGAGGAGCCCTACTCCATCGCCCTGTGCCTGGCCCGCAGCCTGCCCGACCTGGCGTCCTGGGATGCCGCCATCCTCGCCACCGACATCAGCACGCGGGCCCTCGACCGCGCCTCCGAGGCGGTCTACGCCGAGGAGCGCGTCGCGCAGCTGGGCGACGCCGATCGCCGGCTGGCCCTCGACCTCATCGAGCGGGGACCGCCCAAGGTCTGGCGGGTGAAGCCCGAGCTGCGCCGCATGGTGCAGCTGGCGCGCCTGAACCTGATGGACGACGCCTGGCCCATGCGAGGCCCCTTCGATGTCATCTTCTGCCGCAACGTGATGATCTACTTCGACCGGCCCACCCAGGAGCGGCTGGTCAACCGCCTGGCGGCGCTGCTCGCCCCGGGCGGAACCCTGTACGTCGGCCACAGCGAAAGCCTGTCCGCCATCAGGCATCCGTTGCAGACCCTCGCTCCAGCCACCTATCGGAGCGCCTAGGCATGCCAGGCACCGAATCGGTCGGACAGCGCTGGGTGATCGGCATCGGCGGCCTGGAGGTGCGCTGCGCCCCGGCCGGAGTCATCATCACGCATGCGCTGGGCAGCTGCATCGGCGTCGCCGTGCACGACCCCTATGCGCACGTGGGCGGCATGCTGCATGCGCAGATGCCCTCGTCCGCCAAGAGCCCGGACCTGGCGCGCAGCGACCCCGGCCGCTTCGTCGACCTCGGGGTCCCGCTGCTGTTCCAGCGCGCGGTCGAGGCCGGCGCCGACAAGCGACGGCTGCGCATCGCGGTCGCCGGCGCCGCCAACATGAGCGCGGTGGCGAATCCGCTCTTCGACATCGGGCAGCAGAACCTCACCGCCCTGCGCAAGGCGCTGTGGCGCCTCGGCGCGCTGATCGCCGCCGAGGAGACCGGCGGATCGATCCCGCGCACATTCTCACTCGATCTCGCGACCGGCGCCACGACCGTGCAGTCGGGCGCTGAACGCAGGCAGCTGTGAACGGAGGAGCGATGGCGCCACTGCATGTCCTGGTCGTCGACGACAACCGCATCATGCGCGACATGGTGGCGCGCGCCGTCGACATGAGCGGTCTGCCCATCGCCGAGGTGCGCAAGGCCGGCGACGGCAAGGCCGCCCTCGAAGCCATGCGCGCGGCCTGGACCGATCTGGTCCTGCTGGACCTCAACATGCCGGTCATGGACGGCGAGACCTTCCTGCGCGAGCTGCGCGCCGACCTGGCGCTGCGCGACGCCCTGGTGGTGGTGGTGTCCACCGAGAGCAGCGGGGCGCGGATCGAGCGCCTGCGCGGCCTCGGCGCGGGCTTCGTGCACAAGCCGTTCACGCCCGAGGCGCTGATCGCCGAGGTCCGCCGCCTGGCTGGGGCGCGGCCATGAGCGACATCGCCCTCAATGTGCTGGCCCAGGTCGCTGAGCAGATGGGGTTCCTGACCCCGACAGGACCCGGCGGGATGCCGCCGGCGGGAGCCACCGCGGTGCGCATATCCTTCACGGGGCCGGCCAGCGGCTCGGTCGCGGTCGCCGCCGACCGCGAGCTCACCCAGGCCCTGGCGCGCAACCTCCTGGTCCTCGATCCGGATGCCGTGGTCGCCGACGGCGACGCCGCGGACGCCCATGCCGAGTTCGCCAACGTCCTGGCGGGCAACCTGCTGCCGGCCCTCCTCGGCGAGGGCGAATACCGCCTCGGCGCGCCGGAGGCCTGCGTCTGGCCGGCCGCCGCCACCGCTGAGGCGGCGGTGGAATGCGCCGAAGGCGTGGTCGCGGTCCGCGTCGTCAGGGCGTGAACGTGGCCGCCCGTCCGATCCGCGTCCTGGTCGTCGACGACAGCGCCACGGTGCGGCGGCTGCTCGCGGCCAGGCTCGGCGGCGAAGAGGGCATCGCGGTCGTCGGCGAGGCGGCCGATCCCTACCAGGCGCGCGAGCTGGTGGTCTCGCTCGATCCCGACGTCATCACCCTCGATGTCGAGATGCCGCGCATGGATGGGCTGTCCTTCCTGGCCAAGCTCATGCAGCATCGGCCCAAGCCGGTGGTGGTGGTGTCGTCGCTGACGCCGCGCGGCAGCGAAGAGGCCATGCGCGCCTACGAGCTGGGCGCGGTGGAGGTGCTGTGCAAGCCGGGTTCGGCCTACCGGGTCGAGGAGCTCGGCCCCGTGCTGGCCCGGGCGGTGCGTGCGGCCGCCAGCGCGCGCCTG
>JAFLCQ010000070.1 GCA_017302815.1 Planctomycetota bacterium
GCTGAGCGCATCGTCGCCGATCGCGCCGACGAAGGCGGTCGCCGCGCCGGCGCGCCGCGCCGCCACCGCCTGGTTGGCCCCCTTGCCGCCCCAGCTGCGGATGAAGGTGCCATCGCTGACCGTCTCGCCGACCGCCGGCAGGCGCGGCATCAGCATGGTGAAGTCGAGGTTGGAGCTGCCGATCACCACCACACGGGCTGCGCTCATGCTCAACTCATATGGTGGCTTAGCCACTGTTCAAGGGCAACGTTGGCCACCGCATCCATAACGACCGCGGGAAAACGCGTAGAACACTGCGAGACAACGACTTGTCGACCGGTCAGCCGACGCCGCGCCGCTGTCTGAAACGACCGGGCGGCATCAGAAAATGACGCCGGAAGGCGGCCGAGAAATAGCGCTCGGAGCGGAAGCCGAGCATCTGGCCGATCTGCCGCGCCTGCAGGTCGGTACTCAGCAGCAGGCGGCGGGCCTCGGCCATCTTCATGCGCGCGAAGTACTCGCCCGGGGCCATGCCGAAGCGGGCGCGGAAGATGGCGGTCAGGCCGGACGCCGACACGCCGGCCACATCGGCCATGTCCGGCACGGCGATGTCCTCGCCGATATGTCGAGCAAGGTGGTCCAGCACGGCGCGCACCGCCGGCTGCGGCCGCTCCGGCTCGGACGCGGTGAGGCGGCGCAGCATCTGCGCCAGCAGCAGCGCCAGCTGCAGGCGGATCTGCAGATCGCGCAGCGGCGCCACCGGGGCCGAGCACAGGTCGTAGACCGCCCGCACCGCGGTCAGGTCGTGCGGTGCCTGGCGCACCACCCGCGTCCGCGCTGAGCGCAGCCCGCGCCGCAGGGGCTCCAGCGCGCGGTCGCCGAGGAAGGGCCGGCGCAGGTCGAGGCGGATGCGCAGCCAGTAGTGGGCGCAGCGCGTCATCGGCAGCGCCGGCGTGCCGTGGCGCACCCCCGGCGGGGTGATGAAGAGGTCGCCGCCGCCGAGCACGTAGTGGCGGCCGGCGACGCTGATCGACTTCGTCCCCTTGTAGCCGAGGTAGAGGTTCAGCGTCCCTTCGCGGAAGGGGACCTCCAGGCCGGGCTGCGGACGCTGCACCTCGCTGTGCGCGACGACGTCCAGCTCGGGCAGCCCGCGGCACGGCGCCAGCAGCGGGCCGGCGCCGTAGCAGGGGTGGGCGGGCGCTCCGCTGTCGCTGGCCTGCACCGTCACCGTGCGTCCTCCCGTATCGCCGGCGATCGTCGACCGGCAGGATAGAGGCGCAACTGCGCTCACCGGCGCGACAGCGGATGGGTCTTGGGCAGATCCTTCGCCACCGCTTCGGCCTGCTCGGTCGTGCGCGGATGCCCCCAGCCCGAGGCGCTGACCCCGGCGGTGATGTCGTAGACGATGTTGTCGTCCTTGGTCGGGCTGACGCCGGCGGGGACATAGTCCAGGCCGAGGTAGTCGCGCACCTTCCAGGCGATGTTGTGGTCGGCGGTCGAGCTGTCGCCGCTGACCCCCAGCCCGCCGACGGTGCGTCCATCGGCCGCGTACAGCGCGAGGCCGCCGCCGAACACGTTCACCCCGCCGATGCGCCCGCCCAGCATCGGATCGGACGGTGTGCCGAAGGTCGCCCCGTCGCCACGGTAGGCCACCGCCGGATCCACGGGGTTGGAGAACTGCAGGCCGTAGAGGCTGCCGCCGGGCTGCACGGCGCTGAACAGGTTGGCGGTGGACAGCGCCAGTCCGGGCAGGCTGAAGGCGTTGGCGGTGTTCGCCTTCTGCGCGCTGATCACGCGGCTGCCGGGCCACTGCGCTCCGCGATCGGGACCGCTGTGGGCCACGGCAACGACGGTGCCGTCGCGGTCGACCACGGTCGCCCACATGTGCAGGGAGAAGCCGCCGTTGGCTTCTCCCTGCGCCTTGGTCAGGGCTTCATGCAGCTGGGCATAGGTGACCGGCGACGGATCAGCGGCAGAGGCGGTGCATGCGATGGCGAGGACGGTGATCAGGCGTGACATGGAGAGGCTCCGGGCGGGTGTGTATCCCGGATCCTCGCACGACCGCGCACCCGTCAACGCATCTGCTTCGCCATGGCGGAAATCTGAAGCCGGCCACCTGTCCGCCGCCACGACCGGAAATCTGAGGTCGAACCGGGAAAGCCCCCTGGCGTGGCTGGCGTGTCCCGGCATATCATGCAGGCATGCACCCCAACCAGCACGACGCCCATCACACGCGCATCCGCTACGGCTTCATCGGCTGCGGCGCCATCAACCAGAGACGGCACATGCCAGAGGTGCAGGCCGACCCGCGCTGCCAGATCAGCGCCGTCTGCGACATCAACCAGGCCAGGGCGGTCGAGGTCGGCGCACGTTTCGGCGCGCCGACCTACACCGACTACCGGCAGATGCTGCGCGAGGCGGTCCTTGATGCGGTGGTCATCGCGACCCCGAACTGCCTGCACGCCCGGATGAGCGTCGATGCGCTGATGTCGGGACGCCACGTGCTGGTCGAGAAGCCGATGGCGACCAGCGCCGCCGAGGGTCAGGCCATCCTCACGGCGCAACGCGCCAGCGGCAAGGTGTGCATGGTCGGCCACAACCAGCGCTACATGCCGCCGCACCGGAAGGCGAAGCAGTTGCTCGAGGCCGGCGCCCTGGGACGCATCATCGGCTTCCGCAGCTCGCTCAAGCACAGCGGACCGGACAACTGGAGCGTCGATGGCCGCGACAGCTGGTTTCTCCGCCGCCAGGAGGCCGTCATGGGCGCCATCGGCGACATGGCCGTGCACAAGGCCGACCTGCTGCGCTGGCTGCTCGGGGTGGAGTTCGCGGACGTCGGCGGATGCATCGGCACCCTGTCCAAGCGCTATCCGGACGGTCGCCTGATCGATGTCGACGACACCGTCTCCATCACCCTCTCCACCACCGGCGGCATCATCGGATCGATCGAGGCGAGCTGGACGAACTTCTCGGGCGACGAGGACAACCAGACCATCATCTACGGCGAGCGCGGCGTCATGGACATCGGCGGCGATCCGGCCTACGGGGTCGTCGTCCGCTATGCCGATGGCACCCGCGAGGCGCATGCGGTCGGCGCGATCGCCACCAACAAGCAGCAGACCGCCAGCGGCGTCACCGCCGCGTTCACCCACTGCATCCTCACCGGCGAACGGCCGCTGATCGATGCCGCCGAGGGCTACCGCTCGATGATGGTGGTGGTCACCGCGCTACAGGCGGCGCAGGAGGCCCGACGGCTGGCGATCCCCGCCGCTCCGGCCGCCTGAGCGGCGATCTCAGCGACGCTCCAGTGCCAGCAGGGCGGTGGCATAGCGGCGGCCGAACGCACGCGCGGAATCCGCGTCGAGATGCAGGCGGTCACCGCCATCCCGCAGACCATCCGCCCCGACCACGGCGAAGCGCGGGATCTGCGGGATGAGGCCGGCCAGGATGCCATTGAAGGCGGTGGTGTCCGCCTGGCGATCCGGATGCAGCTGCGGCAGTTCACCAGCGACTACCGGCACGTCGGGCGCCTGCAGCTCCGCCCGCAGCCGCGCGACCAGGGTGGTGAAGCGCTGCGCATAGTGCGCGCGAGCCGCCGCACCGCGATCGGCCTCGCCCTGGTGCCAGAGGATACCACGCAGGACGCCGTGGCGCAGGGCGGCACGCGCGCGGCGCAGCGCATCGTCATACGGGAAGGCGCGGGTGACCGGATCCTGCGCACCCGGCTCCCACACCGTGATCGAGGTGCCGCCGACCGCGGCCGGGACCAGGCCGATCCACGCAGCCGGGTCGGCCGCCACCAGCGCGCTGGCGCAGGCCAGGCCGGGACCGACGCCCGCCTCGGGCTTGTCCCAATGCAGCGGATCGCGCGCCGGAACCCAGCGGTCGTCGCGGCTCCATGCCAGCACCCGCGGGTGGGGTTCAGTCGCGACCGGATCGGCTCGTCCCCGTCCGGCCATGTTGGACTGCCCGAGCAGCAGGACGATCGACAGCGGACGATCAGGGGAGGTGGTCATGGGCATGCGCTCCGGGTGGTGGCACGAGGGGAAGCCGCGATCATCACGCCGGCCATGCGACCTGGAGATGGCGATCTCCGCCAGGCGGCATCGCGATCGTCGCGAGCCCGGTCTGCGGATCCCAGGCGACCGCGACTCCATCGACCTGCGCCGCCGCTGGCAGTACCTCGCCGCCATCGCGTATCCATGCGTCCAGGCGCGCGGACATGCCCTCGATCGCGGGCAGGCCATCCGCGAGCAGCGTGCCGGCGTCGAGCGTGGGCGCAGGCATGGCGATCAGTCCCCGGGCAGCCGGAGGACGGCATCGCCGGTCCCCATGATGCGGTCGTAGCGGTCCATGACGGCCCTGCCCGCGGGCGAGGCCATGGTGTGCCAGACCACGGCCTCTCCCGGGCGGCTCGGTGGAGCTGCTATGCGCAATTCCCCCTGCACCTGCCGCTCGTCCACCGGCGACAGCATCTCGCTATCCAGCTGGCGCTGACGCAGCGCCCGACCGGCCCGGGTGTAGCGCAGCAGATAGACGACCTGCGCTTCTCCGCCCGACTTCGGCGCGACCACCATGGCCAGCACGCCGGCCGCATGATCGCAGTCCTCGGCGTCAGGGCCGTCATAGGCGCCGGACGGGGCCTCGATCGGCGGCGCCGCCGCATACGGGCCGGCGAACAGGGTCTGGGTGTTGAGATCCAGATACCACACGCGGTCGACCGCATCAGAGCGGCCCCACCACAGCAGGCACGCCACCAGGAGGATGACCGCGACCAGGGCGATCCACCCGGCGCGCCCCAGCAGCGGCCTGCTCATCGCAGGACCCACAGCGGATCAGTCTTCGGCTTCGCCATCACGCTGCGCTGGTCAAGCGATCCGACATGCAGGTCGGCGTAGAGGAAGTTCGCCCGGCCGCGATGCCGCGTAGCCGTGACGCTCACATCGGCCTCGGACACATACCAGTTCGCCGAATAGCCTGCCCACCAGCTGAGGAAGTCGCAGAAGACTGCGGTTTCCGCAGGCGTCCGGTAGCGCTCGGGCTGGATGGCGTAGACCCGGTTCGGTGTCCGTCCGTTATCCGTGTGGTCGGTGAAGACGTAGCCGTAGCTGCGGTTGATGTTGCTCTGGCTCACGCCTGAGCTGCCCACGAACTCCTTGGCCCGGGGGCACAGGAGACCCCTGCGCCACTTCATGCGGGATGTGGCAGGCACCGCCACCCAGCCATCCATGCGCTCGGCGAAATCCTGGTTGCCGTACCAGTTGTAGATCTGGTTGCCGGCGGCATCGCAGATGGTCCCAGGCACCAGGACGCCGTCCCAGTCCTCGCCGTAGGCCTGCGCCGCGATGCCGAACTGCCGCAGATTGCTGCTGCAAGCCATGCCGGCAGCCGCCTCGCGGACGATCCCCAGCGCCGGCAGCAGCAGCGCCGCCAGGACGGCGATGATCGACACCACCACCAGCAGCTCGATGAGGGTGAAGCCGCGACGCGGGACGCTCACGGCGTCGCCTGCCGCGACGCCAGATAGCCCCACACGAAGACATTCGGCGCCCAGGTGTCGATGACGAACTCATTGGCCGAGACCAGCATCCACACATCGAAGTAGGCCTCGGTCAGCGGCCAGGCGTAGGCGTCGGGCCAGATGACCTCCGGCTTGTTCACCAGGCGGAGATTGATGTCCCAGAAGCTGTTGCGATGGCTCCAGTAGTCGACGTTGCCGAATACGGTCAGCCCCGCCGGAGCCGCCTGGCCGGTCGATCGCGAATCGACGTGCAGCGGATTCCTGACCGGGTTGCTGCCCAGTCCCGTCGTGTAGACGAGGTTGTTGGGATTGCAGCCGGCCTGGAACTGGCAGGACCGGATCGTCCCGGCCAGATAGGCCGCCTTGCCGGTCAGGTAGTGCGCACGCGCCAGCTCCAGCCCACCCGAGGTGCTGAAGAAGCCGGCGAATATCGGCCTGCCCTTCTCGCGCTGCGTCACCCCGAACACGTTGCCGGCCGCGTAGGCCAGGGAATCGTCCGCCAGCTTGACCACCGCCGCCAGTGCCGCCTGCTTCAGCTGCCGGTCCGCCTTGGCGTCATCGAGGCGGGCGTAGAGGAATGCCGCGCCGCTCTGCATGTGCACGCCCCAGGCGCAGATGTCCTCATTCGGCCGCGTCAGGCAGGTGCTGGCGACGAAGGCATCGTGATAGGCCTTGTCGCCCAGCAGATCGTAGAGCACCAGCGAGGACAGGTTGCGCGCGTCCACCGCCATCCACAGGTCGAGCAGCGTGGAGATGCTGCGGTCGGCATTGCGCCGCGCATAATCGGCCTCAGCCCAGGCATACGCCCGCTGGGCGCTGTCCTGGTAGACCTGCGCCAGCGCGGGATCTATCGGCCGCAGCACCTTCGCCGCCCGGGCGGCGACGGCCGCATACAGCCAGGAGTCGCGCATGTTCGGCGCGAGGACGTAGAGGTGCTGCGTGGACAGCCAGCTGACCTCGCCGGCCAGGGGATCGATCGGCGACTCGATGCCGAACGGGATCCCCCCGTCCGGCAGCTGCATGCGCCGGAAGCAGTCGATCTCGAACAGGGCCTCGGTGATGATGTCGGGGATGCCCGGCGTGCGCGGGATGTTCAGCGCCAGGCCATTCATGTAGCCGGGGTACAGCTCGACCAGCTCCAGCTGCGCCAGGGTGGTGTGCATGTGGCTGACCCGGCGGGGGTTCCAGTCGCCGGCGTCATGGTATCCGCCCCACGCGTTGGCGACCGCTTCACGGGTGTCCTCGGCCGGGATCCCCTTGGTGCCGGCGCTGTACTGGCCCTTGATCATCACATCGTACCCGGAGCGGGTCACCACCGCGCCGTCATCGGGATGGAAGTCGCGCGGCTTGCGGAAATCGCTGTAGGGCGGGCCGATCTCGACGCCGCTGCGGTTGTTGTACAGCCCCTTCATCTGCACCAGGAACGCCTTCTCCCAGACCCCCTCGCCGATCTCGAAGGGCAGGCTGCTGCCGACCCCGTCGACGTAGATGCGGTAGGTGCCTGGCTGGCGGACGGCGCTGAAATCCAGCCGGCACACCGCCGTGCGCGAGAAGTTCTGCGGCGGCAGGGTCCACAGCCGCTCGGTCCCGTCCACGTCCAGGGCCAGTTCGCTGCGACCGGACCACACCGGCTTGCGCGTCGCCTCGTCGACCACGCTGAAGCGCATGCCGTCGGCGAAGCGGTAGGCGCCGCCGGTGCCCAGCCAGATCGACAGAGTCGCCTGCTTCACCGGGTCGCTCGGGCGGTAGCCGATCTGGCTGACATGGATCGACTCGCTGACCAGGCGCGCCCAGTCGGCGGTGAACTGCGGATCGGGATTGCGCACGTTCAGCCTGCCGGTGCGCACCGTATAGGTCTTGCCGGCGCTGATCGCGGTCGGCATGCGCAGGTACAGCCGATGCCGGGTGGGGAAGGCGCCGCCGGGCAGCTGCGCGTCGATCGGCATGGTCTTGCGATGGACCTGCAGCGGCCGCTGCGCCGTCGCGTAGGCCGGATCGTCGCTGGAGGTGATGGCGTAGT
This sequence comes from Planctomycetota bacterium, assembly GCA_017302815.1. Taxonomy (GTDB): domain Bacteria; phylum Planctomycetota; class UBA11346; order UBA11346; family UBA11346; genus UBA11346. The sequence continues at coordinate 7,521 of JAFLCQ010000070.1, forward strand.
TCGCGGGATCGTCGGCGAGGAACTCGAGGAACGGGTCGCCCTCGACCCGCTCGGGGGTCGACAGATGGTCGAGCCCCTTCCCCTGCAGGATCCCGATCTGCTTCCCGCCGCGCTTGAGCTTGGCGTAGCGGACACCGCCATCTGCCCAGTTCACCAGGATCTTCTCATCGCCAGGCTGCGGTTCATAGGCCGTCACGGTCTGCGGCACGATGCGCTGCGCCTCGATGGTCACGGCGATGATGTCGGGCGCCGCCAACGCCGTGTGCGTGATCACCGGGGCCTGGTCGCGTCCCGGCGTGTACATGCGGATCATGTCCTGGCGCCGCTTCGCCTGCCGCTCCTGCTCTTCGGCCGCCTGACGCGCCGCCGTGGCCGCGGCCTCGGCGCGCTCGCGGGCATACGCGCTGCGCTCGGCGCTGAGCTGCGCGTCCGGAGCCGCCAGCACGATGGCGTCGACCTCGATATCGAGGACGTTCTTGCTCCAATCGCCGCTCAGCTGGTATTGCGTGATGCGTGCAAGATCGAGCGGGGTCTGGCTCGGCTCCTTCTGCGCGTCCTCCGTGCTGTTGGGCGACGCGAGCGGAACCGCGCCCTGCGGCGTGATCTCGACGAACGCGTCCGAGGCCGCAGGCAGGGTGAAATTGAAACGCCCGCGGCGCCCATCGGCGTCGAAGAGCGAGAAGGCGATGCCCTTGGCCGTGTTCCCGGCACCGACCTTCACCCGCAGGACTGGGGAACTGTCCGCATACGGGGTGAGATCGCGGGCCTGCTTCATCCCGACCCCGCCCGTGCACTTGACGCCGGCAAGCACCAGGCATCCGTTCTGGTTGCGCACCGTGTCCTTCCACTCCAGGTAGGCGAAGGTCCACGGCTTGGAGCAGTCATCGAGCACGGTCCGGGCATCGGGAGCCGCCGGTGCCTCGCCGGCAACGCCTGGGGATGCCAGCGCCAGCGCGACCAGGGCGAGCAGCCATGCGCAGGATGGCGGTATGGGATGTGGCATGGCGGCTCCTGATGATCGGGCGGCGCGATGCCTCAGACGGCACCACGGAACGGGCAGACACTTTCGCCATCGAAGGGGATCGGCGGCACGGATACGGCGGGCAGCGCAGCGGACGGGTCTCCGCCGCGCAGCAGCAGCGACACTGCCGTGCGGCCGACCTCGCGCTCGGGGACCAGCATCGCTGACAGCGCCGTGCCGTCGCGGTCCTCGACCGCCTCGGAGATGGTCATCAGCGAGAGGTCGGCGGGGAGACGCAGGCCCATCTCCAGGGCCAGCAGGCGCACGGTGAGGGCGTCGTGCGGCCGGGCGGTGACGATCGCGGATGGGCGCGGCTCCCGGCGCAGGAACGCGCGCAGGATCTCGCGCCGCTCGGACGCCTCGGGGAAGCGATCCGGCACCAGCAGGCAGTCGGCCGGCAGCCCGGCCTCGCGCATCGCGTCCTCGTAGCCGCCACGACGATCGATGGTGCTGTAGTGCTTCTCGCTCATCGTGTTCACGAAGGCGATCCGGCGGTGGCCCAGCTCCAGCAGCCGGCGCGTGGCCTGCGCTCCGCTGCTGCGATCGTCCGGATAGACGGCGTTCGCGTCCCGCTTCACATTGATCCACACCACCGGCAGCTGCAGTGTGCCCAGCAACTCCTCCAGCCGCGGCGGGATGGAATGGGTGTAATTGATGATGATGCCGTCGGCAGTCCACCGGCGCAGGACCGCCGGCAGGATCGAGGCGGAACCGAAGGTCTCGTCGTCAAGGTTGGCGATCATCAGCCGCTGGTCGTGGGCGGCGAGTTCGTCGTGGATGCCATCCAGCAGGCCGTTGGGCAGGAAGCTCTTGCCGCGATCGGTGCTCATCAGCAGCAGGACGCAGCCATGCCGCCCCGAACGCATCGCCTGGGCGGCGGCGTTGGGACGGTAGCCGTGTTCCTGGGCCAGGCGCTGCACCTCGCGCTGGGTCTTTTCGCAGACATCGGGATGGCAGGCCAGGGCGCGATTGACCGTCTGCTGCGACAGGCCGGCCAGGCGGGCGAGGTCCTTCTGCGTGATCTGGGATTGCTTGGTCATTTTCTTATTCGTTCCCGGGTACGTATAAGATTTTCTGACGACAAAGCAAAGAATTTCTTCTTACTCACTTATAGAATTAACGTTGCGATAAAGCTCAAGGCGTATTCATCGCGCCTTGCCACGCAGCGCCCGCGATCGGCCACCACGCAACTGGCCTGGCGTGCAGCCCAGCTCGCGACGGAAGACAGCGACCAGGTAACGATCGTCGCGATACCCGCTCTGACGGGCGATCTCGGCGATGGTCAGACCGGTATGGGCGAGCAAGGCCTGCGCCCGAGCCAGGCGCGCCCGCGTCAGCATGCGCTGCGGCGACTCGACTCCGGCGCGTGCGCAGGCATGGCGCAGCCAATCGGAGCTGGAGCCGAGCATGCGGGCCAGCGCGGCGACCCCATCGATCTCATGCCCGCGATCCGCGGCCAGGCGCGCGGCCCGTCGGGCGAGCATCGATGCCGGAACCGTGGCGATGGCCGGACCGGCTCCACGGCGCCTCGCGAGGGCGGCATGCAGCACGGCATGGACACGGGTGCTGGCGAGCGCGACATCGGCCGTGGCCGAGCCGGTGGTCAACCAGGCAAGCTCCGCCACCGCGGCCGGATCCTCGGCCAGGTGCGCCGCCCAGCAGCAGCCGTTCAGCTCTGGCGGCGGCGTGAAGCCGCGCACCTGCACGCACCAGTCCTCGCCGGGACTCGACATGACCTGGTCATGGGCGACGCGCGGCGGATACAGCACCACGTCACCGGCCTGGAAGGCCAGTTCATGCCCACCGGCATGGGTGACGCCGGATCCCCGCGGATGGTAGACCATCTCCCAGACCGCATGCGCGTGCAGGCCGCAGGCGCGGCCGGAGGCCAGCTCGTGCCGAAAACCGACGACGAAGGCGATCGGCATCGACCGAACCCTACGACGGGGGCCTTGCTCCGGTCTCGTGATCGACATCGGACAGGAACGGGTGCATCACGCATGGCATGCCATGCGACACCTCCACGGTCATCACTGCCCGGGGTGCGACGTGGCTCGCAGGACGGGAATGCCGAAGCGGGTGATCTCCGCGCGATCGACCACCGCCTCGGCCTCGACCGCGCTGCGCACCGCGGCCTGCACCGCCTGCAAGGCGGCGTCCATGCGTCGCACATGCTCGCTGGTGGCCGCACGTATCGCCTGCAGATCGGCCGGGTCGATGGTCAGGGCCATGGCCATCTCCAACGCCTCATGTGCGGCGGCACGTGCCGCTTCCAGCGCATGCAGCGCCCCTTCCACCGTGTGCTTGGCGATCTCGGCGCGACGACGCATGGCGGCCTCCATTCGGGAAGACGTTCATCCGATCACACCATGACCATAGTGATTCCCGGTGACCTGCAATGCCGCAATCGGCAACATTGCGCAGGACCCTACAGCCCGGCGATGCGCTCCGCCACCGGCGCCAGCTCCGGCAGGCCGCTCTCGGGACGATCGAGGTAGAACCAGGCGCAGCTCGCCCAGTCGTCGCCGGCGCGCTCGAAGATGCCGGTGCGCCAGGTGTCCAGCCGGTCGAGGTCGACCTCGGGACCATGCAGGAAGCGCAGCGGCGGACGCGATGCGCGCATGTGCACCAGCTTGTCGGGCGCGGTCCAGCCGATGCGCTGGATGCTCAGGCGCAGGCGACGGTCGAAGACCACCGGGTCCGGTCCGTGCAGGCGGTAGAAGCCGTAGCGGAAGCGCGTCTCGTCGGCGACCGGACAGCCTTGCCAGAGATGGCCATAGCGCCCCTGCGCCCAGCCGGTGCCGATGTAGTCCTCGGTGCCGGTGCCGCACAGGGTCGGCAGGTCGCCATCGTCGTCGATGAACGCCTTCACCTCGCCTTCGCCCCACCAGGCGCGGCCATAGGAGGCGGTATCGGGGATGACGCTGAAGCAGGCGCCGAGGAAGCGCCCACGGCCGGACAGCTCGGGCAGGATGAGGAAATCCTGCCCGAGGATGCCCTTGGGCTCGCGCCGCCAGTGCGCATGCAGATAGCCGGCCTCGGGTTCGATGCGGTCGCCGACCGTGAAGTCGACCTCATAGAACACCATGTCCTCAGCCATCGCCGACTCGTTGACCAGTTCGATGCGCATGCCGGTGCGGAAGGGCATCGGCAGGGTGCAGACGAAGCTGCGCCCCTCGGGGCTGCTGAACCAGGCGCTCTCGAAGGCGCTGATCACACCCAGGCCATGGCCGAAGAAATCGCCCACCGGCGCATCGACCGCGGCGGTGGCGGCGCCATCCCAGAAGCAGCGCAGACGCAGACCGCGCAGCATCGCCGGCGAACGATCGCGGATGGTCAGCCAGATGCGGCGTACACGACCGGAGGTGCCCTGGGCCTGCGCCAGCACCAGGGTCTGCCCCGGCTGCAGACCGACCACGCAGGGCCTGCCTTTGCGCCCACCACCGGCGGATCCGCCGCGGCCGGGCAGGGCGTCGGGGTTCTCGGCGGTGGCCCAGCGGGTGCGCAGGCCGGGGACGAGGATGCAGGGATCGTTCATGGCCGCAGACTAGCGCTCCGGCGCGTGCCTGGACATGGCCCGGCGCGACGCAGATTTGGCAGAAATGAGCTTCACGCCGACGGCGCGCCAGCGCACATTCTTCGCCCGCCCGCCGCTGGACTCGCCGCGCCTGCGCGTGCGCGGGCTGGGCATCGGCGACGTCCTGCCCCCCTGCGCCATCGACCGCCCGCGCGGCACCGGCGACCATCTCATCCTCTGCGCACACGATGCGCTGGAGGTGGACGCGGCCGGGAGCGCCGTTGCACCGGGCGAGGTGGTGCTGTGGCGGCCCGGGAGACGGCAGTTCTACC
>JAFLCQ010000071.1 GCA_017302815.1 Planctomycetota bacterium
CGATCTCGGCCTGGGTGCGCTCAAGATAGAAGTAGTCGCCGATCAGGCGGCGGTCCTGCTCGGGCAGCAGGTCGACGCACTCATCGACCAGTGCCGGCAGATCGCCGACCGCTGCCTCGACAGGCGGCGCCGTGTGCATCTCGCGGCGGCGGCGACGCAGCCGCGCCCGGCGCTGCTGCAGGGCGGCCTTGGATGCGCAGCCGCGGATCCATGCCGAGACGTCGCCATCGACCATGGCGTCGAGGCCGGCGAGCGCGATGCAGGCCTCCTGGGCGGCATCCTCGGCCTCGGCGGGATCGCGCAGGATGCGCAGAGACACCCGCACCGCGGCGGGCCGGTGCCGGTCGAGGAGGGCCTGCAGCGCGCCGGCATCGCGCTGTCCGACCCAGGCGGCCAGCAGGTCGCGGTCGTCGCGCGCGGGCTCGGAGCACGGTTCCACCACATCACCGCCCGACAGGCGGAGGTCCTGGTCCTGGGCCATGCCGAACCTCCTCCAGTGGGCATCCTGCCGCCGATGGGCAGGCTCATAACCGCATTCCGCCTCCAGCCCACATCCAGCAGTTGGCACGCTGGATATTTGGCAAGTCATTGTCTTAATTTTATTTACGTAACATACACAAGATCAGAGCGAGGCGCCCGACGCAGTTATTCAGGCTCATGGATCAGCTCCATCGCTGAGTCGGCTGCCCGAACATTCCCGCATTGCAGCAGGTCATCGATCACGGCTCGGAACCGGCCTCCCGCCGCTGCGGGATCCATGTGCCGACACATCGCTTGAGCGCGTCGGCTCCATGCAGCGTCCGTGATCAGTAGCGCAGCCGCATCGCGAACGCGCCGAGCATCAAGCCGATCGCCGCGCACCTGCATACCACAGCCGTGGCGCACAACCGCGCGCATGTAGAGGAACTGGTCGAGATTATTCGGGATACCAAGGATGGGCACACCATGGGCCAGCGCCTGCTGTCCGGTGCCAGCACCGCCATTGCACACCACCAGCGCAGCGCCGTCCGCCATCGTGTCGCCTGGCAGCATCGGCGCATGCCGAACGCGCTGCAGCTGCCCTGGCGGCAACTGCGCCCCGGCGGTGGCCACGACGATCGGACGGCCGAGCAGCAGCAATCCGTCGATCACCGCCGGCAGCAAGGTGCGGTCGCCCGTGCTGCCGAGGCAGACGTAGATCCATCCTGGGGTGCGTTGCAGCTCCGACAGCCATGGCGGAGCGGGGCAGGGTGGAGACCACGGCAGCGGCCCCAGATGGTGATGGGTGGACGGCGCCGATGACGTATCGACCCAGCCCGGTGGATCGGCAAAGAGGACGGCATCGGCATCGGTATACAGATGAGCGAGGCTGCGCGGTGGAATCAGGCCGTGCTCGCGCCAGACCGTGCCCATCGACCGCGCATGCAGGCGCATCCCGATCGGCATCAGCGCGGAGACGACGCCCCGCCCGAGCGCTCCGCAACGGCGGGTCAGCGGCAGTACCGGGCTGGGAGGCCAGCCGGCAGGGGCATCGGGGCTCCAATGCGCATTGGCGATCGCGGCATAGGGGATGCCCAGAAGCCGGGCGCTGACCGCCAGGGACAGGCGCAGGTCGCCGATCACGAGGTCCGGTTCGACCTCGGCGAGCAGGGCGAGATCCTCGGCCACGTAGCGGCGCAGGGTGCTGGCGGGAAACACGGGCCGGCCTGCGGCGATGGACGCGGAGAACGCGGACGGCGATGCCGACGCCATGCTGCGCAGGGTTCCGCGCACCTCGCGCAGCAGCGGCCACACCCGGCGATGCGCAGCGAAGACCACCTCGTAGCGTCCTGGGTCGAGGGCTTGTGCCAGGACGGCCGGACGACCGACGTGGGCCAGCGACGCCGCCTCGGCCACGAACAGGACCCGACGCCGGGTCACGCACTGGCTCGTGGGGTGGCTGTGCAAATCGGCAGATCCTGCAGCGGGATCCGCGCGAGTGCAGGCAGGGCGCGATCGCGATCGCACACGCACGGGCTGCGACCCGCAAGCGGCCAGTCGATCGCCACGTCCGGATCGTCCCAGCGCAGTCCCCGTTCGGCGCTGCGGTCCCAGTAGGCATCGACCTTGTAGAGCACCTCCGCCGTCGGCGACAGGGTCAGGAATCCATGCGCAAAGCCGGCGGGGATCCACAGCGAGCGGCGATTGGCGGCGCTCAGTTCGGTCCCGTACCAGCGCCCGAAGTGCGGACCGTTCCGCCGCAGGTCGACGGCGACGTCGAAGACAGCCCCCCCCAGGCAGCGTACCAGCTTGGCCTGCGGACGTCCGATCTGGTAGTGCAGGCCGCGCAGCACGTCGCGATGCGACAGCGACTGGTTGTCCTGCACGAAATCGGCGACGATGCCGAGATCCGCCAGCGTGCGACGGTTGGCGGCCTCCATGAACCAGCCGCGCTCGTCGACGAAGACGTCAGCCTCGAGAACGGCGAGATCCGCCAGGCCGGTCGCGATCCGCCTCATGCCGCCATCTCCTCGGCCAGCAGCCGGCGCAGGTGGTCGGCATAGCCGTTGCGCCCCATCGTCTCGACCTGCGTCCGCAACTGCGCCGCCGAGATCCATCCGTTGCGCAGTGCGATCTCCTCCAGGCAGGCGATCTGCATGCCCTGGCGTGTCTCGATCGCCTCGACGAAGGTCCCGGCCTGCAGCAGGTTCTGATGCGAGCCGGTGTCGAGCCAGGCGATCCCCCGCCCCATCACCTCGACCCGCAGCTCGCCGCGATCGAGGTAGCGGCGATTGAGGTCGGTGATCTCGTATTCGCCCCTGGCCGATGGCCGCAGACGCGCCGCCTCGTCACAGACATCGGGGCCATAGCAGTAGAAACCGGGCACGGCGTAGGGGCTCCGCGGTGCCCGCGGCTTCTCCTCCAAGCCGATCGCGGCACCGCCCGCATCGAACTCGACCACGCCGTAGGCGCTGGGATCCGCGACGCGATAGGCGAGGATGGCGGCTCCACTGGTTATGGATGCGGCCCGGCGCACCACCGTGGACAGGCCCTGGCCGTAGAACAGGTTGTCCCCCAGGATGAGGCAGGCGGGACCGCCGGCCAGGAACTCGCGGCCGATGATGAAAGCCTGGGCCAGGCCCTCGGGTCGCGGCTGCTCGGCATAGGCCAGGCGCATGCCGAAGCGCGAACCGTCGCCGAGCAGGTCGCGGAAGCGTGGCAGATCCTGCGGCGTGCTGATCAGCAGCGCCTCGCGGATGCGCGCCAACATCAGCACGCTCAGCGGATAGTAGATCATCGGTTTGTCGTAAACCGGCAGCAGCTGCTTGCTGACCACGTTCGTGCAGGGATGCAGACGGGTGCCGGCCCCGCCGGCCAGGATGATGCCACGCATGACGCCGCCTCCGTTCATGGTGCCGCGCCATGCGCAGCAGGGACTGCCGTGATGCGACGCAGCCATTCCGCATGGTCGAGGTACCACGCCACTGTGGCACGCAGCCCAGCCGCGAAGGAACGCCTTGGCCGCCAACCCAGCTCGCGGCCGATGCGGGAAGGATCGATGGCGTAGCGGAGGTCGTGGCCAGGACGATCCGCGACGTAGGCGATCAGCCGTTCGTGGGATCCGCCCGGATCCGGGCGGAGTTCGTCCAGCAGCGCGCAGATGGCGCGCACGATGTCGATGTTGCCGCGCTCGGCACCGCCACCGATGCAGTAGGTGGCCCCGACCAGGCCGCAGCGCATCACCCGATCGATGGCCTCGACGTGGTCGTCCACATGCAGCCAGTCACGGACGTTGCGACCATCCCCATAGACGGGCAGCGGCCGGCCGGCCAGCGCATTGGCGATCATCAGCGGAATGAGCTTCTCCGGGAACTGGTACGGCCCGTAGTTGTTGGAGCAGTTGCTGACCGTCACCGGCAGACCGTAGGTCCGGCCCCAGGCCCTGACCAGGTGATCGCTGCCGGCCTTGCTGGCGCTGTAGGGGCTGGACGGGGCATACGGCGAGGTCTCGTCGAAGCAGCCAACCGGGCCCAACGAGCCGAACACCTCGTCGGTGCTGACGTGATGGAAACGGACATCGCCGCGATCTCGCCAGGCGAGCCGTGCGGCATGCAGCAGGGTCGCCGTTCCCAGCACATTGCTGCTGACGAAGCCCAGGGGATCGGCTATCGACCGGTCGACGTGGCTCTCGGCGGCAAGATGGATCACCGTGTCGATCATCTCGTCAGCCAGGATCCCGCACAGGAGCGGCAGGTCGCGGATGTCGCCGTGGATGAACCGGTACCTGCCGGGATGCGCCGCATCGATGCCATCGAGGTTGGCCGCCGAGCCGGCATAGGTCAGGGCATCCAGCACGACGACGCGCAGCGAGCCGTGGGTCGTCAGCAGATGGCGGACCAGGTTGCATCCGATGAACCCGGCGCCGCCTGTGACCAGGATGCGGCGCGGGTGGTGGATCTCGGGAACGGAGGGATCAGCCATCCGGATGCTCCTGCAGGAAATCGGCCAAGGCCTCGCGCCAATGCGGCAAGGCCGGCATGGCATGCAGGCGCATGACCATGTTATCGAGCCGGCTGTCAGCCGGCCGCGGCGCATGTCGCGGACATGCGCTGCTGGAGCAGGGCTCAATCGACCGCGCCAGTCCGCGTAGCGCCAGGATCTCGCGCGCCAGATCGTAGCGGGTGGTTCCGCCGCCGGCGCAGCTCAGGTGCACCGTCCCGACCATCCCGGCCATCAGCACGCGTCCCAGCCCATCCGCCAACGCCGTTGCCGACGTCGGGTCCCCACGCTGGTCGTCGACCACACGCAGCGGCGGCCCTTCCGCGGCGCCGAACTTCAGCATGGCCTGGACGAAGCCCTGGCCCCCGGAACCGTAGAGCCAGGCCGTGCGAACGATGCAGTGATCTGGGCAATGCTCGCGCACGGCCTGCTCTCCGGCCAGCTTGCTGATCCCGTACACCGAAAGCGGATCGGGCCGATCCCACTCGTCGCATGGCCGACCCAGCGCGCCCGAAAAGACGTAGTCGGTGCTGATCGCCACCAGACGGACGGCGGCGCGGTGGCAGGCCGCAGCGATCGCTGCCGACCCCCTGGCGTTGATGCGGAAGGCTTCTTCGCGCTGCGTCTCGCAGCGGTCGACGGCGGTGGCGGCAGCGCAGTGCACCACCGCATCTGGCCGGAAGCCGGTGACGGCGGCATGGCAGGCTGCCACGTCGCAGACATCCAGATCCGCCCGCCCCAGCGGCAACAACACATGCCGGTCCTGCCAGCGCCGGACCAATGCCCGCCCCAGCAGACCACCGGCTCCGGTGATCAGGATGCGCATGGCGCCTCCGTTTCCGCAGCATAGCCATCCACCAGCCGCTCCAGCGGCAGACGGATCGACCGCGCCGAGGCAGGCTCGGCGTAACCGATGCGTCCCAGCCATACCGCGCGTTCAAGCGCCTGCGGCCCGAGCAGATGTCGCAGGCTGTCGGCCGCCTCGTGCGCCGCAGCCACAGCCGGTGCGTGATCAGTGAACCTGATGCCATCACGCACATAGCGCGCGAAGATGAGCGGCGTCATTCCCGGCTGGTGATGCAATCCCAGCCCGGTGGCCGTCAGCCAGAAACGCTGCACCGCCGCGCCAGCACGCAACCAGCCGTCGGTGCTGTCGTCCATGCGATCAGCCTCCACGGCGACATGCGCAGCACAGGCCAGACCCGGGCGCCATTCCAGCAGATATCTCGGCAGACAGGTGCCGCCCAGCCAGCGGTTGGCGAAGCTGGTCATCGACCACGATGACAGCTGGAGACGCGCGATCCCCAGCATGATGCGCGGCAGACCGAGGGCCCGGTCAGGGATGCGTTCCTCGCTGACATCGACACCCCAGTCGATGATGCGCCGCGTCAAATCGAACCCTTCGCGCGTGTCAAGACGGATGCGAGCCGCACGCTGGTTCATCCATGCCCATCGCCGCCGCTCGCGGCCGACAGCGAGACGCAGGGTGAAACCCGGACTCAACCCCGCACGCAGGGCATCGCATGCGGCCGACCCAAGCTCCGCCGTGGCATAGGTCCGCCGGTTGACCGAGCGGCACATGATCCAGCGCGCCAGCGGATCCGGCACCACATAGGGATCCAATGGGCACGTGCAGGCGAACACCGGCGCTCGGTCACCGCCCCCCAGCCGGGTCCACTCGATCCGCCGAGCTACAGTCGAGGCTGCGATGCGGATGTTCTCCTGCAGCATGCCCACCGACATCAGGCCGCAGCGGCCGTCACGTTCGAAAAGACATGTCGCGGACTGGTCGCGGACCGTGAGGATGGCTCGCTCCGGACCGGTCAGGCAAAAGGACCACGGCTGGGCATTATCGCCACTCGGAGCCCACCGCGCGAGATCGAGGATGGCGGCCATCGGGCTGGAACCCGCGGACAGCCGGCTCATGCCGTCGTCCGGGCCGGAGCCAGAAAACGCCGCGCGAGCGCCAAACGCAGACGCTGCAATGGATGTGCATTGCCCCAGGGGATCCACGTGCGCGCCAGGCGCTGACGGTAGGCGTCGAACTGTAGGCCATGCGGAGCCCAGCGTCCGCCTGATCGGTGCAGCAGGATGCGCAACGCCTCGCTGCCGGCGATACCGGCGCACAGTTCGCAGGCCATCGCCGTGGACGGCCCGTTGCCGCCCGCCAGGTCAACCCGGCTGCGATCGGCGAGATACCCGGCATGCAGATGCGCCGGTGCCAGGCCGACCAGCAAGCGTAAGGACTGCTCGAAAGGATCGCACCCGGCGAGTCGGAAATAGTCTTCGAAGGTCATGCCGCCAGGACGGAAGCACAGCAGCGCCGCACCCATGCCCAGCGGTGCCGCGGTTATCGCCGGAATACCCATGCGATCGCAGGCGGCGAAGACCGCGCGACGGGCCTCAAAGGCAAAGAAGTCCAGGCTGTCGACGTAGAGGTCGGCCCCATCGAGGAACGAGACCAGGTTTCCGTCGGTCAGGCCTTCCGGGAACAGACGCAGATCCAACTCGGGGTTGATGTCCTGAGCCAAGCCTGCCATCACCTCCAGTTTCGGCAGGCCGATGGTCGAGCATCGTGCCCCGGCCTGACGGTTGAAATTCGCCAATTCGAAGGCGTCCATCTCCGCCAAATTGAAGCGCCCGATGCCCAATCGCGTCAGGGTGAGCAGATGTCTGCCGCCAACCCCACCCAGCCCGGCGATGGCGACGCGCTTGCGCCCCAGTTCGGCCATTTCGCCATCCGTGATCCACCCTACCGTGCGCGAGAACGCCGTCGCGCGCTCAAATCGTGGTGCTGCGTCCTGCATTCATCTGACACCTGCCGCCGACAAGCACGCTCATAACCGCCGGCATCACGTGATCATGGTTATGGCCGCCGGCCGCGCCGGCAGGTGACCATCAGCAGGTGCACATCATGGCCGCATTCTCCGCCCCGCCCGCCACAGGTACCATCCACGCCATCCTGCGACGGCATGCCGAGGATGGTCCAGCGCGACCCGCTCTCTCTTTTCTGCGTGATGGCGGGGATGACGGCGCGGAGATCCTGACCTACGGCGAACTCCTGCGCCAAGCCGAGGATCTCGCCGGACGCCTACGCCAGCTGCGCGGCGAACGCGTCATGCTGCTGCACCCGCCCGGACGCGAGTTCGTGGTGGCATTCTGCGCCTGCCTCATCGCCGGCGTCACGGCGGTGCCGCTGCATCCGCCGACCACGCGCAGGCTGCAGGAGCGCTTGCAGCGGATCGTGGCTGACTGCTCGCCCAGCCTGCTGCTGACCACCGCTGCCGCACAGCCGCGCCTGGCCGCGATTTCCGACGCCACCGGCCTGCCGGTTCTGGTGGACGCTTCCACCGCCCCCGATGGCGAGCCCCTCGACGGACCGCCGGTGGATGACCGGACTCCGGCATTCCTGCAATACACCTCGGGCTCGACCGGCGATCCCAAGGGAGTGGTGGTCACGCACGGCAACCTGCTGTGCGACTCGATGGCCATCGCCGCCGGCTTCGGCACGCACCGCGAGGATGTTGGTGTCAGCTGGCTGCCCCTGCACCACGACATGGGCCTGGTCGGTTCGGTGGCGGATGTGCTGCTGCGCGGCATGCACTGGGCGCACATGACCCCGGAAGCGATGGTGCGGAAGCCCCTGCGCTGGCTGCGCGCCATATCCACGTATCGCGCCACGATCAGCGGCGGACCGGATTTCGCCTGGCGGCTGCTGGCCGAACGCGTCGCCCCAAGTGACCTCGCCGGCCTGGACCTATCGTGCTGGCGCGTGGCCTATTCCGGTGCCGAACCGGTGCGACCAGACACCCTGCGGCGGGTCGCCGCCCTGCTGGCGCCGACCGGATTCCGCGCCGAGTCCTTCCTGCCCTGCTACGGTCTGGCCGAGGCCACGCTGATGGTTTCGGCCGGGCCTGCCGGACGCCTGCCGCTGCTGGTGCCCTCGCCGGAGGACGGAATCGAGCGCGTTGCATGCGGACGGCCAGTACCCGAGGATGCGGTGGCCATCGTCGACCCCGACCGTGGTATCCGCAGGCCGGATGGCAGTGTCGGTGAGGTGTGGGTCAGCGGCGGCCATGTCGCCGCCGGCTACTGGGGACGTCCCGCCTTGAGCGAAGCGGTGTTCGGCGCGCGACTGGCCGGCGACCCACGTCGCTGGCTGCGGACCGGAGACCTCGGCTTCATCGCCGACAGGCAGTTGTGCATCGCCGGACGCATCAAGGACCTGCTGATCGTCAACGGCCGCAAATACCATCCCGAGGACATCGAGACGACCGTACAGACCAAGGTCGCTGCCTGCACCGGCGGTTCCTGCGCCGCCTTCCAGACCGACGCCGACCAGCGATTGGGGCTGGCCATCGAGCTCACGCGCATCCCCGACGATGAGGCTGCTCGCGCGGACATCGCCGCCTGCGTACGTCAGGCGGTCTGGGCCGAGCATGGCATCCAGCCCGACCTGGTACTCTTCGAACGCGTCGGCCGCCTACCGCGCACGACCTCGGGCAAGGTGCGGCGATCAGCCTGCGCCGATCGGTTGCGCGATGGCGGCTGGAGCGCCGCCGGGGTTCCGGCATGAGACGCCCACGACGGCGACGGCGCCTCACCAACCGTCCGCCCAGCGCATTGCGACACGATCCACGCCAGACGCTGATCCTCTACCTGATCATGTGCTCTCTCGGCCGGCGCGCCCATGCCGGTCGGCGGTGGGTGCCGTGAGCACATCCGAGAGCCTCGGTCTTCCCCGAGACGACAGCCATGTCCTGAAGCTGATCCTAGGTCACATCGGTCGCATGCGCAGGCGCGAACCTGCCAGCATCGATCCGCTCCGCCCATTCAACGAACTGGGCATCGACTCGCTGGATGCCATCACCCTGACCGGCGAGCTCGAACGCGACCTGGGATGCAGCATCGATCCGGCAGTGATCCTCGAGCACCCGACGCCGCATGCCTTCGCCATCCACCTGGCCTCCCGCACGGATCACGCATGACCGACGAACAGACCGCCTGCCAGACCCCGATCCACAACCGCCAAGTGTCGCATTTCCGCTACCAGCGCACCCCCTCGGCGCTGATGCCGACGCCGTGCCTGCCTGAGCGGATCCTCCTGCCGACACCGGACATCCACCGCCTCTTCGCGCTGCGCATCGCCTGCGACGACGGCACCGAGGCGCAGGCCTTCGCCGTGCGCTGGCAGGTCTATTGCCAGGAGCTGGGCTATGAACCTGCCGAGCGCTTCCCCGATCATCGCGAGCGCGACACCGCCGATCTGCGATCGGTGCAGGTGATCGCCAACTACCGCCCCACCGGCTTGCCGGTCGCGTGCTTCCGCCTGATGCTGGCCGATCCAATGCATCCCCGCGCCCTCTTCCATGTCGAGCAGGTCTGCAGCAGTCTCACCGCGCGGGCCATACCGGCAGATGGCGATGCCCGCCGCGGCTGCGCCGAATTGTCGCGATTCTGCATCACATCCGCCTTTCGTCGTTTCGACGCCGATACCGAGACTCCGCCCTGGGGCATACCGCCCGTGCAGTGGGCCGCCGAAAGCCGGCAGCGCCGCGGCCTGGCCGGGCTGATGTGGCTGGCGGCGGCGCACATCGCCGTCGAACTGCGACTCGACTACCTCCTGACCCTGATGGAGCCGCGACTCGAACTGCTGGGCCGGACCATGGGCCTGGCCTTCCAGGCGATCGGGACGCCGGTCGACTTCCGCGGCCTGCGCGTGCCCTACCGCATCGACCGTCGCAGCCTGCGCAGCCTGCTGGGCCGACCGCAGGCCGCCGGCCTGCTGCAGCCGCTTGTCCGCTCCCTGGACGAGGGCATGCGCAGCCACCCGCTGCTGCAACCCTACCTCGACGCGCGGACCCGCCGCATCGACCGGTCGCCATGATGCGGACCGCGCTGACCATGCTGGTCGGCGACCGTTCCAAATTCCTGGGCATCGTCTTCGGCTTGGCATTCGGCACCCTGCTGATGGTACAGCAGGGCGCGGTGTTCCGCGGTGTCATGGTGCTGGTGTATGGCCACGTCACCGACACACCGCAGGTCGAATTGTGGATCACCGATCCCGGCATGCCGGAGCTGGACCGCAGCGAACCGTTGAATGAACGCTATCTCGACGCCGTGCGCGCCGTCGATGGCGTGCATTGGGCCGTACCGCTCAGCCGCCGCCAGGTCATGCTGCGCCTGTCCGATGGCGAGGTCGGATCGGCGGTCGTGATGGGCATCGACGACGCGACCCTGATCGGCGCCCCCTCCGTGGACAAGATGGTCGCGGGATCGGTGCAGGACCTGCGCAGACCCGACACGATCATCGTCGATCAGCACAGCGCTAGCACGCATTTGGCCACCATACGACCGGACGGCAGCAGACAGCCGCTCTCGGTCGGCGATAGCCTGCAGATTGCCGGTCGGCGCATGACCGTGGTCGGTCTGTGCCGCTCGACTCTGAACCTGGTCCTATTGCCCACGATCTACATGCTGCGATCGCACCTCTCCGCCATCGACATCAACACGGACCGGGCCTTCAACATCATCCTCGCCGGTGTCGGACCCGGTCAGGATCCCGAGGTGGCCTGCAGACGCATCGCAGCGACGACCGGACTGGCAGCGCGCACCAGCGCTGCCATCAGCCGGCATGTCTACGACTACTATCTCTACCGCACCGGCATCCCGGCCAACTTCGCCATCGCCGTGCTGCTGGGCTTCGTGGTCGGCGCCGCCATCGCCGGCCAGACCTTCAATCAGTATGTGCACGACAACCGTCGCATCTTCGCCGCCCTCAAGGCGATGGGGATGCGCGACGGACGCCTGGTCGGCATGCTCCTGTACCAGGCGCTGTTCGCCGCCCTGATCGGCTACGGCCTGGGGGTGGGCGCAGCCACCGCCTTCGGTGCCATGCTGGCAGGCACCGACCTGTCCTACCGCCTGGAACCGGAGCTGCTGGCGATAGTGCTGGCCGCGGTGCTGATGATCAGCCTGAGCGCGGCGGCCATCTGCGCCCGCAACCTGCTGCGCCTGGATCCTGCACAGGTCTTCCGGAGCTGACATGGCTGGCGATGCCCCCATCAGCCTGCGCGGCGTGACTCGGACCTTCGGCAGCGGTTCCGCCGCGGTGCAGGCCCTGCGCGGCATCAATCTGGAGGTTCCGGACGGTGAGCTGTTCATGCTGGTCGGCCCATCGGGCTGCGGAAAGACCACGCTGATATCCATCGTCGCCGGCATCCTGCGTCAGGACGCCGGCAGCGTCCGCCTGCTCGGCGAGGATCTGGCACGCCTCCCCGGCCGCCTGCAGGCCGACTTCCGCGCCCGCAACGTCGGCTTCGTGTTCCAACAGTTCAACCTCGTGCCCACCCTGACGGTTCAGGAGAATGTCGCCCTGCCCCTGCAGATCGCAGGCTGGAGGAGACGCCGCGCCATGGACCGTGCCGCCGCGACCCTGGCCTTGGTCGGCCTGGAGGCCCGCCTCGACGCCCCACCCGACAGCCTCTCGGGCGGGCAGCAGCAACGGGTGGCGATCGCCCGCGCCATCGTCCACGACCCGCGCATCCTGGTCTGCGACGAGCCGACCAGCGCGCTGGACCGTGAGAAGGGGCGCCAGGTGATGGATCTGCTGCGCGCCATCGCCATTCGACCGGGCCGCGCCCTGATCGTCGTCACCCACGATACCCGCGTCTTCGGCTACAGCGACCGCATCGCCACCATGCAGGACGGCCACATCGTCCGCCTGGTCCGTCGCCGCTTCGATCCCGCCACCGCCGCCACGGCGGAGCCGGCGCCTGCCACCGTCCCCCTGTGAGCCGGACCATGCATCCCATCCTCAGCCGCTTCGCCCCGCTCGCCGTCCTCGCCGCCGCCGGCATCGCCGCCGCCGGCTGGACCGCGTTGCGCACCGTCGCGCCGCGCCCTCCAGCTGCGGCCGAGC
>JAFLCQ010000072.1 GCA_017302815.1 Planctomycetota bacterium
ACCCAGGACAGCCTGCGCCGCCAGGTCGCGGTGGTGCCGCAGGACAACGTCCTCTTCAGCGGCACCATCCGCGACAACCTACGCCTGGCGCGGCCGGCGGCGACCGATGCCGAGCTGGACGCGGCCGTGGCCGCGCTGGGCGCAGACGAGGTGCTGCTGGCGCTGCCCAAGGGGCTGGACACGGAATGCGGTGCCGGCGGCGGCCAGCTCAGCCACGGCCAGCGCCAGCTGGTCTGCCTGGTGCGCGCCTTCATCGCCGATCCCCGCGTGCTGGTCCTGGACGAGGCCACCAGCGCGGTCGACATCCACACCGAGCGGCGCATCCGCCGCGCGCTCAGGCGCCTATGCGAGGGTCGCACCGCTGTGATCGTGGCCCACCGCCTGGCGACCGTGCGCGACGCCGACCGCATCGTGGTGATCCACGACGGCATGATCGCCGAGCAGGGGACCCACGACGCTCTGATGTCGGCGGGCGGGCGCTACGCCGCGCTCTACGCCAGCTCGGCCCGGGCCGGCGGCTGAGCGCTCACATCCGCCAGCGCCACCACAACCACAGCGGCGGGATGCTGGCCAGGACGCAGCCGGACGCCACCGCCAGGGCGGGATGGAACGGCGCCGTGTCAGCGGCCATCCCGGCGAGCACCAGCAGGACCACCGGCAGCAGTCCGGCGCCGGTTGCCTGCACCACCGCCACCGCGATGCGGTCGCGGTTGCGGAAGCGGACGAAGACCGCCAGCGCCGCCATCGCCGCCAGCGGCGGGATCAGCACGCGCACCAGGCGGGACCAGAACATGGCGATGTCCGCACGCTCGGCGCGGGCCAGCAGCTCGGCGCTGGTCATGGTGTAGCGCGGCAGCAGGCGGCGGTAGAGGTCGTCCGGAGCCAGGGCCAGGGCGGCGCCCCGCGGCAGCGGGCCGGGCGGCACCCGTTCGAGTCGCTGCGCCCCGCCTTCGACGCGCAGCACCGTGCAGCCGGTCGGCGAGCTCCAGCCGCCACGTGACCACACGATCCTGCCGGCCAGCACCATGGCGTCCGGCCCCGCGACCACGACCTGCTTGAGCACGGGCTGGTCGACCCCGACCAGCTTCGCGCCGCCGGCGAACCAGGTGGAGCCGTCGTCGCTGCGCCACACCCGGCCTTCGCGGTTCTGCCCCTCCAGCAGGTCCTGCAAGGCCAGGGCCCGGGCGGTGGCCGGCGGGGTGGCGAGATCGGCCACCACGGTGTCCACCATGCCCAGGGCCAGGCAGCCGATGAGCAGGGCCCGGGTCGAGCGCTGCAAGGGGATGCCGGCCGCGCCCAGGGCGGTGAACTCGCCGCGGCGCAGCATCGGCGCGGCCGTGGCCAGCACCGAGATGACCGCCGCCACCGGGATGGCGAAGTTGAGCAGGCCGGGCACGCGGCAGGCGAACAGCTCCAGCTTGGTCCACGGCGAGGGCGCCTGCCGGGTCAGCAGCTGGAACCCGAGCAGCACGTCGAGGACCATGAACACCACCACGGTGGCGGCGGCGACCATGGCGGTGTTGCGCAGGAACTGCCCGGCGAGATGCCGGTCGAGGGTGGGCATGGCGGCGCTCACCGGTGCCTCCGCAGCAGCCAGGCGCCGACCGCGCCGATGATCAGGGGCGGCGGCCAGACCCAGACCGCCGCGTCGATGAGCAGGCGCTCACCGACCTCCTTCGCCAGCACCATGGCCGGGAACAGCACCGCGACCACGGTGACGATGCCGAGGCAGACCGAGAGCATGCGGTTGCCGCGTCCGACCGCGAGCGCGAGGCCGCACGAGAAGGCCCACAGGGCGATGATCGCCACCGGCAGCATCAGCCGGGTATGCCAGGCGCGTTCGTAGTTGCGCATGGCGCGCTGCTCGCGCGGGGTCTTCTCGGGCGCGCTGCGGATGCGCTTCAGCAGTTCGGCGGTGGACAGCGAGTCCGCCTTGTCCTGGTAGTTGCCCCGGCCGGTCGGGATGCGCACCGACCAACTGGGCAGGACGGCGGTGGCGACGCGGGGAGGCTCGCCGGCCTCGCGCACCATCAGGCGGGCCTGGCGCATCTCCAGGCCCAGGGCTGGCGTCTCGTCGTCGTCGCCGGGATCGGCGGTCCAGCGCGCCTCGGGGGCGAAGACCGCGGACAGGCCCTCATCCTTGTCGATCTGGACCCCGAACAGGCCGATCAGCCGGTCATCCTCGGCTCCATGCGCGGCCAGGACCAGGGTGTCCTCCTGCCACACCGGGGTGCGACGCTCGACCTTGGCCGCCAGGGCCTGGCGCAGCAGCTGCCCGCGCCCTTCGAACAGCCGCAGGGTGAGGCCCGGCAGCAGCAGGTGGGCGGCGACCCCCATCCACACCGCCAGCAGGATGGCGATGGGCAGGGTGGCCCGGGCGACCTGCCAGGTGCCGACCCCGGCCGCCTGCAGGGCGGTCAGCTCGCCATCCTCGCGCATACGGCCGATGCAGGCCAGGAAGGCGGTGACCATGGCCAGGGGCAGGGCGAGCAGGCTGAGCAGCAGGGCCTGCTCGGGGATGAAGGCGAGGACCGCCCCGATCGGAGCCCCCTGCTTGATCAGCGGCATGGCCGCCCCGGCCAGGATCAGCCCGAGGTAGACCGCGGCGTAGAAGGAGCCCAGCAGCAGCACCTCCTTCAGGACCGTCCGCGGCAGGACTCGCATGGCGGGACACTATGGGCCGCGGCGGGGTAGCCAACGCACCCGCCCTGCACCGGCCCGGGCATCCTCCCCTTGCACCCCCCGGCCCGGCCCGCCACCATCGGCCGGCGACTGGAGGACCTCCCATGCTGACGATGGAGGAGCTGCTGCGCACGATGGTCGAGCGCGGCGGATCGGACCTGCACATCTCCGCCGGCTCCGGCCCGCGCATCCGCGTCGACGGCTCGCTGGTCGAGCTGCCCGGCTCGGAGGTGCTGGGGCCCGAGCAGACCAAGAAGCTGGTCTACTCGGTGCTCGACAACCAGCAGATCGCCCGCTTCGAGCAGGAGATGGAGCTCGACATGAGCTTCGGCCTGCAAGGGGTGGGACGCTTCCGCGTCAACGTGTTCTACCAGCGCGGGGCGGTGGGCACGGTCATGCGTACCATCCCCTACGAGATCTTCTCGTTCGAGCAGCTGGGCCTGCCGATCGAGGTATGCACCCGCCTGTGCCAGCTGTCGCAGGGCCTGGTGCTGGTGACCGGCGCCACCGGCTCGGGCAAGTCCACCTCGCTGGCCTCGATGATCGACCTGATCAACCAGACCAGGCCCGACCACATCATCACCATCGAGGACCCGATCGAGTTCGTCCACCGCAACAAGATGTGCCTGGTCAACCAGCGCGAGGTCGGCACCGACACGCTGGGCTTCCACCAGTCGCTCAAGCGCGTGCTGCGCCAGGACCCGGACATCGTGCTGATCGGTGAGATGCGCGATCGCGAGACCATCGAGGCCGGCCTGACCCTGGCCGAGACCGGCCACCTCACCTTCGCCACCCTGCACACCTCGTCGACGGTCGAGACCATCAACCGCATCATCGACGTCTTCCCGGCCAACCAGCAGAACCAGATCCGCACCCAGCTGTCCTTCGTGCTGGAAGGCGTGTTCTGCCAGCAGCTGCTGGCCAAGAGCACCGGCAAGGGCCGCGCCATGGCCTGCGAGATCATGATCCCGAACTCGGCCATCCGCGCCCTCATACGCGACGACAAGTGCCACCAGATCCTGTCGCACATCCAGACCGGCGGCAAGGTCGGCATGAAGACGATGAACCAGAGCCTGTTCGAGCTCTACCGCGCGCACACCGTCACCTGGGACGAGGCCATGAGCCGCTCGCGCGACCCCGAGGACCTGAAGCGCACGGCCCAGCGCGACGGCGCGGGGATGTGATGGGGAATTGCACCTGTCGTGCGGTCGTCCGGTCGTGCGGTCGTCCGGTCGTCCCGGACGCCAGCCGTCTCGGCTGCGAACACGTCCTAACCGTCGATCCAGACGTCCGTCTGCCTTGGCATACCTACGACCGGACGACCGGACGACCGGACGACCGGACGATGGAGGCAATGAACTGACATGGTCGCCCTCAACCGCCTGACCAAGAAGAAGCTCGGCGAGATCCTGGTCGAGCAGAACCTGCTCACCCCCGAGCAGGTGCAGGACGCCCTGCGCATGCAGCACCAGACCGGACTGATGTTCGGCGAGACGCTGGTGCAGAACAAGCTGATCTCGGAGGAGAAGATCGTCGCCGTGCTGGTGGCGCAGTTCGGCATCCCCTACATCAAGCCGAGCACGTACAAGATCCCCAAGGAGCTGCTGGAGATCTTCGAGCCGCAGATGATGCGCCGATTCCAGTTCGTGCCCATGGATTCGATCGGCAACGTCCTGATCATCGCCATCGCCGGCCTGCTCTCCGAGGACGTGTTCAAGGAGATCGAGACCCAGACCGGCTGCAGCCTGCAGGTATATCTCACCAAGATGTCCGAGATCGACGCCGTTTTGAAGGCACAGGGCCTATGAACATGGCCTGCGCAGTCCGGGGTCCGGGGTTCGGGGTCCGGGGTCAACACAATCCAACCCCTGCCTGGCATCGGGCCCCTACCCGTACGCGAATCTCCTCCCGCACGTTGGACTTCCAGATTTCGGGACCCCGGACCCCGGACCCCGGACCCCGGACCCCGCCCCCCGGACCTCGGACCTGACCCATGGCCAATGTCACCGGCTACAACCGCAAGCTCGCCTCCCTGCTGCGCAAGGCGGGCCTGGTCGACGAGGCGACCTTCGCCCCCCTGGTGGAGAAGGCGAACAAGGAGGGCGCGCTGCTCGCCAGCCTGGTGGTGGCGGACAAGATCCTCGACGAGCTGACCCTCATCGGCCTGGTCTCCGAGGACAGCGGCTGGCCCCCCCTCGACCTCGACAAGCTGAAGGTCGACATCGAGGAACTGCGGTCGATGAACAAGGGCGCCGACCTCCTGCCCGAGGACGCCTGCAAGTTCCATGGCGTCCTGCCCATCGCCATCGCCGGCGACCATGCCACCGTCGCGGTGGTCAACCCCTACGACGTGGTCGCGCTGGACAACCTGAAGCTCCAGATCGGCCGCCAGGTCATCCCGGTCGTCTCCTCCGAACGCGCCATCCTCAAGGCCATCGAGCAGTCCTTCCACGCCCAGGACAAGGCGATGGAGCAGATGATGGAGGACATGAAGGGGATCGATGACGACGTCGACCTCGACAAGAAGAAGCAGCCGGACGAGAAGGACGATGCCGCGCTGGAAAGCGATGGCGACGACGCCCCGGCGGTGAAGGCGGTGAAGGCCATCCTGTCGATGGCGATCAAGCGCGGCGCATCCGACATCCACATCGAGCCCTACGAGAAGAAGGTGCGCATCCGGCTGCGCATCGACGGTGTGCTGCAGGAGGTCATGGAGCTGCCGAAGAAGCTCGAACGCTCGCTGTGCTCGCGCGTCAAGATCATGACCGACACCATGAACATCGCCGAGCGCGGCAAGCCGCAGGACGGCCGCATCTCGGTGAGCATGGAAGGCAAGAAGTGCGACATCCGCGTCAACTCGCTGCCGCTGGTGTGGGGCGAGAAGATATGCATGCGTCTGCTGGCCAAGGGCAACCTGAAGGACATGAAGGAGCTGAACCTCGAACCCGAGGTCTTCGACATCCTCTCGCGCGGCCTGTCGGCGCCGCAGGGCATGGTGCTGGTCACCGGCCCGACCGGTTCGGGCAAGTCGACCACGCTCTACTCCTGCCTGAAGACGGTGATGACGCCGGAGGAGAACGTCAACACGGTGGAGGATCCGGTCGAGTACGAGCTGGAAGGCATCAACCAGTGCCACGTCAACCCCAAGCGCGGCCTGACCTTCGCCAGCGCCCTGCGCGCCCTCCTGCGCCAGGACCCCGACACGGTGATGATCGGTGAGATCCGCGACCAGGAGACCATCGAGATCGCGGTGAAGGCCGCCCTCACCGGCCACCTCGTGCTGTCGACCCTGCACACCAACGACGCCCCCTCCACCATCACCCGCATCATCGACATGGGCATCGAGCCGCTGATGGTCGCCTCGACGGTGAACGTGGTGCTGGCGCAGCGCCTCGGCCGCCGCCTGTGCAGCAACTGCAAGACCGACCTGCCCAAGGACGAATATCCCGACCGGCAGCAGCTGCTGCACATGGGATTCAAGCCCGAGGATGTCGAGGGCCTGCAGCTGAAGAAGGCGGTCGGCTGCAGCCTGTGCAATGGCGGCTACAAGGGCCGCTTCGCCCTGGTCGAATGCCTCGAGATGAACGATCGCCTGCGCAAGATCATCATCGGCGGCGGATCCGACATCGAGATCCGCAAGGTCGCGCTGGAGACCGGCATGATCTCGCTGCGCCGGGCCGGCCTGCTCAACGTCATGCGCGGCGTCACCACGATCGAGGAGATCATCCGCAACACCGTCGGCGACGAGGTGGAGAAGCCGCCCAAGCAGGCCAAGACGGAAGGCGCGAGCGAATCCGGCGAGGCCGAAGCGGCCAAGCCCGCAGCCGAGTAGTCCCGGTCAGGGCCGGTGCGACGCCACGAAGGCGAGGATGGCCCGGGCGGCCGGATCGTCCGCATCGCTCATACGACCGATGATCGAGCCGTGGTCGCGGCCGTCGCACTGCAGGAACGCGATGTCGGACGCCCCGCGATGCTTGCACATGGCGACGAAGAAGCGGTTCTCCTCCGCCCGGGCGGGCCAGTCCTTGTCCCCGCACAGCACGAGGAACGGCCGCAGGGTCTTCGCCCGGAAGGCGTGGTAGGCTGGCGCGTACGCGTCGATGACCGGGGTGTTCTCCGGGTCGGCGATGCCGCGCTCCTTGCGGATGGTGAAGTGCGTGAAGGTCTGGCCGCTCACCGGTATGAAGCCGGCCACGCGATCCTGGGCCAGCCCGGCGGCTTCGAGCCAGCGCGGATCGGCGCCCAGGATGGCGGCCAGATATCCTCCGGCCGAGTGTCCCGCGACGAACAGCGACCGCGCATCGCCGCCATGCTCGGCGATGTTGGCGGCGACCCAGTGCACCGCCGCGGCCGCGTCCTCGATGTAGGCCGGCGCCTGCACCGCCGGGGACAGGCGGTAGTTCGCCGAGGCCACGGCGACGCCATCGGACGCGAAGCGCTGCGCCAGCGCCGCCGTCACCTTGCTCGCCTTGTCTCCGCCCTCCAGGCCGCCGCCGTGGAACCAGACCATGACCGGGAAGCCCGTCCCCTGCGCCGGCAGGTAGAGATCCAGGGATTGCAGCTTCGCTTGCGCTTCGGGAGCCCCCGCCGGCACCGCGCGATAGGCAAGGTCACGCACGATGCGCACGCGGGTCGTGCCGTCGTCCGCCGCCAGCAGCAGGCTGGCGAGGAAGAGCAGGACCATTACTGACTTAGTCATATGGGATATCGTATACGACAAGTCGGGACGAACACCACAGAATCGCTATATCACAAGTCCTGACAATAGCTTGTCCGGATCTCGATGAACCACGAGATCAGCGACCTCGGCTGCCGGGATGAACCCCGACGCGGCCATGCCGTGCAGGAAGGCCAGGAACGGGGTCCAGTAGCCGGACACATCGAGAAAGCCGACGCGCTTGGCGTGGATACCGAGCTGGTTCCAGCACATCACCTCGCTGAGCTCGTCGATGGTGCCGATACCGCCCGGAAGCACGGCGAAGGCGTCGGAACGCTCGCACATCAGACGCTTGCGGGTGTGCATGTCGTCGACCACCAGCAGCTCGCTCAGCCCGCGATGGCACACCTCCTGGTCGACCAGCAGACGAGGTATGACCCCGACGACGCGGCCGCCGGCGGCCAGCGCCGCGTCGGCCACGGCGCCCATCAGGCCCACGTTGCCGGCCCCATAGACCAGCTCGTGGCCAGCCCGCGCGATCGCCGCGCCCATCGCCGTGGCCGCGGCCATGTGCGATGGATCGCTGCCGGCGCGCGAACCGCAGAAGACGCATACCGCCGCCATGTCAGCCGCCGTCCGGCAGGGCCGCGACCAGGGCTTCCAGCTCGGGTGCGGCCTGTCCGAGCGAGCGCGCGCGCGCCAGCGGTTCGCGGAAGATCGGTCCGGTCTCCAGCGGTCGGCCGGCACGCAGGTCCAGCACCGTGCTGGTGAGGTAGTCGCCCATCTCGCCGGTCAGGCGGAACTGCTCGGCAACCCAGGCGTCCTCGTCGATGCGCTCGCGACGGCCATGCGCCGCCAGGTCGGCGTTGCCGGCGCGGATGGTCTCGCGCATCAGGCGCTCGCAGCGCGCGCGCAGCGCGGGATCATCCAGGATGATGCGCGTACCGCGTCCCGGCGCGCCGCCATCGACGCTGAGGCCGTTGAAGGGGATGTTCCAGGCCAGCTTGCGCCAGCGAGCCTCCAGCAGGCAGGGCGGCTCCATCACCTCGATGCCGGCCGAGCGCCACAGGCCCGCCAGCACCGCCCGGCGGCCGGCCTCGTCCTGGTAGTGCCCGACGCCGACGCGGCCATGCGCGAGATGGCGCACCGTGCCGTCGTCATCGCGGTTGACGCAGATGAAGCATAGCACGCCATAGACCCGCTCGGGCGGACACCAGGCCGCGACGGCATCCTCGACCCCGAGCCCGTTGAGCAGTGCCGCCACCCGCGCCCCGGCCACCACCGCCGGGCCGCACAACCGTTTCGCCTCGGGCAGGGCCGAGGCCTTGGTCGCCAGCAGGCACCAGTCGACACCATCGCGCACGGCGGCGATCGGGTCACCGGTGGCGCGGAAGGAGGACGGGGGGATGCTCAGTTCGCGGCGGCGGCCGGTCGAGGCGACATGCGGGGTGGGCTCCTGCAGCACCCTGAGCCCGCGGGAGCGCAGGACATCCAGGTCGCGCCGGGCGACGAAGCGGACGTCGTGCCCGCCCAGCACCAGCTGCGCGCCGTAGAACTGCCCGATCGCCCCGGCTCCGACGATGACCACCCGTGCCATGCCCGGACGCTATGGGTCCGACGCGACCGGGCCACCCTGTTTGCCACCCCGCCGCCAGCAGCTAGTCTCCGCCCCTCTCCACGGAGCACGCCATGCTGATCAGCGACACCCCGGCCTGGAAGGCCCTCACCGAGCACGCCAAGCAGATCCAGGGCACGCACCTGCGCGACCTGCTGCAGGACGAGGGACGCTGCGCCGCGCTGCGCTGGGAGGTCGACGGCGTGCTGCTGGACGCCAGCCGCCAGAACGCGACCAAGCAGACCCTCGACCTGCTGGTCGATCTGGCGCGCGACGCCGGCCTGCCGCGCAAGATCAAGGCGATGGCCAACGGCGAGAAGATCAACGGCACCGAGAACCGCGCCGTCCTGCACATGGCCCTGCGCGCCCCGCGCCGCAAGTCCATCATCGTCGACGGCAAGGACGTGGTGCCCGAGGTCCACGCCGTGCTGGAGCGCATCAAGGACTTCAGCAAGGCGGTGCGCGGCAGCGGCTGGAAGGGCGCCACCGGCAAGAAGCTGACCAACATCGTCTCAATCGGCATCGGCGGCAGCTACCTCGGCCCCGAGTTCGTCTACGAGGGCATGCGCACCGACCCGGCCTGCGCCAAGGCGGCCAAGCGCCGCACCCTGCGCTTCCTCGCCAACGTCGACCCGATCGACGTCACCCGCGCCCTCGACGGCCTCGATCCCGAGCGCACCCTGGTGATCGTCGTCTCGAAGACCTTCACCACCGCCGAAACCATGCTGAACGCGCGCACGGCGCGGAAGTGGATCGTCGACGCCCTGGGCGAGACGGCGGTCGCCAAGCACATGGTCGCGGTGTCGACCAACCTCGACGAGGTGAAGAAGTTCGGCATCGACCCGGCCAACGCCTTCGGCTTCTGGGATTGGGTCGGCGGCCGTTACAGCGTGTGCAGCGCGGTCGGCGTGCTGCCGCTGGCGCTGCACTTCGGCTACAAGCCGGTGCAGGAGTTCCTCAACGGCGCCCACGCCATGGACCGCCACTTCCTCGCCGCCCCCGCCGAGCGCAACCTGCCGGCGCTGCTCGGCCTGTTCGGCGTCTGGCAGAGCAGCTTCCTCGGCCGCCCCTCGCGCGCCCTGCTGCCCTACTGCCAGGCCCTGCTGAAGCTGGCGCCGCACATCCAGCAGGTCGACATGGAGTCGAACGGCAAGCGCGTCACCGCCGACGGCCAGGTCCTGCCCTTCGAGGCCGGCGAGGTCGACTTCGGCGAGCCCGGCACCAACGGCCAGCACTCGTTCTACCAGCTGATCCACCAGGGCCGCGTCATCCCCTGCGACTTCATCGGCTTCCGCCGCAGCCAGCAGCCGGTGTCGCTGCCCGGCGAGGCGGTCGACAACCACGACGAGCTGATGTCGAACTTCTTCGCCCAGCCGGACGCCCTGGCCTGCGGCAAGACCGAGGCCGAGCTGCAGAAGGAGAACGTCCCGGCTGCCCTGGTGCCGCACAAGGTGTTCCCCGGCAACCGCCCCAGCAACGTCCTGCTGCTCGACCAGCTGACCCCCTTCGCGGTCGGCCAGCTGCTGGCGCTGTACGAGCACCGCACCGCCGTGCAGGGCTTCGTCTGGGGCGTGAACAGCTTCGACCAGTGGGGCGTCGAGCTGGGCAAGGTCCTGGCCAAGCAGGTGCGCGGCCAGCTGCAGAAGAGCCGCACCGCCAACGCGCCGGTGGCCGGCTTCAATCCGGCGACCGCGTTCCTGCTCAAGAGCTATCTCGGCCTGGCATGAACGGCCCCACCAGGGCCGACATCCCCTATCTCGGTCCCGATCGGGCCGAGATGATGGACGCGTACCTGCCGCCGGAGCGCTTCGCCAGGCCCTGCCCGGCGGTGCTGCTCATCCACGGCGGCGGCTGGTGCATGAACGACAAGGCCAACGAGCGCGAGCGCAACATCGGCGCCACGCTGTCGGCCAACGGCTACGCGGTCTTCTCGATCAACTACCTGCTCAACAGCCGCGAGAACGATGCCGCCGGGCGGCCGGTCTCGGTCGCCTGGCCGCAGAACTTCATCGATTGCGTCAGTGCCCTGCGCCACATCCGCGCGCATGCGGCGGAGTACGGCATCGACCCGCAGCGCATCGGCGTGATGGGCGGATCGGCCGGCGGCCATCTGGCGATGCTCGTGGGCGCCAGCGCCACGGTTCCGGGCATGCCGCGCGGCAGCCTGCACCCCGAGCAGCCGGTCGACGTGCGCTGCATCATCACGTTCTACGGCATCCACGACGTTCACGGCAGGCGCGCCAACGTCTTCGCCGGCGCCAGCGAGGCCGAGACGGCCGAGAACGTGCGCCTGGCCTCGCCCAGCACCTGGTTCGGTCCGGCGACGCCGCCGATCCTCATCGCGCACGGCACCGCCGACACCATCGTCCCTGTCGAGAACGCCCGCGCCCTGACCGACGTCCTGCGCCACCGCGGAGTGCCCTACTGGTACGTCGAGATCAGCGGGGCGCCGCACACCTTCCACCTCGAACCCGAGCAGATGGACCTGCGCCCGCTGGTGCTGAGCTTCCTCGCCCGCCACCTCGGTGCGCCGGCCCAGACCTGAAACGCTATTTCGGCTGGTAGACGGCGACGAACTGGTCGAGCTCGCGACGCTGCGCGGTCGTCAGTTCGCGCCGCTCCTCGCTGATCCCGATCGCCTCGGCCCAGGCGCAGATGGTGCCGTGCGACTGGATCACGGCATGCCAGCAGTCCGGCTCGATGACGTACCATGTCTGCGGCAGCATGGGCAGGGCGTCGATGCGCCCGGGAGCGTCGCCGCGCCCGCCGAGGGCGAGGATCGCCGCACCCTGCAGCAGGGTGCCGGCCTGATGGCCGCCGCGGTTGCGGGTGAAGTCGACCACCTGGCCGGGCATGCGATCGGCGCTGGGGTTGGACAGTCCGAGCTGCCAGCCGTCGTCGCCCTGGCCCTCGGCCACGCGCACATAGCCGGGAGCGCGGCTGCGTCCGACCAGCACCTGGTCGGCGACCAGGCGCTCCATCGCGAAGGGGTTGCGCTGCACCGCGTAGGCGGCGAGGCGGGCGACCACCTCCTCGACCGTCATGCCGTCGCAGACCAGATGCAGGGCGTCGTCGGCCAGGGTCAGGGCGCCGACCGCGCGGGTGGAGTCCTTGCGGTCGCGCTCGCTGATCTCGGCCTCGACCTCGGCCAGGGTCGGCAGGTTCGGCCGGCCCTGCGCCTGCCACTCGGCGAGGCGGCGGCGCGCGCGCTCGGCCGGCGTGGCGTCGAGGTAGACCTTCAGCTGCGCATCCGGGCAGATCACCGTGGTCGCATCGCGGCC
>JAFLCQ010000073.1 GCA_017302815.1 Planctomycetota bacterium
GTGCTGGCGTGCCAGGACGGCGAGTCCGTCGCGCAGCAGCCCGCCGTGGTGCCGCACGCCGGCCAGGAAGCCGGGCCGCCCGACCTCGCCCAGCACCGCCAGCGCGGCGGCGCAGCCCAGCGGATGGCCGGTGAAGGTGCCGCCCTGTTCGCCGGGCGCGACGCAACTCGCAACCCGCTCGTCGGCGAGGACGGCGCTGATCGGCACGCCCCCGCCCAGGCCCTTGCCGAGGATGAGGATGTCAGGGCGCACGCCGGCCGCGGCGCCCGCGAGCATCTCGTCGGTGCGGCCGATACCGGTCTGGATCTCGTCATGGATCAGCAGCACGCCGGCGTCGTCGGCGATGCGGCGGATCGCGCGCAGATTGGCCTCGGAGAACGGGATGACACCCCCCTCGCCAAGTACCGGCTCCAGCATCACGGCGCAGGTCTCGGGCCCGATGGCGGCGGCGACCGCGCCGGGATCATCCGGGCGCACCTTGTCGAAGCCGGGGACCTTGGGCTCGAACATGCTCTCCCAGCCGGCCTTGCCGCTGGCGCTCATCGCCGCCAGGGTGCGACCGTGGTAGGAACCGTGCATGGTGACGATGCGCCATGCTCCGTCGCGCCGCCGCGCACCCCAGGTACGGGCGAGCTTGATCGCCACCTCCACCGCCTCGGCGCCGGAGGTGCCGACGAACGCGCGCGGCAGGCCGCTCAGCCGGGACAGCTCGGCGGCGAGCTGCAGCAGCGGCCGGTTGTGGAATGACGGGCTGGGGGACGGCAGGGCACGCGCCTGCCGGGCGAGCGCATCGGCGACGCAGTCGGGGGCATGGCCGAGGCAGTTGACGGCCCAGCCCTGCACCAGGTCCAGGTAGCGGTTGCCGGCCTCGTCCCAGAGCCATGAGCCCTGGCCGCGGGACATGACCGCATCAGGGCGGCCGGTGGTGGTGATCAGGTGGTCGGAAGACATGGCGGGATCCAAGGCGGAGGGTTGATGGCGGTGGTGGCGGGGCGGTGGTGCTGTCGAGCTCGCATGGGAGCCTCCTGTCGGTGGTTGAGGGATGCCGTGAACGCAGACACCCCGCCGGAATCCGGCGGGGTGTCTGATGGATCGCGTCGGACTGCTGCCGCTACGCTACGCCATCCCCCGCCGGACCGGCTGGTGCCGGGCTCGGGCCGCGAAGGCAGCGGCGCAGAGGATCGTCATGGCCACGACTCTAGCGAACCCTGTGGGCGGGACAAGGCGGCCGCAAACTGCCAATCATCTGGTAAAATGATCACCGCCGGATTGCGAAGTTTGCCGGGAGGGTGTATATTGACGTACACGACGCCACCGAGGTATCCATGCGCATTCCCATCCCGGTCAAACTCTGCGTCGCCTTCGGCCTGGTCATCACCGCGACCACCGTCGTCAGTTTCGCGTCACTGAATGGGGTAGCGCGCATCCACGACACCACGGTGAACAAGCTCCGCGATGACACCATCCCTGGTCTCGATCAGATGGGACGCATCGCCTACCTTTTCGCTCGCGTGCGTGGCGATTTCTGGCGTCAGGCGTTCTTCGAAGACCCAGCTCGGCGCCAAGCCCTGCGCGCGCAGATGAACGAACAGCGCACCCTGCTTGAGAAGGCATTCACGGGTTACGAGGCATCGATCACGCGCGACGAAGATCGCGAGCTGTTCGCCACTCTACAGTCGCACATGACCACCTACTTCACCATCCTCGAAGCGGCCCAGGCGCATCTGGATGCCAAGGAACGGGATGCGTTCACTGCCAAAGCTGGTGAACTCGCGACATTCTTCAGCGAGCAGGTGGCACCGCACGTCTTCCTGATGTTAGAAAAGAATAGCCAATGGGCGAAGGAGGCATGCGCCAACAACATCGCCATTGCCGAGGAGGTGGAGCACTCGACCAAGATCGGGATGATCGCGTCGATCTTCATATCGGTGCTGGCCGCCGGCATGCTGTCGTGGTCCATCCTGCCCCGGCTCTCGGCCTGCCGCCGTTCGATCGACGCCATGTCGGGTGGATCGCTGGACGACGGGATGACCGACGCCCGACGCAGCCGGCTGGCCTCCGGTGGCGACGAACTGGGCGACATCGCCCGTTCGGTGGTCTCGCTGCGCGGATACATGTCGACCATGAGCACCAGCGCCACCGCCATCGCCAGCGGCAACCTGCGCGACGAGGTGATGGCGCGCGGCAGCCAGGATGTGCTGGGCAACGCCTTCAAGACCATGCGCGACAACCTGCGCGGGAACATCGACTCCATCACCCGATCAGCCCAGGCGCTGGCCGGAGCCGCAGAGGAACTCTCCGCCTCCAGCGCGCAGCTGGACAGCAGCTCGGGCGAAGCCTCGGCACGGGCGCAAAGCGCCGCCGCCGCCACCGAGGAGGTCAACCGCGGCATCCAGGGCGTGGCCTCGGCGGCAGAGGAGATGTCCACCAGCGTGAAGGAGATCTCGGCCCAGACCCAGAGCATGGCGGGCAAGGTGTCGCAGACCGCGGAGGCAGCGCAGAAGATGGTCGAGGCGACCAAGAGCGTCGATGAGATCGCCACCACCATCGCGGGCATCGCCGAGCAGACCAACCTGCTGGCGCTGAATGCCACCATCGAGGCGGCACGAGCCGGCGAGGCCGGGCGCGGCTTCGCCGTGGTCGCCGGCGAGGTCAAGGCGCTGGCCAGCCAGACCGCCGAGGCCACCCGCAACATCACCCGCATCCTGAGCGAACTGCGCGTGCAGGCCCAGACTGTCGGCTCGGGCACGGCCGAGGTGCGCGACGCCACCGGCGCGGTGGCCAGCGCAGTGGAGGAGCAGAACGCCACCACCACCGAGATCGGACGCAACATGTCCGAGGCTGCCAGAGGCTCGCAAGAGATCGCTTCCGGCGTCACCGCAGCCGCCACCGCTGCTGGAGACGCCAAGCAGGGCGCGGCCCAGGTCCGCGAGGCTGCAGACTCGCTGGCGAGGATCGCCACCGAACTGCAGCAGACGGTCGCCGGCTTCCGGATCTGACCCGTCCTTCGCACGCCGATCCGACCGGCTCAGCCGCCGATGGCCGCCATCGCACCCTCCCGCCGGAAGCGCGGCGGAGGCGCCTTCCCCGCTACCGTCCGGCGGATCAGCTCGACGAGCCCATGCTCGTCGCCGGCGCGCAGCCACGACAGCAGATCGACGCCGGCCTCGTCGAAGAGGCAGGTGTGCAGCCTCCCGCGGCTATCGAGACGGATGCGGTCGCAGGTCGAGCAGAACGGGGCGCTGACCGTGGTGATGAATCCGAGCGTGGTCCGATGCGGATCGACCCCCTCGATGTGCCAGACCCGGCTGGTCGGCTCATCGCACTCCGGCGCCTCATGGATGCGCAGGCCATCAGAGCGCAGCCGCTCCTGGATGGTCGCGGCTCCGACATGGCGGGACTCCCATCCGTTGTGGGCTTCACCGATGTCCATCAGTTCGATGAAGCGGAGATGGACTCCCTCGGCGACCGCCA
The DNA here is from genome assembly GCA_017302815.1 of Planctomycetota bacterium. Classification (GTDB taxonomy): domain Bacteria; phylum Planctomycetota; class UBA11346; order UBA11346; family UBA11346; genus UBA11346. The sequence goes on from JAFLCQ010000073.1 coordinate 3,475, forward strand.
ATCTCGCCAGGGCGGTGGGGTCGATGCCGGACATGGCGACCGCGTTGATCTTCAGCGGATCGAAGCCCAGCTTGCGCGCCTGGCGGATCGAACCCAGGACGGCGGCGAAGCGGTCGCGCCTGGTGGCGCGCTGGAAGCCGGCCGGATCCGCGGCGTCCAGCGAGATGTTCAGCCGATTCAGACCGGCGTCGCGCAGATCGGCCAGCCGCTGTTCGAGCAGCACCCCGTTGCTGGTCAGACCGACGGTCGGGACCAGCCAGGCGGCGGCCCGCACATGCCGCTCCAGGTCCGGGGACAGGGTCGGCTCGCCACCGGTGAGGCGGATCTTCGACACCGGCACTGCTGCGCAGACGGCGCCCATCAGGGCGTCGATCTCCTCGGGGGCGGCCCGGCTATCCGAGAAGCGCGCGTCCTCGGGCAGGCAGTAGGTGCAGCGCAGGTTGCAGCGGTCGGTGACCGAGACGCGGAGGTACATCGTCAGCGACCCGTGCTCGGCCTGCCGGAGGGCTGGACGTCCGCAGCCAGGATCACATCCGCATCGCCGCTGGGCCGGTTCATGCGCAGTCCTGGAGCAGTCGGCCGATGGTCACGTTCCGCAGCCTGGTCTCGGCCTGATGGTCGATCTCCGCGAAGATGCGGTTCACGCCGCACCCCTGGATCGACGGCGATTCGCACTCGCGGCAGGATCCGAATTCCGATGGCGGATCGACGGAACGCACCACCTCGTAGAGCGTCACCTGCCAGGGATCCCGGACGACGCGGAAGCCGCCATGGGATCCCCGTTGCGATTCGAGAATGCGTGAACGGGTGAGCAGATTGAGGATCTTCGCGATATAGCCCGGCGGGATGGCGGTCGCCCGTGCGATCTCCTCGCTGGTATGCCAGGCGCCGCCGCGCGCGACGTGCATGGCGGCCCGCACGGCATACTGCGCGGAGAGGCTGATCATCCCCGGGTGGCCAGATGGCTGGCATAGGCGCGGTCATCGACGCGGATGTGATGCAACAGCCAGTCGCGCATCGCGTGATGCAGCCGTTCCGCGATCGCCTGGCGGTCCGCATCCGGAGCCGACAGCGCCGCGTGCACAGCCGCGAGCTCGGTGACGAATCCGGCATGCATGCGGCGATGATCATCGAGACCGGCGTAACCCGATTCGGACATCAGCCGCTCCTCGTCCGCGAAATGCTCGCGGACATAGGCATCGAGGAAATCCAGGGTGCGACCGACCTCGGCGGCGCCACGCCGCGAGCGCACGGCTGCGACCAGGGCGTTGAGCTGTTCGAACAGGCGCCGGTGCTGGGCATCCATGGCGGCATGGCCTACCGACAGCCCCGGCGTCCAGCCCGAGATCAGCGGCAAGGCGGTCTTCAGCAGCAAGGTGTAGATCAGCGCACCGCCGGCGACCACGCCGAGGGTGATCTTCCATTCGGTGGCGGTGGGGCTGTATTCGACCATCTCGTGCAGGGTGCTGGGGATGAATCCCGGTATGACCAGCCCCATGCCCTTCTCGATCCAGATGCCGACGAAGGTCATCAGGCAGGCGGCGGCCAGCAGACCGGGGCGGCGCAACAGCCCCGGCCACAGGAACAGCGCCGCTGCCACGACGTTGAGCGCGATCGCGCTCCAGATCCACGGCACCAGGCCATGATGCCCGTGCGCGCCGAAGAGCAGGTAGCGCAGGCTGGACGCGTGCGTGCTGCCGGCATAGAGGGCCGTGAAGCACTCGACACCCAGCATGAAGAGGTTGATCAGGGCGGTGATGCGCACGATGCGCAGCAGCAGGGCGATGGGACGGTCGCCGAAGGGATAGCCGCCCAGGCGCTGCAAGGCGAGGAGGATGACGATGATCAGCGCCGGGCCGGCGACGAAGGCGCTGGCGAGGAAGCGCGGTGCCAGGAGGGCGGTGTTCCAGAACGGCCGGCCGCCGAGACCGCAGTAGAGGAAGGCGGTGACGGTGTGGATCGACACCGCCCAGACGATGGAGAGGAATACGAAGGGCAGGTACAGCCGTGGCGACGGCGCCGTGCCGCGCCACCGATTCCATAGCAGGTAGGCGCAGATCCACAGGTTCAGCGCCAGGTAGCCGTTGAGGACGATCACGTCCCAGGTCAGCATGGAGATCGGCCAGTTGAAGCGCCCCAGCGGCGGCATCATGTGCCAGAAGCGGTCCGGCCGGCCGAGATCGACCGTGACCGAGAGGAGGCAGACGACGATGGCCGCTATCGCCAGCAGCTCGCCGACGATGACCGAATCGTGCATCTCATGGTCGTGGTAGAGGTAGGCCGGGATCACCATCATCACCGCGGCGGCGGCCACGCCGACGAAGAAGGTGAAGTTCGAGATGTACAGGCCCCACGAGACATGGTCGCCCATGCCCGTGACCTGCATGCCATGGACCACCTGGTTGGCCCAGGCATTCACGCCGACCAGGGCGACGCAGGTCAGCAGGGTCATCCAGGCGTAGAACAGGGGACCGCCATCGGTGGCGTGATGGATGGCTTGGCGCAGGAATGCGATGGGGCCGGGACGCGAGATCAGATTGGGCATGCGGTCAGGCCTTGCCGACGCGGTCGGCGGCGGGATAGAGCTCGGTCTCCTCGGCCTTCACGCGGGCCGAGATGGCGGCGACGATGGCGGCATAGGAAGCATTGAATCCTGCTCGGTCGGCATCGATGGCGATCCCGGTCGCATAGCGATGGGTGAAGGACTTGAACGCCGCGCCGAGGCCACCCATCTCGTCGGCGAAGCGCCTGGCCATCGACGCCACAGCCATGTCCGGCGAGGCCTGCAACTGCGGGTAGACCAGGCGGTCTTCCGCCGCCAGATGCACCGTCAGCTTGCCGCTGAGCTCGATGAGGAGGCGCCGCAGCTCGGTGCCGGGCTGACCGTTCTTCGCGGCAGCGCCGATGTCGCCGAGCAGGCGGGAGAGTTCGGCGTGCTGCTGACGCAGGGATGCGGTGAGCATGGGGCCTCCTTACTTGTCGAAGAAGTAGAAGAACGTCGGCCTGGTGCCGAGGTCCTCCTTGAGGATGAAGACGCGCTTGTTGGCCAGAACCCAGCGGATCTCGCTCTGCGGATCGGCGAGGTCGCCGAAGACGCGGGCTCCGGTCGGACAGGCCTCCAGGCAGGCCGGCAGCCGCCCTTCGCGGGTGCGATGCAGGCAGAAGGTGCACTTCTCCATCACCCCCTGCGGGCGGACGCGGTTCGAGAGGTAGCCCTGGTCGGGGTTGATCTCGGATGCCGGGACCTCCGGCTTCTTCCAGTTGAAGCGCCTGGCGTGGTAGGGGCAGGCGGCTTCGCAGTAGCGGCAGCCGATGCACCAGTTGTAGTCGACGACGACGATGCCGTCCTGCTCCTTCCAGGTCGCCTCGACCGGACACACCTTGGTGCACGGGGCGTTGTCGCAGTGGTGGCACTGCACCGGCATGTAGTACTTGCCCTTGGCCGGCACCGGGTGGTCGTAGGTGGCGTCGCCGTGCGCCAGGTCCAACGTGCCATTGTCCATTTCGAAGACGCGGATGTAGCTGTTGTGGGTCGCCCGGTCGTGGTTGTTCTCGCGATGGCAGGCCTCGGCGCATCGGCGGCAGCCGACGCAGATCGACAGGTTCAGCGCATAGCCGAACTTGACCCCGGGCGTCGGCTGCGGCGCGGCGACATGGACGTCGATGCCGTGGGTCTTCTTCGCATCGGCCTCGACGCGGCGGCAGATCTCGGTCAGTTCGGCCGGGGTCAGCTCCTTGTAGTGACGGCGCAGGAACTCGTCCACGCTCTCCGCCGGCTTCCATTGCGTCAGCGGCGCGATGGCGGCCGCGAATGCTCCCGCGCCGAGGGTGGCGCCAGCCGCCTTCAGCACCGTGCGGCGGGTCATGCCCGCGGGCTGCTCCTCAGTCATGGCTGGCCCCCTGCTGGAAGCGGTCGCGTGCATGCGGCATCGGGATGGCTCCCTGGTATTTCGGGACGTGGGGATCGTGGCAGTCGATGCAGGTGTTGCGCACCCGACCGCCGCGCTGCAGATCCCAGTAGCCGTTCATGCCGCCATGGGCGCCATTGTCGTAGTCGCGGCGCTGCGGACCGTGGCACTGGCTGCACAGTTCGATCGAATCCTCGAACGCGAGGCGCTGGCCATCCGAACGGCGCAGATGGTCGTAGCTGCCCGGATCATGGCAGCTCAGGCAGGTGTTCGATCCATGCTGGAACTGCAGCCCCTGATGGAACTGGTCGAGGTCTGACCCGACCTTGTTGGAAGGATCCGGCGTGCGCACCGCGTGGCAGGTGCTGCAGGCGATCGTCGCCGGAAGGCACGCATGGTCGACCGCGCCGGTGCGCACCCGCGGGGCTGGATGGCGGCGGATCTCGACCGGATGCGGCTGGCCACGCTCCGTCACCGTGGTCGTGACCGGTTGATGGTCGTCGGCGACGGCGGCGATGCCGACGACGCCGACCACCGCGGCGGCAAGCATGAGGACGGTGATGCCTGGGGACATGGTGACTCCGACGCCACCATGATGGAGCACGCGCAGCGCAGCGCCTTGACCCAGGTCAAGCTGACCCCCGGGAATCCACCTAATGCGAGATCGGGGGTTCCCCGATGGCCGGCTTGACCTGGATCAAGGCGTGAAATCGGCCGAGCGCGATGGTGTCAGCTGCGAGGATCCCATGTCGATCAGCAGCCTGGTCATCGATGTCGACAACGGAGTCAGCGGACGCGAACTGCTCGCGGCGCTGGCCACCGATCCGCGATTCACCCTCGGCCCAGCCGACGGCACGCGCCACGCGCTGGTCGTCGACACGCCATCGTCGGCTGCGGACACCGAGGTGTACGACTGGCTGCAATCCCATCCCGGCATCCGCCTGGTCACCCTCGTCCGCGCCTATCTCGACGACGAGGCGCTGCCCGTCGGCACCGCCGCGACCTACCTCTAGGACACCCCATGATGCAGATCGACCGCCGCGAATTCCTCAAGACCTCGGCCATGGCGGCCGCCGCCGCCATGATCCTGCCCGCGCTCGACGGCGCAGAGGGCGCCACTCCGGCGGATGACGGCATCCGCTGGGACAAGGCCCCCTGCCGCTTCTGCGGCACCGGCTGCGGCGTGCTGCTGGGCGTGAAGGACGGCAGGATCGTCGCCATGCAGGCCGACAAGCAGGCGTCGGTCAACAAGGGCCTGTGCTGCGTGAAGGGCTACCACGTCGGCCTGATCCTCTACGGCCAGGACCGCCTGACGACGCCGATGAAGCGCGTCGACGGCAAGCTGGTGCCCATCTCGTGGGAGGAGGCCATCGCCATCATCCGCGACCGGATCGCGGCGGCGCCGGATCGCTTCGCGATGTACGGCTCGGGCCAGTGGACCATCCCCGAGGGCTATGCCGCCAACAAGTTCGTGAAGGGCGGACTCGGACACAACCACATCGACCCCAACGCCCGCCTGTGCATGGCCAGCGCTGCCGCCGGCTTCAACGCCACCTACGGGGTCGACGAGCCCGCCGGCTGCTACGACGACCTCGACCACTGCACGGTACTGATCAGCTGGGGCAACAATCCCGCCGAGATGCACCCCGTGCTGTTCAGCCGGGCCATGGATCGCCGCCTCAAAGGCGACAAGCTGCTGTTCATCGACCTGACCACGCGCCGGACGCGCAGCTCCGAGCAGGCCGACCACGTCGCCTTCTTCAAGCCCAACTCCGACCTGGCGGTCGCAAACGGCATCGCGCATCTGCTGGTGAAGAAGGGCTTCCTCGACAAGCCGTGGGTCGAGAAGCACTTCCGCCTGCGCCAGCGGGTCGCCGAATACGCTCCCGATCCGGCCAAGCGCGACGTCTACGATCCCGACGCCACGCATCTGAAGAATCTCGCCGGCAAGGACATCTCGCGCGAGGAATACGCCCGGAACCTGGATTTCTACACCCCGGAGAAGGTCGAGGAGATCAGCGGCGTGCCCGCCGACCTCATCCGCCTGATCGCCGACAAGATGGCCGATCCGGCCGAGCGCGTGCTCTCGTGGTGGTGCATGGGCCCCAACCAGCACACCCGCGGCACGGCTATGAACTCGCTGCTGCATTCCATCCACCACCTCTCGGGGCAGTGGGGGAAGCCTGGCGCCAGCGCCTTCTCACTGACCGGCCAGCCCAGCGCCTGCGGCACCGCGCGCGAGGTCGGCACCTTCGTCCACCTCCTGCCCGGCCACCTGCCGGTGCTGAACCCGCACTACCGCGAGGTGACGGAGGAGATGTGGCATCTGCCCAAGGGCCGCATCAGCGACAAGCTCGGTTTCCACACCGTCAAGATGTGGGACGAGTTCTGCAAGGAGGGCGGCGCCATCGACACCATCTGGGTGCAGGTGACCAATCCCGGCCAGACCCTGCCGCACCAGAACAAGCTCTTCCTCGCCAAGAAGGACCGGCCCGGCAAGTTCCTCATCGTCTCCGACGTCTATCCCACGGCCACCACCGCCCTCGCCGACCTGGTGCTGCCCTCGGCGATGTACGTCGAGAAGAACGGCATGTACGGCAACGCCGAGCGCAAGCAGCAGCAGTGGTTCAAGATGGTCGATCCCCCGGGCCAGGCGCGGCCCGACGCCTGGCAGGTGCTGGCGGTGGCAAAGGCACTCTTCGACGCGGGCTTCCCCGGGATGAAGGACAAGGATGGCGAATGGATCTTCGCCAGGACCTTCAAGCAGGCCGACGGCGGCATTCCGCCGATCTGGGATTTCGCGCATTACTACGACATCAACGTCGACAAGGCGCTGTTCGAGGAATACCGCCCCTTCACCAAGCTGAAGCACAAGGATCTGGCGCCCTACGACGTCTATGTCCAGGCCCACGGTCTGCGCTGGCCGGTCATCGAGAAGGAGCCCGGGAAGTGGGAGGAGACCCTGTGGCGCTTCGTCGAGGGCAAGGATCCCTACGTGAAGCCGGGCAGCGGCCTGCAGTTCTACCATTCCAACACCAAGGACGACAAGGCCTTCATCTGGTGGCACCCCTACGAGGCGGCACCCGAGGAGCCCGACGCCGATTATCCCTTCTGGCTGTGCACCGGCCGTGTGCTGGAGCACTGGCACTCCGGCAGCATGACCATGCGCGTGCCGCCGCTGCGGCGCTCGATGCCGCATGCCTACATCGAGCTGCACCCGGACGACGCCGCCGCCCTGGGCGTGAAGAGCGGCGACAAGGTGACGGTCGAATCGCGGCGCGGGTCGCTGACCCTGCCGGCCTGGATCAAGGGCCGCGGCCAGCCGCCGAAGGGCTCGTGCTTCGTGCCCTTCTTCGACGAGCGCCTGCAGATCAACCTGGTGACCAAGGACTATCACGACCCCTTCTCGAAGCAGCCGGACTTCAAGAAGTGCGCGGTGCGCCTGCGGAAGGCCTGAGCCATGGCCCTGTCCAGCAAGGTCCTCACCCTCGGGGCATCGGCCGTCGCCGGCATCGCGCTGGTCGGCCTGCTGGTCGGCTTCGGCCAGCCGGCACCGGGGTGGCGGCCGCAATCGTCGCCCGACGCGGTCGTCGCACCGGCCGGCGTCCTTCCTGCCGTGGTCTACCGCGAGATGTCGGGCAAGGGACGCGGCCCGAACCGCGACTACATCAGCGACCTCGCCACCGCCACGGGTCCTCTGCCGCAGCCGGGCGAGGACAAGCCGGTGGATCCGCAGCTGCGCGCCGAGGCGGTGGCCCGCCGCGCCGCCCGCCGCGCCTACAGCGGCGCTCCGCCGGTGATCCCGCATCCGGTCGATGCCAACGACGTCACCAGCTGCTATCAGTGCCATGGCGAGGGCAAGGTCATCGGCACCCTGATCGCGCCCAGAATCAGCCATCAGCGCTACACCAACTGCACCCAGTGCCATGCCCCGGTTGCGGTCGGCGCCCCCGGCAGCGTGGAGGGATTCGAAGTTGCCAACACCTTCGTCGGCCAGGCTTCGGCCGGCCGCGGCTCGCGCGCCTACGCCGGAGCCCCGCCGACCATTCCGCACAGCACGCACATGCGCGAGAACTGCATGAGCTGCCACGGCCAGCTGTCGCAGCCGGGCCTGCGCACTCCCCACCCCTGGCGCGTGAACTGCACCCAGTGCCACGCCCCCAGCGCCGGCCTGGACCAGTCCCGCTTCGAGGACCCCAGCCCGCCGCCGTGGGCCGGCGAAGGGGTGGTGAAGTAGGATGGCCTGCGCCGCCGCACCCTGGTGGCGGCGCGTAACCACGCTGCGGCGTGGGGTGCAGCTGGCGTGCCTGGCGGCATTCGCCTGGCTGGTGGCGGCGACGGCGACCTCGGCGGCGCAGGCCTACGCCGTACCTGCGATCGCCTGGCTGCCCTTCCGCCTCGATCCGCTGACCGCCGCGGTCGCCATCATGGCCGGGACCGCGACCCTCGGCGTCCTGCTGTGGGGATCCGCCGCCCTGGCGGCAGGACTGCTCTTCGGCCGCGCCTTCTGCGGCTGGATCTGCCCGCTGGGTACGGCCATGGATGCGGTGCGTCGGCTCGCCTCTCCGCTGCTGGCGCCGCTGCAGCGGCGCCTGAACCAGCGCAGCGGCCCCTGGCTGGAGTGGCTGGGGCGCCTGCCGCTGGCGCTGCTGGCGGCGCTGGCCCTGGCGAC
>JAFLCQ010000074.1 GCA_017302815.1 Planctomycetota bacterium
GTGTGGATCAAGTGGAAGGACGGCAAGCTCGAGCCCTACAGCGACGCGACCATCAAGTCGCTGACGGCGGGCGACTTCAAGAAGTGAGCGCGGCCGCCGCATGACCGCCGAAGCCCTGCTGCAGGCCTGGCGCCACCTCGATGCCGGATTCGATATCCCGACACCGGCCTGAGCCGCCAGCAACAGGTCTCTACAACCCCATATCGCCGCTGCGGATGCGGTCGCGGCGGTGAAAGCGGTTCCATACCGCATCCAGCCACACTGGAAATGCGCTTCGACCCGCTACGGTAGCGCTTCCACACCGCACCCCGGAGCGTGTCCCCATGGCCCTCACCGCAGCCCGCAACGTCGGCGTCCAGAGCTGGTCCTTCCGCCACTTCAAGTCCCTGCCCGAGCTCATCGCGCAGGTGAAGGCCGTCGGCCTGTCGCGCATCGAGCTGTGCGCCGCCCACGCCTCCTTCGACGACGTCTCGACCTTCAAGGCCACCGCCGACACCCTGAAGGCCGCCGGCATCGAAGTGCTGTCGATCGGTGTGCAGACATTCACCGGCGACCACAAGAAGGAGCGCAACTGGTTCGAGTTCGCCAAGGCGGTCGGCGCCAAGAACATCAGCGCCCACTTCCAGGTGCACAACTTCCAGGCCGGCACCGCGGTCGCCCGCGCCCTCGCCGAAGCCTACGACATGAAGGTCGCCATCCACTGCCACGGCGGCTACATGTTCAACGGCTCGGCCGACGAGATCAGCCACCTCCTCGACCTCGGCGGCGAGCGCATCGGCATCAACATCGACACCGCATGGTGCATCCAGTCCGGCAACAACCCGGTGGAGTGGGCCAAGAAGTACGCCGGCCGCGTCTACGGCACCCACTACAAGGACTTCATCTTCGACACCAAGGGCAAGTGGAAGGAGTGCCTGATCGGCGACAGCGCCCTCGACCTCCCCACCTACGTGAAGACCCTCGACGAGATCGGTTTCAGCGGCTACGCCGTGATCGAGTACGAGGCCGAGGTCGAGAATCCGGGCCCGACGATCAAGAAGGCGGTCGAGCGTATCCGCGGCTTGCCGGCGTAAGGGGCTTCGCCCCTTCGGCCTGACGGCCTTGCCGGCGCAACGCTGACGCGTTGCGACTCGCCGGGCCGCAGGCCCCACTGGGGCCTGCTCTCGCTGCGCTCGACCCGTCTCGCCCCCGGGCTTTGTCGGGGTTCGGTTTCGTCGCTGTGGCTCCGAAACCGTGGGGGAGTGGCCTGCGGCCATTGTATCCCCCCACCACCCCTCGGCGCCCGTGTCTTTCCAGGACACGATGGACGGGGGCGGACGGGGAACGACGCAAACGCCTCGGCAATGCCGAGGCGTTTGCGTTTCCCAATGGCGTAAAGATAAGCTGGATGCACCACGTAGCGCCGACTTTAGTCGGCACGGAAGGCTGGCTTTAGCCGGCCTCGGGGCAATGAAGGGAAGTGCCATTGCCACTCGGCGGACTGAAGTCCGCCATCCGTGCCGGCTGAAGCCGGCGCTACGGTCATTGCCCCGCCTTATCTTTACGCCATTGGGCTTCGCCCCTTCGCCGGCTGCGTCGGGGTTCGGTTTTGTCGCTAGCGCTCCGAAACCGTGGGGGGATGGCCTGCGGCCATTGTATCCCCCCACCACCCCTCGGCGCCCGTGCCATTCCTGGACTCGCTGGACGGAGGCGGAGGTGAAAGGCAGACGCAAACGCCTCGGTTTTGCCGAGGCGTTTGCGTGTTTTATGGATGCAATTCGACAGCGAAATTGACGTTCTTGATCAGCACGTTGTGCGAGACCGGCGACACGTGTCCGTCAAGCCAGGCGATGTTCGCCTTCTGTCCGCTGTAGGCGCCCGATCCATGGCGATAGCGCACGGTGGTGTGGTAGGTGTCGTCCGGGAAGGCCCCTGCCATGTCTGCCGCCCAGCTGTTGTCCTGGTCGTAGAACGCGGTGCTGGTCTTCCAGTTGTTCCAGATCGCGAAGGTCAGATCCGAGTTGCCCGTGGCGTCGCTGCTCTTCTGGGTCGCATCGCAGATGTCGACGGTCTCTGATTTCCGGGTCACCCTGGAGATGACGCAGGTCCTCCAGGTCGGGGACTCGAAGCGCGGGTGGATCGCCTGGTTCATGGCGTAGTTCCACAACCAGGACCAGGATGGTATCACCTTCATGGGCTTGCCGGCGGGGCACACGTAGACGTTCTTGGTCTGGCCGTTCGTCGTCCCCGAGTTCATCTCGATGTACGGAAACAGGAAATCGGTGTAGCGCGGATTGTTCGTACCATCCGGGTTGGTCCCGTAGTACGGGACCATCATGCCATCGCTGTCGTTGGCGTAGGCCAGGCTGGCCATCGAGATCTGACGCAGGTTGCTGAGGCACACCGAACTGCGGGCCGCGCTGCGCACCATCTGCAAGGCCGGCAGCAGCATGCCCGCCAGCACCGCGATGATGGAGATGACCACCAGCAGTTCGATCAGGGTGAATGCCGTACGCGGATGGCGGGGCAGCATGCCCCTAGCATATGGCGGCCGGTCGGCCGTACCCGTCCAAACGGCTCAACCCTGGAGGCAAATCGTACGGAGATGGCGTCTCAACCGAGCGCGGCGACCACCTCGGCGGGGTGGTCGAAGAGGCGATCGAAGCCGGTCATCGCCGCCCGGGACGTGGTACCCCAGGTAACTCCGAAGGCCTGCATCCCGGCAGCACGGGCGGTCTCCCGATCCACGACGCTGTCCCCGACATAGACGCAGGCCGAGGGTTCGACCGCGCAGGCGGCGGCGGCCATCCAGGCTCCGCGCGGATCGGGCTTGGCCGCCGGCAGATCGCCATCGCCGAGGACCGAGCTGAAGAGCTGGCGGACCCCGGCGCGCTCCAGGGTGGAGCGCACCATGCCGCCGAGGTTGTTGGTCACCACCGCCTGCGGCAGGCCGGCTGCGCTGATCGCCGTCAGCATCTCCGGCACGCCGGCGAAGGGATGCGCATGGCTGGGGAAGAGGGCCTGGGCATGGACGTAGAAGCGGTCGTTGAGCTGCCGCGCCCGCGGGTCGTCGGCCGGGATGCCGGCATGGCGCGCCATGCGCGGCACGGTGGCCAGGACCATGCCCGCCCGCACCCCGGCGAGGTCGACGGCCACGCAGCCCAGCTCGGCCAGGGCGGCGTTGGTGGCGGCCTGCACCGCCACCGGCGAATCGACCAGGGTGCCGTCGAAGTCCCACACCACGGCCCGGATGGGCCGTGGTGTCGTCCGACCGTCATGCATGGAGACGGTGCTCATACGTGGTGCCTTCGACGACCGGACGACCGGACGACCGGACGACCGGACGACTATCAGTGAGCGACCGCGACCTTCTTGCCCATCGGCTGGCCGATGCCCTTCAGCAGCTGGTCGAACCATGGCGCGCTGATGTCGAAGGGCTTGCCGCCCTTGATCCGCGGGAACTCGATCGCGCGCAGCTTGCCCTTGTGGTCCTCGTCGTGGCCGATGACGCCAGGTTCGCCACGCATGGCGGCCTCGACGGCGTAGTCGACCATGCTCTTGATCAGGCGCAGGTCATCGGCGTTGGCGGCGGCGGCGCGGGCGAAGTAGCCCGACTTCTGGACCAGGCACTTCTCGGCGCCGAGCATCTTGCCGAACTGCTTCGACAGCCACTGGCCGACGTTGACCTTGTCCAGCTTGACGTGGCCGAAGGCGTCGCGCTCGATGGTCTCGCCCTTCGCTTCCATCTCCTTGACGATGGCCTCGACGCCGGCGCCTTCGGAGACGAAGATGTTGACGCAGTCCTTGCGATCCAGGGTCGCCTTCAGGCGCTTGGCCTCGGCGGCGATGTCGAACTCCATCTCCGGGATGTAGACCGCGTCGATGTCCTTGTGGTGGTGGGCGAGGTTGAAGCCGGGCAGGAACTCGGTCTGGCGCAGGCGCTCGCGGTAGATCTTGGCGGTATAGGCGGTCAGCCAGCCGCAGTTGCGGCCCATCACCTCGTGGATGATGACCATGCGCGGGTTGGCCGACTGCTCGTTGACCACGTTCTCGAAGTAGATCGCACCCTGCTCGGCAGCGGTCCAGGCGCCCAGCGACTGCTTGATCGGGAAGACGTCGTTGTCGATCGTCTTGGGCAGACCGACCACGGTCAGCTTGTAGTTGTTCTTGGCCAGGTAGGCGGCCAGGTCGGCGGCGGTGGTGTTGGTGTCGTCGCCACCGATGGTGTGCAGGATGGTGATGCCGTCCTTGGTCAGCTGCTCGGCGGCGACGTGGAGCGGGTTCTGACCCTCCTTGACCAGTCCGCGCTTCACGCAGTCGGCAACGTTGGTCAGCTTGACCCGGCTGTTGCCGATCGGGCTGCCGCCGTGGCGGTGCAGGACGTGGGCCTTGGAGCGGACCTCGGCGCCGGCGACGATCGACTCGCCCTTGAGCAGGCCCTTGTAGCCGCCGACGTAGCCGATGATCTCGATCTCGGGGTCGATCTCGTTGTAGCGCTCGATCAGCCCGCCGACGGCGGACGAGAGGCACGGGGCGAGACCACCGGCGGTGAGCAGGGCGACTTTGGGCTTGGTCATGGTTTGGGTCCCTTGGCTGATGGGAGCAGGGCTTGTAGGGGAAAGCCCTGCCGGCGGAAGTGCTGAAGTGGGGCGCTGCGGATGCGATGCATGCCGAGCATCGGCCGACCGGGCGCATCCGCCCTCGGCCATCAAGTCCATTCATCACAGGACTTTAGGGTGACATCTTTTGGCACGGCCCGTGCGTTCCAGCAGTCGAGACTGCCATGCCCGACTCCCTCCTCATCGGCCTGAGCGCGCTGCAGACCCACAAGCGGGCGATGGAGGTGACGAGCCACAACCTGGCCAACGCCACCACCGAGGGCTACTCGCGCCAGCGCACCGACCTGGTGGCCCCGACGCCCGAGGACTGGTCGCCGGGCCAGATCGGCCGCGGCGTGCAGGTGGACGGCATCCGCCGCATCATCGACTCGCTCACCGACGAGCGCCTGCGCGCCTCGACCTCGGAGGTGAAGCGGCTGCAGACCCTCAGCGACACCCTCGAGAACATCGAGCTGGTGTTCAACGAACCGGGCGAGAACGGCCTCTCCGGCGTCACCGACAGCCTCTTCGACGTCCTCGGCGACCTCTCGAACAACCCGGAATCCGGTGCCCTGCGCAGCGCCACGGTGCAGGAGCTGCAGACCTGGACCAGCACGGTCAACGACCTCAGCCTGCGCCTGTCGCGCCTGCGCCAGGACATCCGCGACTCGATCGACGAGCAGCTGACCGGCGCCAACCAGCTCGCAGAGCAGATCGCCGATCTCAACCAGCAGATCCGCCGCCAGACCCTGAGCGGCAACGACCCCAACGACTTGCTCGACACCCGCGACCACCTGGTCTCCGAGCTGTCCGGCTACCTCGAACTGCGGGTGCGCACCGATAGCGACGGCGGCGTGCGCGTCGACGCCGGCGGCGTGCAGCTGGTCGGCTCCGACAGCGCGAACGCGCTGAAGGCGCAGGTCCGCAGCAACGGCGGCATCGCCATCGTCACGCCCAACGGCGGGCTGCTGCGGCCGCAGGGCGGTTCGATCGCCGCCCTCGACGAGCTCGACCAGGACATCATCCCCGGACTGATCGAACAGCTCGACACCCTGACCGCGACCATCGCCCGCCGCCTCAACGCGATCCACGCCACCGGCACCAGCCAGGCGATGCAGGTGTCGAGCTTCCAGGCGTCATTCTCCATCCCCAGCGCCGAACTGGCGACCAATCTCGACGACATCAACGTCGTCCAGGACGACCCCGACAGCGCCGGCATCCCGAAGCTGTTCCTGCCGTCCTTCACCGACGCGGCCGGCAACCTGACCGAGCGCAACCTCACCATCAACGTGCGCGACAGCGCGAGCGGCACGGCGCGCAAGTACACCGTGCGCTACGATCCCGCCAGCGGCAGCGAATCGCGCTCGCTGCAGGACCTGGTGCAGGCGATCAACACCGGCAGGGGCGGCGGCTTCTCCGTGCTCCCGGCCGACGGCATCGGCATCCCCGAGATCCAGGCCAGGGCGGTCGCCGTCGATGGCGGCTACCAGCTGCAGCTCTCGGCGGCCAGCGGCAAGACCATCGACTTCAGCCAGGCCCTCGACCTCCGCCCCGCCAGCAGCCTGTGGTCCGGCCCGCAGGTGCAGGTGTCGACCGTCACCGCCATCCCGGCCGCGGTGGGCGGCCGGCTGCAGTTCGAGGTCGAACAGGTCCCCAACAGCACCGACCTCCAGATCCGCATCACCGGCCGCAGCGCCAGCGATGGCACCAGCGTCACCTACGGGCTGGTCCCCCTGGCCGGCGCCCCGACCGTGGTATCGGTCCCCGATATCGGTGGGCTCGGCCTGGGCCAGGTCGACGTCGATCTCGGGGCCGGCACCTATCGCGTCGGCGACCGCTTCACCGTGGACATCGACGCCGGCGGAGCCGTGCTGATGCAGGGATCGAGCGTGCCCGGACCCTATGTGCAGGGGACGGTCGCGAACGCCGCCGACGCCGGCTTCACCGTCACCGGCCGCTATACCGGCGGGCTGGGATTGCAGGAGAGCGGCGGCACCCCGCCTTTCACCACCTGGTCGATGCGCGTGATCAGCACCGGCACGGCCGCGGTCGGCACCATCGGGGCGAAGGCCAGCAACCTGGCGACCGATCCGCAGCCGCCGGTGGTGGAGTTCTCGTACTGGAGCGGCGCCAGCGGCGTCCCCACCCTGCAGACCGTCAGGCGGACCCTCGACGACAAGCTCCCCGCCGGGACCCCGGTGCAGATCGCCGACGGGGTCTACGCCGTGTTCGACGCCGGCACCCTGGCGATCACCGACCCGGGCGAGGACATCGCCTTCACCGTCGACGGCCAGCCTGACCAGGCGGGCCTGCTGCCCGCCCTGGGCATCGGCGGCCTGTTCACCGGCTCCACCGCCGCGACCCTCAAGGTCGAACAGCGGCTGGTCGACGATCCGACCCAGCTCAATGTCGGCCAGACCCGGTCGGAAGGCGACAACAGCAACGTCCTGAGCCTGATCGGGGCGCGCAGCGAGAAGCTCTACGGCAACTCCTCCTTCGCCATCGACGACACCTACAACGCCATCCTGTCCGAGATCGGCGTGCGCATCAAGCAGTCCGAACGCCTGAACGAGAACCAGAGCAACATCCGCGCCGCCCTGGAGAACCAGCGGCAGCAGGTCTCGGGCGTCAACATCGACGAGGAGGTCGGCCTCCTCATCCTGCAGCAGCAGGCCTACTCCGCCGCCGCGCGCGTGATCACCTTCGCGCGCGAGAACATCGAGACCCTGCTCGATCTCGCCCGCTAAAGGACATCGCCATGGATCGCATCACCCTGGTCGGCCTCAACAGCTCGGTCATCAACAACAACCAGAAGACCCTGGCCAGGCTCGCCACCTACCAGGAGCAGCTGGCGACCGGCAAGAAGCTCAACCGCATCAGCGACGACGTGGTCGCGGCCCGCCAGAGCCTGCGCTACCGCGCCGACGAGAACGCCAGCGGCAAGTACCTCGACAACATCGACAAGTCGCTGGCCTACATGGGCGCCACCGACACCTCGCTGGCCGAGATCACGCAGCTCTTCGACGAGGTGAAGTCGATCGCCGTCCAGGGCGCCAACGCCAGCCAGGACCAGGCTTCGCGCTACGCCCTCTCGCAGCAGGTCGACAGCTTCCTCACCCGGCTGGTCGACGTCGCCAACACCGTCCACGACGGCCGCTTCATCTTCGGCGGCACCGCCACGACCGAGGGCAAGCCCTTCGCCCTGGCCGAGGACGGCTCGCGGGTGGACTATGCCGGCAACCTCGACGCCTTCACCGTCCAGGTCGGGCCGAACGCCAGCGTGGCGGTCAACCAGGACGGCTACAGCCTGTTCAAGGAGAATGTCGACGTCTTCGACGCCATGATCCAGCTGCGCGATGCGCTGAAGGCGAATGATGCGCCGCAGGTCGCCAAGCTGATCGACACGGTCGATGCGGCGCAGCGCCACGCCAACGACCTGCAGGGCTCGATGGGCGGCCGCATCCAGCGCCTGGAGCTGTCACGCACCCAGCTGGAATCGAGCCGCATCTATCAGAAGGAGCTGATCAGCAAGGCCGAGGACGCCGACTTCACCGAGGTCATCTCCAAGATGCAGCTGACCCAGGTCGCCCTGGAGGCCGGCCTGCAGTCGGCGGCGCGGACCATCACGCCGAGCTTGCTGGACTTCCTGGGATAAGGGGCTGTGGGCTGTGGGCTGTGGGCCGGTGTCGGCCGCCCACGCTCCGTGCCCCCGCTGTTCAAGCCACCACCCGCCTACCAACCCAAAGCCCAAAGCCCAAAGCCCGATCCCCCACCCCCCTCCCAGGGCCTGCCGATCCCCCTCCGGTTTCCGGTAGTGGACCCGCACCCAGCTTGCTATATGAACTCCACGCCGATGGCGCGGATCGCGATCATCTCCGACATACACTCCAACATCGCCGCCCTCGAGGCGGTGTTGAAGGACATCGATTCGCAGAAGGTCGACGCGATCTACTGCCTCGGCGATGTCGTCGGCTACGGCCCCGAGCCGGTCGAGGCGATGACCCGCATCCTCGACGTGTGCGCCCCGGGCAAGGTCCTGCTCGGCAATCACGACCACGCTTCGATCTACGAGCCGATCGGCTTCAACGCCGCCGCCCGCGGTGCCGCGCTGTGGACCAACAAGCAGATCCGCGCCGGCCTCTTCAGCTGGCTCTCGGGCAAGAAGAAGCGCTGGGACTGGCTGCGCGCCCTGCCGACCACCATCACCGAGGGCGACGTCCTCTTCGTGCACGCCAGCCCACGCAACCACCTGGAGGAGTACGTGCTGGAAGAGCACACCCAGGGGCGCAGCTACCTCGGCGAGGACCCCCGGCAGCTGCTGGAGGAGAACTTCGCCCTGGTGCCGAAGACCTGCTTCGTCGGCCACACCCACCGTCCCGGCGTCATCACCGACGGCGACATGTCGTGGCACAGCCTGAAGCAGCTGAACTACCGTTGGACCATCGACCACCGCAAGACGATCATCAACGTCGGATCGGTGGGCCAGCCCCGCGACCAGGATCCGCGCAGCTGCTACGTCATCTTCGACGGCGCCTCGGTCGAATGGCGACGCGTCGCCTACGACATCGAGACGACGCGGAAGCTGATCCTGGCCAATCCGCATCTGGACAATCATCTGGGCGAGCGGCTGTTGGTGGGCCGCTAAAGCGGCCCTGGGGGGCTGGCGCCCCCGGGACGCCTGACGGCGCCCCTCCCCCCACGGCTGGCGCCGGGGTTCGGTTTTTGCGCTGCGCTCCAAAACCGTGGCGGCATCGGCTGCGCCGATTGTATGCCGCCAACACCCCGGCTGAGCCGATTGCGGGCACCACGCTGGACAGACGCAGCGCGGGGAGACCTACTCCGACGCTGGACAGAGGGGGTCGGGGCATTACTGTGCCGCCCCCCTGCGAGATATCCCATGCCCAAGATGAAGTCCCACAAGGCGAGCAAGCGCCGTCTGCGCGTCACCCGCAATGGCAAGGTCGTCCGCACCACCTGCGGCGTCCGCCACAACATGACCCGCCGCGACGCCAAGACCAAGCGCAACCGCCGCGCCAAGTCGGTCACCGTCAACGCCGGCAACGTCAAGCGCGCCAAGTACGCGCTTGCGAACAACGCCAACGTCTGACCGCCTGAACCCAATCACCAAGTAGGGCCCAGCCCTCCCCGCCGGCCATCGGCCGCCGGGCCTGACAGAAGGAGAGCACCATGCGTGCAACCAACGGCGCCTCGCGCCATAAGATGATCAAGCGCATCAAGAAGCGCGCCAGCGGCTACTTCAGCGGCCGCTCGAAGATGTACCGCGTGATCTGCGAGGCCGTCCGCCGCGCCGAAGTGCAGGGCTTCGCCGGCCGCAAGCTCAAGAAGCGCCAGTTCCGCCAGCTGTGGATCAAGCGCATCTCGATCGAGTGCCGCAAGCTCGGCATCGCCTACAGCCGCCTGATCGCCGGCCTCGAGAAGGCCGACATCCGCCTCGACCGCAAGCAGCTGTCCGAGCTGGCCATCGCCCAGCCGGCCGCCTTCGCCGAGATCGTCGCCAAGGCCAAGGCCGCCCTGGCCGCCTAGTCGTCCGATCGTCATTTCGTCCGGTCGTCCGGTCGTCACACACCATGGCAACCAACGCAGCCGATCCCCCTCCCGTCTCTGGCGCGGAGGGGTTTTCGTTTCGCGACGACCGGACGACCGGACGACCGGACGACCGGACGCGTCAATACATCCATCCGGTCGCCATCGGCGACGTGCGCCTGGAGAACAACCTCCTCCTGGCGCCGATGGCCGGCTACACCAACGTCGCCTTCCGCCTCATCGCCAAGGAGGTCGGCGGCTGCGGCATGGTCGCCACCGAGATGGTCGCCGCCATCGGCCGCGAGACCCGCGGCCAGGCCGAGCGCTTCCGCCTGCTCACCCGCAACCTGCCGCAGGAGCGGCCGATCGCGATGCAGGTCTACGGCCGCGAGCCGGAGCTGTGCGCGGAGACCGCCGCCGCCCTGGAGCGGGCCGGCGCCGACATCGTCGACCTCAACTGCGGCTGCCCGGTGAAGAAGGCGAAGCAGGCCGGCTGCGGCGTCGCCCTGATGAAGGAGCCCGAACAGGTCGGCCGCATCGTCGCCGCCATGGTCGCGGCGACCAGCCGCCCGGTGATGGTGAAGATGCGCCTCGGCTTCGACGCGCAGAACCGCACCATGATCGAGGTGGCGCACGCAGCGGTCGAGAACGGCGCCAAGGCCCTGTGCGTGCATGCGCGCACAGGGGAGTCCAAGCACGGCGTGCCGGTCGACCTCAGCGGCCTCGCCGAGGTGCGCCGCTTCGTGCCCGCGCACCTGCCGGTCTTCGCCAACGGCAGCATGGACACCGCCGCCGCCATCCGCGCCGCCAAGGACGAGGCCGGCGCCGACGGCTACATGATCGGCCGCGCCGCCTGCGGCGACCCCTGGCTGTTCCGCAACCTCATCGCCGAGCTGACCGGCGGGCAGCCGCACCGCCCGTCGATCGCCGAGCGCCGCGCCCTGCTGCTGCGCCACTTCGATCTCATCCTCGACCTCTACGGCGAGGAGCGCGGCGTGCGCGTCATGCGCAAGTACTCGTTCTTCTACTGCAACGGCCTGCCCGGCGTGCGGCGATTCCGCGGCGACTTCGCCCGCATCGATAGCCGTGCCAACTTCCAGGCGATGATCGACGCCTTCTTCGGGCAGATCGAGCGCGGCGAGATCAGCGGCCCGGCCGAGCACCTCACCCTCGCCGGCGAGGGCGAGGCGGACGAGGCATGAACCCCTACGACGGCACCGCGGCCCAGCTGGTGCCGCAGGCGGTCGAGAAGCTGCCGCTGCTGCGCTGGCGGCCGGGCACCCGCCTGCTGGTCGTCGGATCGCGCGACGGCGCCTCCTTCGCCCATGACCTGGAGGCGGCCGAGGGTCGCAGCTTCCGCCGCCCGATCGATCCCGTGCTGATCGCGGCCGCGCAGTCGCGCTCCGGCTGCGGCGGCCTGTGCCTGGCCTGGAGCTCGACCCTGGCCTTCCCGCGCTCGGTCGACGCCTGCCTGCAGGCCTGCCGCGGCGCCCTGGCGGTGTGCAGCAACGGCCACGGCGACCCTGATCTGCTAGAGCGCCTGCTGCCACTGACCGACGCCTGGCTGCTGGCGGCCGGCCCCTCGCCGGGCCCGCTGGCGCAGCGCATCCTCGACCAGGGGCGGAACGTCGAGGTGCTCGCCGGCTGGGCCACGCCGGCCGCGCCGCTGCCCCCTCTCGACCTCGCCCGCGCGCGCGCGCTGCATCTGGTGCCGCTGACCTCGGCGCACGCCTCCGAGGAGCCCATGCGCGACGCCTTCGCCGCCGCCCGCGCGGCACTGCCGGCCCTGTTGCTGGCGGTAGAGAGCCCTGCCGAAACG
>JAFLCQ010000075.1 GCA_017302815.1 Planctomycetota bacterium
CCGGCTACCGCGTCGCCATCGCCGGTCGCCGCGCCGCCGAGGGCCAGCAGGCGGTCGCTGCCGTCACCGCCGCCGGCGGCACCGCCCGCTTCCAGCGCACCGATGTCGCCGACGAGGCGCAGGTGCGTGATCTGATCGCCGGAACCCTGGCCGCCTACGGCCGCATCGATGCCGTGTTCGCCAACGCCGGCGTCGAGCTGATGGAGCCGATCACCGCCGCCACCGCGGCGTCGTTCAACCAGATCTTCGCCCCCAACGTCCTCGGCGTCCTGCTGACTATGAAGCACGCCATCCCGGCCCTCATCGCCGCGGGCGGCGGCGCCATCGTCACCACCTCATCGGTGGCTGGCCAGGTCGGCTTCTCCGGGGCGGCGATCTACGCCGCCAGCAAGCACGCGGTGAACGGTCTCACCCGCACCGCCGCGCTGGAATACGCCAAGCAGGGCGTGCGGGTCAATGCCATCAGCCCGGGACCCATCCAGACTGCGATGCTCGACCGCGCCTTCGGCCCCGGCGACGAGGCCAAGGGCATGGTCGCCGGCATGGTGCCCAGCGGCCGCGTCGGCACCGTCGATGACGTCGCGGCGGCGGTGGTCTTCCTGTGCTCGCCGGCGGCGGCCTACATCACCGGCCAGGACCTGGCGGTCGACGGCGGCTTCACCGCCGCCTGAGTCAGGCGTCGGGCGGCTCGTGGAAGTCCTGGTCGTGGTCGAGGGCCGCTGCGGCCGCGACCGGGGCGACCACCGCGATCGTGCGCCACTTCCCGCTGCGCCAGCGCAGCCAGAACAGACCGCTGCACAGCATGAAGGCCGCCACCTGCGTGCTCCACACCACGACCGGCGGCAGATGCAGCAGGTGCAGGCCGCCTACCGCCACCGGCAGCAGCAGCCAGTGGATGCCCACCGACAGCCACATGGTGAAGACGGTGTCGCCGGCGCCGCGCAGGGCGCCGCTGACCACCGTCACCACCGCCTCGACCAGGACGTAGGCGGCGGCGATGCGGATCATCGTCGCCGCCAGCGGCGCGGCGGCGTCGAACAGCGGGTCGGGATGCCCGGGACGGAAGACCCCGACCAGCAGGTCGGGGATGCCGACGAAGGCGATCAGCACGGTGCCGGAATAGATCCAGCCTAGGCGCAGCCCCGAGCGCACCACGCGCTCGGCGACCTCGGGCTGGCGCGCGCCCATGGCCCGGCCGACCAGGCTCATCACCGCGATTTGCAGGCCGATGAGCGGGACGAAGGACACCAGGTCCCAGTTGAACATCAGGGTGGTGGCGGTCGCGGTCTCGGGCCCGCGGGCGTGGAACGCCATGATGATGCCGTTGAAGGCGACGAGGTTCAGCAGCATCTCGATCCCGCCGGGGAAGCCGAAGCGCAGCAGCGTCGCCATCTCCGAGCGGTCGAAGCGCCAGGCCCGCGCCGTGCCGTAGGCCGCGCGCATGGCCGGGGCGTAGTAGGCGGCCAGCAGCACCACCAGGCCGCAGGCGCTGCCGATCACCGACCCCCACGCCGAGCCGCGGATCCCCATCGCCGGCAGGCCGGCATGGCCGAAGATCAGCAGCCAGTTGGCGACGATGTTCACCGCCATGGCGGTGATGGTCGAGACCATGACCACGCGCGTGCGGCCGATGCCGGAGAAGAAGCCGGCGAAGGCGCCGCGCAGCAGCATCAGGCCGGCGAAGGCGTTGAGGATGTCGAAGAACTCGGTCTGCAGCGCCAGCTGCGTCGGCGACACCCCGCTGGAGGCGAACAGGGCGTGCACCGCCGGGCGCAGGCACAGCAGCAGTGGCCAGGCCGCGAGGGCGATGATCGCCGCCTGCGCGGTCGCGATCGCGCAGCGCTCGCGACGACCGGCTCCGAGATGCTGCGCCACCAGGGCGGTGGCGAAGCCGATGATGCCGATGAAGAAGGTGCCGGTGACGAAGCTGGTCAGGCCGCCGGCCATCGCCGCGTTCATGTGCTCGGGCCCGAGCTGGGCCAGCAGCAGGCGGTCGGTGAAGATCATCACCGTGTCGCAGCCGGTCGAGATGACCATCGGAGCGGCGATGGCGAGGACCTCGCGCATGCTGCCGGTCTGCGCCCGGTCGTCGATGGTCGTGCTCATGCCCAGCCCTCCTGCCGCATCCGTTTGCCACGGGCGGCCTCGCGTACCATGCGTCCGAAGCGGCGGTCGCGCGCCCGCGCCTCGGCCTTGCCGCCGGCGTCGTGCCTGAGGCGGTCGGCGTCGACCTCGCGGTGCAGCTTGCGCCAGGCGGCGAGCCGCTCGACGGCCAGGCCTCCAGCCGCCACCGCCGCGGCGACGGCGCAGCCGGGCTCGCCGACATGGCCGCAGTCGCGGAAGCGGCAGCCAGCCGCCAGAGCGACCAGATCGGTGAACGCCAGGTCGACCGCTTCCGCATCGGCGGCGAGGTGCAGCTCGCGCATGCCCGGGATGTCGAGCAGCAGCGCTCCGCCTGGCAGCGCGACCAGCTCGCGGGCCGTCGTGGTATGCCGGCCACGCTGGTCGTCGGCGCGCACCGCTCCGGTCGTACGCAGATCGGATCCCGCAAGCCGGTTCACCAGGCTGGACTTGCCGGCTCCCGACGAGCCCAGCAGCACGCAGGTGGCCCGTGGACGAAGGTGACGCCGCAGGCCGTCCAGGCCGGCACCGCTGGCGGCGCTGACCACCTCCAACGGCACGCCGGGGAAGGCACACGCCACCTGGTCGGCGAAGGTGCCGGCATCCGCATGCAGGTCAGCCTTGTTCAGCACGACCACCGGCGCGGCACCGCCCTCGCGCACCAGCACGACGTAGCGCTCCAGGCGGCGCAGGTTGAAATCGCGGTCGAGGCCGACGACCACGCAAGCGACATCGACGTTGGCGGCTATCACCTGCTCCGAGCCCGCAGTGCCGGCGGCGATGCGCGCGAGGCAGCTGCGCCGTGCCAGCACCGCCTCGATGCGCAGGCGATCCGTGCCGCTCGTCGCGACCCAGTCGCCGGCAGCTGGTCGCGGTGCCGCGCCGCGCCGGATCGCGCCGCCAGCCTCGCCCGATCGCAGGCCGGCTGCAGACAGCAGTTTCCAGGCGTTGCCGCCATCGCTGAGCACGCGGGCAGGCTGGAGTCCCATGGTTGCGTAGGGCATGAATGCGTCCGACCAGGCCGGATCCCAGCCGGCCGGGATGAGGGTTGCGTAGGGGTCCGCGCCATGCGGCGCGGGAGAAGGGGTGCACATGGCTGTCGCCGCGCCGAAGCGCGTCCGTGACGGTCTTGGGCGGACCTGCACAGCAGGCCGCCGGTGGCGGAAGGCCGCGTCACGATGGGCGGACGACGCGCCGACGGCACATGCCATCGGCATCGACCAGGATGCTCGCCGGGCTGGACGTCAGCCGGCGAAACCCACCGCGCGCGACCCCGAAGCACGATCCTGCATATCCATGGGAGGTCCTTTCGCTGGTGGAGCGGCCCGGCGCGGGCCGCAGTGGCGTCGCAGACTACGGCACACCGACAGGGACGCAAACGCCCCGCTTGCAGGCCGTACCATTCACAATCTGACGCTGATCTCGTGCCCACGCGGGCCGCGGCCGCCGGGCGTCAGCACGCCGGTGGAGACGTAGCCGTTGGCGGGATCGCGCAGATGGGCCAGGAAGGGCTCCATGCCGTCATGGTCGGTGTTGTCGCTGGCGACCAGGGCCCCCGGGCGCAGAGCCGGCTCGACCAGGCGCAGGACATCCAGGTACATGCCCTTGGCGCCGTCGAGGAAGACCATGTCGACCCCCTCCAGTGCGGGCTGGCGCAGGGTCTCCAGGGCGTCGCCGACGCGGAACTCGACCAGGTCGTCGAGGCCGACCGCGGCGAGGTTGCGCCGCGCCTGCTCGGCCTTCGACGGCTCGAACTCGGTGGTGATGAGCCGTCCGCCGCCGTTGTCGCGTAGGGCGGCGGCGAGCCAGATCGCCGAGACGCCGAAGCTGGTGCCGAACTCGACGATGGTGCGGGCCCGCGAGCCGCGCGCGAGCGCGTACAGCACCCGGCCGAATTCGCGGTTGATCGCCATGTAGGCGCCACTCATGGCGCTGAACATGGCGAGTTCGCCGGCTCCGGGATCAGGGCGTCCGGCAGCCTGGCGGGCCTGCGGATCCTTGATCTGCGCGTCGACGTAGAGGGCGTCGATGGCGGCTGCGACCGAGGGGCGGTGCAGCCAGGACTGGTGGGAGTTCATGGTCATGCCCTCCGCTCAGCCGCGCCGGCGGTCATCAGGGAAGCGGCCGCCGCCATGATTGCGGCGTTCACGTTCGCAAGGTCCTTCGTCGCATCCGCGGCCGTGGTGGTGGCCATGGTGGCGTCCGTGATGCTGGCCGTGCTCGTGGCGGCCGCGGCGCTCCTCGTCGCAGTCGGCATCGCATGCCTCGGTCTCCGGCGCTGCGCCGAGGACGTCGGTGATGCGCTGGGCTGCGGCCACCGCCGCATCGGCGCGGCCGATGACCTCGGTGAGCTGGCCGCGCAGGGCGTCCAGCAGCGCCGGCAGCTGCTGGAAGGCATCCAGCTTGGCGGCGCGGGCGCAGTCCGACCACGGCGTCTCGTCGCTGTCGAGGACGACGGCCTGGCCGTCCTCGCCGACATCGAGGCGCAGGGTGCGCACGATGATGCGGAAGCGGCCGCCGCAGCGGTCGTAGCCCAGCTGATAGGCGGTGCCGTCCGGAGCGGGCGTGCCGACGGGCACGTAGACCGCGATACCGAGGCGGCATTCCTGGTTGAGGAAGGTCTCGACGCGGCGCACGGCTGCCGTGGCCTGATCGGTGACCTGGTTGAGGTGGGAGGATAGGTCGCGCAGGTGCGCGACGGAACGGTCGAGCTGCTCCGACATGGGAGTGCCCTTCGTTGTTGCGTGGCCGGCAAGGCCACTGGTGTGCGCCCGGTTAGGGCGGGAGGCGGCGTTTGGCCGCTGGGCACATGATGCGCTTCCGGGTCCGACGGCAACGCGACGCCATGTCATGGTTGTGTCACGCGGAGCGGCTGCCCTGCACGTCGATGGCGCGCGCCGCGCCATCGACGTGCAGGGGTCGCATTGACAGGATCCCATGCCGCTCCGATGATCTTCAATATCCATGGTCGGACCGCCTTGACCGAACCGGCTCCGTGCATTCGTTGGTGGGGGCATCTGGCCCTTGCGACCGCCTATGTCCTCGGCGGCAAGGCGGGCCTGCTCCTGGCCATCCCGCCAGGCTACGCTTCGGGCGTCTTCCCTGCGGCGGGCATCGCCATCGCCGCCGTCCACTTGTGGGGTTGGCGTGCGCTGCCCGCCGTCTTCGCCGGCTCGCTGGCCTTGAACATCTGGGTCGGGGACGGGGCGCCGCTGGCTGACGTCGCCATCTGTGCGGTCGGCATCGCCACGGCCTCTGCGCTCCAGGCCCTGATCGGAGGTTGCACGCTGCGTCGCGTCATCGGACCCGGCGCAGCCATGGACTCGGGCGTCCAGATCGGCCGCTTCCTCGGCCTGGCGCCGGTCCTGTGCGTGGTCAGCGCGAGCCTGTCCCTGCTGTGGCTGTGGCACTGCGGCGCGGTCGAAGCCGGGGCGTTGGCGCAATCCTGGTTCTTCTGGTGGGTCGGCGACACCCTTGGGCATGTCGTCTTCTTCCCGATCATGCTCACCCTGTTCGCGCGTCCGGTCGCTGCCTGGGCGGGGAGACGGCTGATCACCATCGTCAGCATGACCATCGGTCTGGCCCTGGCCGTCGCCGCCTATGTAGCCATCAGCGCCAATGCCAACACGCGCATCTCCAGGGATTTCGCGCAGACGGCTGCACGCTGCACGGTCCAGCTCCAGGACCGCCTCGGCGAGCAGGAGTTCCTCCTCGAACAGCTCGCCAACATGATCGCCATCGATCCGGCCTCGGTGGCGACAGAGCGTGGCTTCACCACCCTCGTCGCCCCTGCGTCGCGACGCTATCCGGCCTTGCGGGCGATCGAGTGGGTTCCGCTGGTCGCGGGTCCGGACCGCGGTGCGTTCGAGGCGGCGCAGCGCGTCGGGGATCCCGGCTTCGCGATCCGCGAGCAGGACGCGGCGGGCGCCATGGTTCCCGCCGCGCCGCGCGAACTGCACTTTCCGATTACGCGCATCGTGCCCATGTCCGGTAACGAGACCGCGCTGGGGTACGATCTCGCCTCGTCGATGGTGCGTAGGCGCGCCATCGATGAGGCCATGCGCTCGGGCCGGGTCGTCGCCAGCGATCCCGTGCATCTGGTCCAGGAACGCGTCGGGCAGTGGGGCGTGCTCCTGCTCAAGGCGGTCACCCGGGAAGGACGGTGCCTTGGCGTCGTCATGAGCGTGCTGCGCTTCGGAGACTTCGTCGAGAGCATCGTCCCGACGGGATCTGAGGTGCAGGTCAGTCTGCAGGATCGCCAGGCGGGCATGCAGGTCGTCGGTGACGGGACGGATGCGGCCAGCGCGTTCTCGCATGCCCAGACCATCGACGTCGGCTCCCGGGAGTACCTGGCGGGTTTCACGCCGTCGCCGCAGTACATCGCCGCGCACCGCGACCTGCAGGGTTGGTGGATCCTGGTCGCCGGCACGATCAGCGCCGGCGTCGTCGGCGCGATCGTGCTGCTGGTTTCCGGCACCACGTTGCGCGTCCGCAGCCTGGTCGACGAGCGCACCCAGCAGCTGGCCCACGAACGCGACAAGGGCCGCATCCTGCTGCAGAACGCCAGCGACGGCATACATGTGCTCGATGCTGCCGGCAATGTGCTGGCATGCAGCCGCTCCTTCGCGCGCATGCTCGGCTACGACGAGTCCGAGGCGCTGCGCCTCAACGTGGCGGACTGGGACTGCCAGATCCCGCGCGAACGGCTGGTGGGAGAGATCAGCAGTCTCATCCAACGGCCAGCGACCTTCGAGACGCGGCACAGGCGCAAGGATGGATCGACGATGGACGTCGAGATCAACGCCACCGGCGTGATGATCGATGGCCGCCCCTGCCTCTACGCCTCCAGTCGCGACATCTCCGAGCGCAAGCGCATCGCTGCGATCATGCGTCGGCAGCAGGATCTCCTGACCGAGGCGCTGGCGGCCGGCCGCATGGGCAGCTGGACCTACGACGCCGCCAGCGGCACCCTGTCGGTTACCGAGGAGTTCTTCCGCATCCTGCGCACCTCGGTCGCGGCCGAAGGCGGCGAGCGCATGCCTCTCGAACGCTATCTCGAACGCTTCGTGCCGCCTGCACATCGCGATGAGATCGCGTCCGAACTGCGCTTGTCGGTCGCGGGGACGGAGACGCCGGCCCGGCGCACCATCGACCATCCGGTGCGTTTCGCGGACGGTGCATCCGGCCATGTCCAGACCTCATTCCATGTCGTGCGCGACGAATCCGGACGCGTGATCGGATTGACCGGAATCAGCCAGGACATCACCGAGCGCATGCTGCGGATCGAGGCCCTGGCCGAGGAGCGCCAGCGCCTGATCGGGATCATAGACGGCACCAATGCCGGGACCTGGGAGTGGGACATCCCCAGCGGCCGGACCGTGTTCAACGCCCGCTGGGCGCAGATCATCGGCTATGAGCTGGACGAACTGCAACCGTGCAGCATCGAGACCTGGAACAGGCTCGTGCATCCCGAGGACGGAGCCAGGTCTGCCGAGCTGCTGCGCCGGCACTTCGCCGGAGAACTCGACATCTACGACTGCGAATGCCGCATGCGCCACAAGTCCGGCGCCTGGGTCTGGGTGCACGATCGCGGCCGGGTCATCGAGCGCGGTCCGGACGGCGCCCCCCTGCGCATGTATGGCACTCACCTCGACATCACCAGGCGCAAGCAGATCGCCGAGGACATGCAGCAGCTGAACCATGAGCTGCAGCGCCAGACCGCTCTCGCCAATGACATGGCCACCAGGGCCGAGTCGGCGAATATCGCCAAATCGGCATTCCTGGCCAACATGAGCCATGAGATCCGCACGCCGATGAACGGCATCCTCGGCATGACCGAGCTGCTGCTGGGCATGGCGCTGCCCGCTGAGCAGGCGGATATGGTCCGCACCGTGAACCGGTCGGCAGAGGCCCTGCTCGCCATCCTCAACGACATCCTCGATTATTCCAAGATTGAGGCCGGCAGGCTCGAACTCGAAGCGATCGAATTCGACCTGCCGCAGCTGGTCTATGACGTGGCCGAGCTGTTCCGCGGCCGCATCCAGGGCGGTGCGGTGGAGCTGCTGGTCCACGTCGCGCCCGACGCTCCGACGCACTGCCTGGGCGATCCGGGCCGCATCCGCCAGATCCTGACCAACCTCGTCGGCAATGCGGTGAAGTTCACCCAGGCTGGGCACGTCCTCATCGAGGTGACCAGCAGCGGCGGATCGACCACGTTCTCGATCGCGGACACCGGGATCGGCATCCCGGCCGACCGCCAGGCGATGCTCTTCGCCGCCTTCACCCAGGCCGACGCCTCGACCGCGCGCCGCTACGGCGGCAGCGGCCTGGGGCTGGCGATCAGCCGGCGCCTCGCCGAGGCCATGGGCGGTGGCATCACGCTGCAGAGCAGGCCGGATGCGGGTTCGACCTTCACCGTCACCCTGCCACTCGCCCGCAAGGAGGCGGCGCGCCCGGTCGTGGCAGCGGCAGCGCACATCGCCGGACGGCGCATCCTGGTGGTGGATGGCAATCCGCTCGGCTGCGCGATCATCTGCGAGCAGATCGGCTCGCTGGGCGGGGTCCCGGTCGGCGCCGATAGTGCCGAGGATGCGCTGCGGCGACTGCTGGCCGAAGGCTTCGATGCCGTCCTCATCGACGACCATCTCGGCGCTGCAGCTTCCGGCGAGGAGCTGGCCCGGCGGATCCGTGGCGAGCCGGGACTGGCCGATCTGCCGCTCGTCATCATGTCCTCGTCGGGCATGCGGGGCGATGCTGCGCGTTGCGCCAGGGCCGGGGTGGACGGATTCCTGGCGAAGCCGAGTTCCATCGCCACGACCGGTGAACTGCTGGCGGCGGTCATCGCCCAACGCGGTTGCGGACGACGCCCCCTGGTGACGCGCCATAGCATGGCCGAGGCCAGATCCGCGCCGATGTCCACCGTTGCGGCGCCTTTCCAAGGCCTGCGGGTGCTGCTGGCCGAGGACAATGCGGTCAACCAGCGCGTCGCGCGGATCATGCTCGAGAAGCTCGGCTGCGTGGTGAGCCTGGCGGCTGATGGCGGAGCGGCGGTTGCAGCCGCCGCCACCGGCATCGATATCGTGCTGATGGACTGCCAGATGCCGGTCATGGATGGCTTCGAGGCCACCGCAGCCATCCGGGCCAGCGGTGGCAGGCTGCCCATCATCGCCCTGACCGCCAACGCTTCCGAGGAGGATCGCGAACGCTGCCTGGCCGCCGGCATGGACGACCATCTCGGCAAACCGGTCCACCTGGCGGACCTTCAGGCGGCGATCGCCCGCCACCTGCCCGGGCAGGGAGCAGCGCCGCAGGAGCTGGCATCACCGCCGGCCCTCGACCCCGATTTCGTGGCATCCCTCCATCGCGAGCTCGGAGACGATGCGCGCGCCCTCTTTGCCGATCTGCTCGCCACCTTCCTGGCGGATGCGCAAGCGACGGTCGCGCGACTGGCGACCAGCGATGCCCACGCCGCGGCTCACGAGCTGAGGGGATCCGCATCGGCGATAGGAGCCCGCAGACTCGCCGACCTGTGCGCGGAGGCCGAGGCCGCGACCTCATCTGGCGTCCAGGCCGTGGAACAGGGGCTGATACAGCGGATCATCGACGAGCTGGCTGCCATCCGGCGGGCCTCGACGCCTGCGTGAGCGCCTGCAGGGCGGTGCGATCAGCTCCTGCATGATCGATCCCGGCACCCTGCGCTGTGAAGTGCTGGTCGTCACGCGGCGACAGCGGCTTCAGCGCTCTCGCTCGGCTGGCCAGGGACCCGATCGCAGCAGCGGGTGCTCGCGCTGGGCCAGCGGGAAGCGCAGGCGCCCTCCCGAGAGATGGGCGGCATAGATCCCCTGGATCATCTCCTGCGCGATGCGTGCGTCGTCTGCGTCGCATCGTGGCCGGCAGCCGGTCTCGATCGCCGACATGAGATCGAGCAGCGCCGCGCGGTTGGCTTCCAGGAAGAATGGCGCCTGCGGCACGTCAGGCTGGCCGCACAAGGACAGGTCCAGGGGGGATGCGCTGGGACATGCGCATGGCGGCACCGGCACGTCCTCGTAGGTCGCTCCGTCCTCCGGCGGCAGCGGCTGGCGGCAGATGCGCAGGGTGGTCGGGGGATGCGCACGGTCGTTGAAGCGCAACGACAGGGCCCCGCGGTCGCCCAGCACGGTCAGGCCCATGATCACGCCGTCGTTGCCAGGCTGGGCCCAGCCGCGGTGGCTGCTGAAATGCCCATGCACCCCGCCAGCGAAGGCGAAGGTGGCGACGATGTCGTCGCCGGCGGCCGGACCGATCGGCTCGACCGTCGCCACCGTCTCGCCCGGCGCCGAGGGCCGACCGCCCGTCCACACCTCCGCCTGCACATGCAGCGGCGGACCGAAGAGGTGCGCCTGCAGGTCGAGGATGTGGGTGCCGAGGACGACGAGGTCCTCGCCGCCGCCGCGGTGATCGCATTTGCCGCGGCCGTAGGCGGCCAGCGGCCGGCCGATCGCGCCGTCCGCGAGCAGATCCTTCAGCGCGCGGAAGACCGCCGCATGGCGCGCGGGATGCGCGACGGCGATGCGCACGCCATGGCGCTCGGCCAGGGCGACGATGGCGTCGGCCTCGATCAGATCAGCGCACATGGGCTTTTCGCAGTAGACATGCACGCCGCGCTCGGCGGCGGCGCGGATCTGCGCCAGGTGGTCGCCGGGGTGCCGTGAGCAGAGGATGACGATGTCCGGGCGAGCCCGTTCGAGCAGTTCCTCCAGGGTGCGGAAGTGCCGCCGCGCGCCGGTCGCGGCCAGGCGCGCGGCGATGTCCTGGTCGCGGGTGTCGACCAGGCCGGCCACCTCCACCCCGGGCAGGCCGCGGCAGGCGACATGCAGACCGTGCCCGCCGAGCATCGGACGGCTGGTGTCCTGCACGATGCCGATCGTCCAGGTCCGGCCCATGTCAGTCTGGACCGCCGCAGACGCGGCCGCCATCGATGACATGGTTCGAGCCGGTGATGAAGGCTGCGCGCGATGAGCACAGGTAGAGGATGAGGTCGACCACCTCGTCGGGCGTAGCCGCCCGACCCAGGCGGGTGCGCATCGCCGCCATGCCGGGACGCGTCAGCACCGGCCCTGGCGACACGCAGCAGGCTCGCACCCCATGCGGCGCCCCGCACAGGGCGATCGACTTGGTCAGGCCGATGAGGCCGCTCTTGGCAGCGCTGTAGCACACCGCGCTGGCAGATCCCTCGAGGCCGCTGACCGAGCCGAGATTGATGATCACCCCGCGTTTCTGACCGATCATCGTCGGCAGCACGGCGCGGCAGAAGTAGACCGCCCCCTTCAGGTTCACGTCCAGGCCCCAGTCGATCGCCTCCGGCGGGTAGGCGTGGAAAGGCGTGGCGCCCAGGCCGAGGACGCGGTGCTCGGCACCGCCGGCGCTGTTGATCATCCAGTCGATGCGGCCGAAGCGCGCCAGCGCGGCGGCGACCGCCTGCTCGACCTCGTTCCAGCGGCGCACGTCCGCCACCGCCGCCATGGCACGGCCGACGGGCAGGGCGGAGGCAGCCGCTTCGACCGCCGTGCGGTCGGCATCGACCAGCACCGCCGCGGCGCCGCCGGCGATGAAGCGCCAGCTTTCTGAAGAATTACGAAAATGAATCGTATATGACCCCTGACCAGATAGCAATTGAAACCAACATGATAATCTACCTTGCCGAAGAAGTTGAAAGGATACAGGAAAGCTTTAAGAA
>JAFLCQ010000076.1 GCA_017302815.1 Planctomycetota bacterium
GCAGGCCGCTGGCCGGGGGGGATCCGGCCGGGCGGGCGACCGGCGGCGGGGACGCAGGCGTGCGCCGCGTGGTGATCTGCTGCGCCGGACGCTGGGCCGGGGCGGAATCGCGGACGAACAGCGCCCACAGGATGTAGCCGGTGCCGCCGACGGCGCCGAGGATCCACAGCCAGAGGAGATCGCGGATGACTTCCATGGGGGCTCCCCTGCTCAGCAGGTGCGGCGCGGCTTGGCGCGGTGGTCCTTGATGCGCTTGGCGAGATCCTCGAAGCCCGGGCGTCCGAACTGGGCGAAGGTCGCCTGCTTGCCGACCTCGACCCCGGGCGCATCGAAGGGATCGATGCCATACAGCTCGGCGCTCATGGCGATGGACAGTTCAAGCATGTAGATCAGCCCACCGATGTGCGACTCATCGACGGCATCGAGGGTGACGGTCAGGTTGGGACGGCCGGCGGCCGTGAGGTGGTGCTCGCAGCCGACATAGGCGTGCTCGAGGATGCCATCGAACGGGGCGTCCTTGAGCCAGGCGAGGGGCTCGATCTTGGGATAGAGCTGCGGCGCGACGGCGGCGGCGCCATGCGAGCGCGAGACGATGAAGGTGACCACCTTGTCGAAGGGGCCTTCGGCGAACAGCTGCTGCTGGCCGTGCAGATCGAAGGAGCCCAGGGCGGCGACCGGGCTGGGGCCGACGTGCACCGCCTTGCCCTTGCGGTTGAGCATCTTGCCCAGGCTGACCGAGCACAGGTGGTTGTACCACAGGCCGACGGCATGCAGCCGGTTGCCGAAGGAGAACGTCACATGCATCGTCTTGCGGCGCTTGCGCGTCAGCAGGTAATGCGTCAGCGAATGCATGTAGGCCGGGTTCTTGTACGGATCGCCGTGCCGGCAGCGCTTGTCCATGTCGGCGGCGCCGGCGAGCAGGGCGGCGATGTCGGCTCCGGCCATGCCGGCGACGAAGAGTCCTGCCGCGCCGAGGATGGCGTAGCGGCCGGCGAGATTGGCCGGGTTGTGCAGGACGTCGATCTTCTCCTGCCTGGCGATGTCGGCGAAGGGCCCCTTCTCGCGGTCGGTGACGATCACGACCTGGCTGGACAGGGCCGTCTTGCCGGCCTTCTTGCGCAGCTGGTCGGCCAACCACATAAACAGGGCGCCGGTCTCGGCGGTCAGTCCGCTGCGGGTGACGACGACGAAGAGGGTCTTCTTGAGGTCGAGGACCTCGATCAGCTGATGCGCGGCGACAGGATCGGCATTGTCGAGGACATGCACCCGCGGAGCGCCCTTGCGGGCCTTGGCCTCCTGCAGGTTGTAGGCGGCATGGCCGATGGCTCCCAGCAGGGTGCGCGCCGCCAGGGCGCTGCCGCCGGTCGCCACCACCACCAGATCCGCCCACTTGCCCTGATGCTTCTTCAGGGCCCCCTTCAGCTCCGCCATGTCCTGGTAGGGCAGGTCGAAGAAGCCGCTCTCCCCGTTGGCACGCATCTCCTCGATGCTTTCATGGTGCTTGGGGAACTTGGCGACCAGGGTCTCGACCTCGGATTTGGTCAGACCATGGGTGGCCCCGATGGCCTCGGACAGGCAGTTGGTGAAGTCCAGCGTAAGAGTCATGCGCTATCCTCGGCGACCGGACGGGTGGCCAATCGGGGGTCGATGGGAGACCTTACGGGCGAGGCAAGCGGTTTTCAAGGGCGTCAACCGCTTGAGGTTGGCGGAAGTCGCGTAAGCCGGTGGGTTTGGATGCGAAAGGCTGGTCCAGACCGGCCTGCCGGCCGCCCCTACCCGAGGCCTAGACGATGAATGCACCGACCATCTGGGCGACCACCTGGGGCCGTTCGCGATGGACGGCGTGGCCGCTCTTCAGCACGATCTCACGGCGCCGATCGGGAATCGCAGCCGCCATCTCGTCCATGATGCGCATATAACGGGTGTCAGCAGCACCGGAGATGAGCAGCACCGGCATGTGCAGCTCACCCAGGCGCTGCCAGCAGGGATCCATCGCCCCGCCCCCCAGGGCGCGCAGGCAGGCGGCGAGGCCGAGGGGATCCTGGTTCAACCGCCTGGAGCGCACGCTCTCGGCGATGGAGGACGGGAAGGGCCGGCTCGGCTTGAGGGCCGGCTGGGTCTCCCACCAGGCCATGAACGGGCCGATGCCGTCCTCCTCCAGGACTTGGGCGAGGGACTCGTCGCGCTTGCGGCGCACCTCGCGCTCCTTGGCATCGCGGATGCCCGGGTGGCAGCTGGCCAGGATCAGGCGGCGGACCCGCTGCGGATGGCTGAGCGCCAGCTGCAGGGCGATGCGGCCACCCATGCTGTAGCCGAGGACGTCGACCGGCTCGGCGGGGAAGCCGGCGACGAGGTCGTCGACCGCACGCTGCCAGGTCAGCCCCTTGGCGCAGGGCTTGTGGCCGTGGCCGGGCAGTAGCGGGCAGCGCAGGTCGGGGATGTCCCTGGCCAGGGTCTCGTGCCAGGATTCGTCGGTCTCGGTGAAGCCGTGGAGGGCGTACAGCATTGCCGCGCATTGCCCCTGGGGGTTGGGGGTAGGGTGTGGGGATTGAGGTCGACGTAGCGACGCCCGCCACCACAGGGGAAGGCGTGTGCTACAACGCACCACACAGGGTCAAGGACGGGAGTCGGGAGCTGGCGTCACTCAGCACGACCCCAACCCCCAACCCCAGTGGCTATGGTCACACCGGGAGCGCCGGGACGCCCGGGAGCTTCCAGATGTCGCGGTTGTATTCGCCGATCGTGCGGTCGGTCGAGAACTTGCCGCTGGTGGCGGTGTTCATGATCGACGAGACCGCCCACTTGTCCTTGTCCTGGTACAGGGCGGCGGCCTTGCGCTGGGCCTGCACGTAGCTGGCGAAGTCGGCGCAGACCATCCAGTAGTCGCCCCAGTCCACCAGGGTGCGGATGATGTCGTCGAAGATGCCCGGGTCGCACTGGTTGAAGTGGCCGCTGCGGATGAGCTCCAGCACGCGCTGCAGGTCGGGATCCCCGGCCACCACCGCCTTGGGATCATAGCCGGCGCGCATCTGCGCGATCTCCTCGGTGGTCTTGCCGAAGAGGAAGAAGTGGTCGTTGCCCACCTCTTCGCGGATCTCGATGTTGGCGCCATCGAGGGTGCCGATGGTCAGGGCGCCGTTCATCATGAACTTCATGTTGCCGGTGCCGCTGGCCTCCTTGCCGGCGGTGGAGATCTGCTCCGACAGGTCGGCGGCGGGGCAGATCTTCTCCATCATCGACACGCGGTAGTCGGGGATGTAGGCGACCGCCAGGCGTCCCTTGCAGTCGGGATCGGCGTTGACCACCGCGGCGACGTTGTTGCAGAAGCGGATGATCGACTTCGCCATGGCGTAGCCGGGGGCGGCCTTGCCGCCGAACAGCACGCAACGGTTGGTCCAGCCCTTGGTGTCGCCGCGCTTGATGCGGTCGTACAGGTGCACGACGTGCAGCGCGTTCAGCAGCTGGCGCTTGTACTCGTGGATGCGCTTGACCTGCACGTCGAAGATGGCGTCGGTGGGGAACTCGACGCCGCACTCGCGGCGGACGACCTCGGCCAGGCGCTCCTTGTTGGCGCGCTTGACCGCCATCCACGCCTCGCGGAAGGCCTTGTCCTTGGCCTTGGGTGCCAGGCTCTTCAGCTGCGCCAGGTCGGTGCGCCAGCCGGTGCCGATGGCATCGTCGATCAGCTTCGACATGCCCGGGTTGCACAGCGCCATCCAGCGGCGCTGCGTCACGCCGTTGGTCTTGTTGTTGAACTTCGCCGGCCACAGCTCGCAGAAGTCCTTGAACAGACCGGCCTTCAGCAGGTCGGTGTGCAGGGCGGCGACACCGTTGACCGAGAAGCTGCCGACGATGGCCAGGTAGGCCATGCGCACGTGCGGCTCGCCGGCATCATCGATGATCGACATGCGGCGCTGGCGGTCGCCGTCGCCGGGCCACTTGTTGGCGACCAGGCGCATGAAGCGGGCGTTGATCTCGAAGATGATCTCCAGCAGGCGCGGCAGCAGCTTGCGGAACAGGCCAACCGACCACTTCTCCAGCGCCTCGGGCAGCAGGGTGTGGTTGGTGTACGCGAAGACGCGGGTGGTGATGTTCCAGGCCTCGTCCCAGCCCAAGCCGTGCTCGTCCATGAGCAGGCGCATGAGCTCGGCGACCGCCACCGTCGGATGGGTGTCGTTGAGCTGGCACACGTTCTTCTCGGCGAAGCCCTTGAAGTCGTGACCATGCACGCTGGCCCAGCGGCGGACGATGTCCTGCAGGCTGGCCGAGGCGAGGAAGTACTGCTGCCGCAGGCGCAGCTCCTTGCCGTTCTCGCTCTTGTCGTTGGGGTAGAGGACGCGGGTGATGTTCTCGGCCGCGGCGCCCTCGTCGATGGCGGACTGGTAGTCGCCCTGGTTGAAGTCGGCGAGGTCGAACTCCTCGAGGGCCTCGGCGCGCCACAGGCGCAGGGTGTTCACCGTGCCGTTGCGGTAGCCGGGCACCGGCAGGTCGTAGGGCACTGCGAGGACGTCGTGGGTGCCGACCCAGCGCACGCGGCCCTTGCCGTGCTCGTCCTGGTAGAACTCGCTGCGGCCGCCGAACTTCACCCGCTGGGTGTACTCGGGGCGCTGCATCTCCCACGGCAGGCCGTGGGCGAGCCAGCGTTCGGGCTCCTCGACCTGCTGGCCGGCGGCGATGCGCTGGCGGAACATGCCGTACTCGTAGCGCAGGCCGTAGCCGAAGACCGGCAGCTGCAGGGTGGCGCAGGAGTCCAGGAAGCAGGCGGCGAGACGGCCGAGGCCGCCGTTGCCGAGGCCGGCATCGGCCTCCTCCTCGCCGAGGTCCTCAAGCTTCACGCCGAGGTCGGCCAGGACCTCGCGAGCGCTCTGCTCGAGATCGAGGTTGAGCAGCGCATTGCCCATCGCGCGGCCCATGAGGAACTCCAGCGACAGGTAGTAGCCGCGCTTGCAGTCGCTCTGGTAGTAGGCGGCGTGGGTGTTCTTCCAGCGCTCCATCAGGCGGTCGCGTACCGCCATGACCAGGGCCGTGTAGCGGTAGCGGTTGCTCACGCTCATGGCATCGCGGCCGAGGCTGATCGACAGATGGCGGTCGAAGTCCTGGCGCAGGCCCTGGTGATCCATCGGCAGACCGGTGCTGATCGGCTGGGTCTCGCTGTCCTTGCGGGCGGCGGGCTTCTGCGGCTGCGGCGCGGGCACCGCCACGGCCTTGCTGATGCGTCGGGTCTGGGTCTGGTTGGTCTTGGCCGGCATGCGGATCCCCTCGGGTCAGCAGGTTGTCGGGACGGGACGCGACATGGCAAGCGTACGCGGGAAAGCAGATCAGGGCCGGACGGCGGCGGCCAGCAGCCGGTAGGGCTGGCCGGGAGCCTCCCCCTCATCGCGCAGATGGCGGTCGGCTGCTGCGGCAGCGAGCTCGTACAGGCTGCGCAGGCAGGCCGGCGAGGCGTCCCGCCATCCATCCAGCTCATGCGGAGCGAGCTGGCGCCAGGCCGCGGCCAGCAGGGTCGGATCGTCCTCGGGCAGCAGGAACGAGCATAGCTGCAGGCCGAGCTGGTCGGCCAGGTCGCCCTCGACCGCGCCCGGCGAACCGACATGCAGACGGGTCCACGCCAGCCAGGTGCGTTTGGCCAGGGCGAAGCCGGGGTTCGACAGGCTCTCGCTGCGGGCGAACTCCAGGCGGATGGCGGCGCAGGCGGCCCGGAGGACGACCGTCCCGGCCGCGGCGCAGCGGAAGCCCTCCTCGGCGGCGGCGCGGTAGGCCTGCTCGGCCCGGCCGGCCTCGCCGGAACGCTCCCACAGCACGGCCTGGCCATGGCCGGCGGCGACGCAGGCCTCGGCGTCGCGGTGCACATCTTCGGCATCGAGGCAGCGGCGGAACCACATCGCCGCCGCCGCGTCGTCGTGCATGCGCTCGGAGGCGGTCTCGCCCATAGCGACCAGGAAGCGGCCCCAGCGCGCATCCCGCGGCGG
The DNA here is from genome assembly GCA_017302815.1 of Planctomycetota bacterium. GTDB lineage: Bacteria > Planctomycetota > UBA11346 > UBA11346 > UBA11346 > UBA11346. Next base: position 5,970 of record JAFLCQ010000076.1, read on the forward strand.
ATCGCGGTGCAGCCGCTGCCACAGCGCCTCGCCGCCGGCATAGAGCGAGGCCGGCAGGGCCCGGGGCTGGGCGTGGGCGGCGAGGAAGGCATCCAGGTCGTCGGCCATGCCACGACCCTGCCCCCCCGCTGGCGTCCGGCCAGCGTCCGGCGCCGCTCCTTCGACCGTGGTTGCCTCATCGCCCCCACCCCTAGCATCCCCGCCCTCCATGAGCGACTCGCCCAAGCAGCCCGCCACCCCGCCCGCCGCCCCCCCGATCAAGGACGCCGTGCCTGATGGCGTGGCGGAGAAGCCGCCGGTCAGCAAGCAGCTGACCTTCAGCCAGCAGCTTTTCATCTGGACGATGGTCCTCGTCGTCGGCGTCATCTTCGGCGTCGGCGCCTCGTTCTCGCTGGTCTTCGCCCCGACCCAGAAGATCGCCGGCGTCGCCGAGGGCGAGGTGCTGCAGCGCATGCGCGTGGCCGAGCGCATGGAGAAGGTCCTGAATCCCAACGGCCACTACTACTACCCGCTCTTCCGCCAGCAGAGCCTGGAGACCTACGCCACCGATCTGCGCCTGGCGCGCGTCGGCGAGGCCCGCGATCTGATGCCCAAGGGCCGGGCGCTGGATCGCGTCGAACAGGATTTCCTCGCCACCCCGATCCAGGGCAGCGCGGGCCGCACCTACCTCGACGCCCTGCGCGAGCACGAGGGCGGCAATGACGAGATCCAGCGCGACGACCTGCGCCGCTACCTCGCCGAGAACGCCGCCCGCGAGAGCCTGTTCATGCGCAGCGCCATCGCCCCGGCGGTGCCGCGCGCGGTCGCGGCCGACGTAGCCGCCACCAACGGCGACCGCGCCGAGGTCGCCGAGGTCCTGCTGTCCGGCGCCCGCTTCGTCCCCGAGGTGAAGGGCGACGATCCCGAGATCGCAGCCGCCTTCGAGCGCCTGCGCGCCACCCGCTTCACCCGCCCCGGCAGCGTCGGGGTGGCGGTGGCCTGGGCCGACCGCGACCAGCTGGCTGCCGGCATCGAGGTCTCGGACGCCGACGCCAAGGCCTGGTACGATGGCCACAGCGACCAGTTCGCTGGCGAACCCGACCCCAAGGATCCCGCCAAGAAGCCCGAGCCCAAGCCCTTCGAGCAGGTGAAGGCCGAAGTCATCGCCAAGGTCAAGGCCGAGCGCGGCAGCGCCGCCGCGCAGGCCCTGATCATGGCCTTCAACCAGGCGGCTGAGGACCTGGAGAACGACAAGGACCCCGCCCGCTTCCGCAGCGCCGCCACCGCCGGCAAGCTGCAGATCGCCGAACTGTCGGTCGAGGACCGCACCCCGGGCAGCGTCGACCTCGGCCGCATCGGCACCCTCAAGGACGTGATGCGCATCTTCGGCCGCGAGCACGAGCTGGGCTTCCTCAGCCAGCCGCAGCAGACCAGCGCCGGCCACTGGGTCGTCCTGCGCCTCGAATCGCGCCGCGAACCCGGCTTCCAGGAGCTGGACGCGGTGCGCGACCAGGTCGCCCGCCACCTCGCCGGCCGCCGCGCCTGGAAGCAGCTTCAGGAGCAGGCCGCCAAGCTGCGCGACGAGCTCAGCGCCAAGGGGCCGGGCGCCCTCGCCGCATGGGCCGCCAGCGACGACGCCAAGGCCTGGAACGCGACCATCTCGACCAAGCCGCAGAAGCTGATCGGCAAGCTGTCCGTCCCGCCCGCCGAGGTCGATGGCGCCGCCGGCGAGCCGCAGCTGATCGCCGCCCTGGCCATGCCGCCGCGCCCGGTCGCCCTGGTCGCCGCCGAACCGGCCTGGGAAGGGGACATCCCCCGCGTCCGCCTGGTGCAGGTCGGCGAGATCAAGCCGATGAACCGCGACGGGCTGGCCGAGTCGGCCCTGGCCGACGGCTTCCGCAACGGCCTCCGCCGCTTCGGCATGATGCTGTTCGACCGCGAACTGCAGGCCCAGCTGGAGGGCAAGTGAGCCAGGCGCTGCTGGAGAGCCAGGTCCCCGGCCTGCGCCTGCTGGCGCGCGGCAAGGTGCGCGACGTCTGGGAGGTCGACGACCGCCATCTGCTGTTCGTCGCCACCGACCGCATCAGCGCCTTCGACAAGGTGATGGCGACCCCGATCCCGGACAAGGGCCGCATCCTGACCGGCCTGTCGCTGTTCTGGTTCGACCACCTGCGCGACGTGTGCCCCAACCACGTCGTCACCAGCGACGTCGGCGCCATGCCCGCCGAGGTGCGCAAGGAGCGCGAGCAGCTGGCCGGCCGCGCTCTGATGGTGCGCCGGCTCAGCATCCTGCCCGTCGAATCGATCGTCCGCGGCTACGTCGCCGGATCGGGCTGGAAGGAGTACCGCAGCGCCGGCACGATCTGCGGCCTCGCCCTGCCCGCAGGCCTGCAGGAGTCCGCCGAGCTGCCGCAGCCGCTGTGGACCCCCTCCACCAAGGCCGCCCTGGGCACCCACGACGAGAACATCAGCCCCGAGCGCGCCCGCGGCATCATCGGCGGCAACGCCGCCGCGGTCGAGCGCTTCAGCCTCGATCTCTACCGCCGCGCCCGCGACCACGCCCGCAGCCGCGGCGTGATCATCGCCGACACGAAGTTCGAGTTCGGGCTCGACCCCGCCGGCCAGGTCGTGCTCGCCGACGAGGTACTGACGCCCGACTCGTCGCGCTTCTGGCCTGCCGACCGCTTCGCCGTCGGTCGCGCCCAGGACTCCTACGACAAGCAGTACCTGCGCGACTGGCTGGAGGAGCAGCGCTTCGACAAGGACGGTCCGGGCATCCCCCTGCCGCCCGAGGTCGTGACCCGTACCCGCCAGAAATACCTCGAGGCCTACCGCCAGCTGACCGGGGTCGAGTTCCGCGCGTGAAAGGACGTCCGGTCGTAGCGAACGCTGCGCATGGACGACCGGACGGCGCCCGATGATCGAGCTCCTCCCCACCCCCTGGCACTGGGCCAACGCCATCGGCATCGCCCTGGTGGTCGGCGCGGCCAAGACGGGCGTCCCCGGTCTCGGCTTCCTCGCCGTACCGTGGCTGGCCTGGGTGCTGGCGCCCAACTCGCTGCTGTCGGTCGGCGCCCTGCTGCCGCTGCTGATCTGCGCCGACATCATGGCGGTGTGGCTGTACCGCAAGAACCCCGCCATCCACCACCTGTGGCAGCTGCTGCCCTGGGTCCTCATCGGCCTCGGGGTCGGGGCGGCGCTGATCCTGGGCATCCCGGCGCACTGGTTCAACCCGACCATCGGCGGCATCGTCCTGGCGATGATCCTGGTGCATCTGTGGCGGAAATGGCGCAAGCACATCGATCCGCCCGGTCGCCTCGCCGGAGCCGGCGTCGGCATCATCGCCGGCACCACCACGACCCTGGCCAACGCGGCCGGCCCGGTCATGAACATCTACCTCCTGGCGCAGCGCATGCCCAAGGAGGAGTTCATCGCCGCCGGAGCCTGGTTCTTCTTCGTCGTCAACCTGCTCAAGGTCCCCCTCTTCCTCGGCCTGGGCTGGCTCGGCCACGAATCGAAGATCATGATCAACAGCCAGACCCTGCTGATGGACGCCTGCCTGGTGCCGGCGGTGGTCGCCGGCTCGCTGCTTGGCCGCCGGGTGGTTCCGCACATCCCGCAGCGCACCTTTGAAAGCGTCGTGCTGCTGCTGGCTGCAGCGGGAGCGATCCGCCTGCTGCTCACCTGACGCAGCATTTGCTTTTTTTTCGTGCAGCCAGGATGACCGCCGACTGCTGCATCTGGCAGCAGTGAGAACGTAAGTCATTGCTGCCCAACGAGGCCGCGTCGGCACGCATTGTGCAACAGCAATGTGCAGCCGCGACCATGCGGCAGCGAAAGGCATGACGTGCACACCTGGCCAACCCGTGTCGGCTCCGTCCTGCAGATGCTCGATCCAGCGGTCGGCCCCCGTCTGGTGCTGGACCGGCTCTGGCATGAGGTGAAGGGCTGGAAGACCATCGGCGGGGTCTGGCTGCACTGCAAACCGGGCCACCTCTCGCCCTCCGGCACCTTCATCGTCGGCGAGCCTCCCGACAGCGCCGATGAGATCGCCGCCCTGGCCACCCCGGCCACCGCCCCGATCGCCACCGACGACCTGCCGGTGGTCGCACGGCAGCTGCGCGACGGCAACGTCCCCATCGCCGTCCTCATGGTCAGCCACCGCGGATCCGAGGACGCCGCCGCCTTCCTCGTCGATGTGCTGTCGCGCTGGTGCATGGACCGTCTGCGGGTGCAGCTGGAAGTCAGCGAACTGGCCGAAGAGAACCTCGTCCTGCGCGAGTCGCTGACCACGCAGGTGCGCCAGAGCGAGATCCTGAGCAACAGCGGGATCATGAACGCGCTGATCCAGAGCGCGGTGCGCGCCGCGGCCTCCAGCGCCACCGTGCTGATCCAGGGCGAGACCGGCACCGGCAAGGAGCTGCTGGCGCGCCTGGTGCACAACCGCAGCCACCGCGCGCACAAGCCGATGGTCTCAGTCAATGCTGGCGCCCTGGCGCCGACGCTGCTGGAATCCGAGCTGTTCGGCCACATCAAGGGCTCGTTCACCGGCGCCGACCACGACCGCAAGGGCCTCTTCGAGGTCGCCAACGGCGGCACCCTCTTCCTCGACGAGGTGGGCGAGATCGGCGGCGAGACCCAGGTCCGGCTGCTGCGCGCCCTGCAGGAGCGCACCATCACCCGCGTCGGCGACCACACCCCCCTGCCGGTGGACGTGCGCATCGTCGCCGCCACCCACCGCGACCTCGCCGCCGAGGTCAAGGCCGGCCGCTTCCGCGAGGACCTCTTCTACCGTCTCAACGTCGTGACCCTGGGCGTCCCCGCCCTGCGCGAGCGCCGTGAGGACATCCCGCTGCTGGTGAACCACTTCCTGCAGAAATACAACCGCGACGAGCACAAGAACGTCGAGGAGGTCCCACGGCAGGTGCTGGACATGCTGATGGCCTATCCCTGGCCGGGCAACGTCCGCGAGCTGGAGAACTGCATCCACAAGGCCGTGGTCCTCGCGCCGGCGGGGGCCTTCGTCGAGGAGCTCGTCCCCGCGACGATCCGCAGCTACGCGGCGCAGCAGACCACCACCTCGGCCCCCGGCGAACCGCCCGACCGCTTCCTCAAGCAGTCGCTGGAGCGCTATGCCGAGATGGCCGGCCCCGACCTCAACGCGCTGGCGCTGTCGACCGAGCGCATCCTCATCGCCTGGGCCCTGAACCGCGAGAAAGGCGTGAAGCTGCGCGCTGCGCGGGCCCTGGGCATCAACCGCGTCACCCTCGACCGCAAGCTGGCCGAATACGGCATCAGCGTCACCCGCGGCAAGGGCGTCGACGCCGGAGACGAGGACGCGGCTTAAGCGCTTTTTGCGTCAGGGGCTTCGCCCCTACGGCCTGACGGCCTACCCCCGGGCTTCGTCAGGCTTCGGTTTCATCGCTGCGCTCCGAAACCGTGGGCGGATGGCCTGCGGCCATTGTATCCGCCCACCAGCCCTCGGCGCCCGGTCGCGCTACGCGCTCCAGTTCTAGGGGCGGCGCCCCTAGGACCCCCGGGCTGTGTCGGGCTTCGGTTTCCTCGCTGCGCTCCGAAACCGTGGGCGGATGGCCTGCGGCCATTGTATCCGCCCACCAGCCCTCGGCGCCCGGTCGCGCTACGCGCTCCGGTTGGAGGCGGGGCTGGCGCCCCGCGCCCCGCAGGCAGCACGCAGCCGATCAGAAG
>JAFLCQ010000077.1 GCA_017302815.1 Planctomycetota bacterium
CCGCCGGCGACGCCCGGGCGGTGCCGACGCTGGTCCGCCTGGCCGCATCGGACCGGCTGCCTGAGCTGCGCGAAGCGGCCGCGGCGACCCTCCACATCCTCACCCCCTACCGGGCCGGGCCGGGATCGGCGTGGACCCTGTGGTGGGGCGATCACGCCGCCGAATGGACGCGCTACGCCGAGCGCGACGCCCTCATCGCCGGACTGCTGGACGCGGACGCGCCCATACCGCCGGCCCTGGCGACCTTCGCCCCGCAGGATCTCGGGCCGCTGGTCGACGCCGCCATCGCCGCACGCCTGGTACCGGCCTGGCTGCCCGCCCGGGCCTTGCAGGCCCTGCGGCAGCAGAGCGGAGCCAGCTGGATCCAGCCGCTGGCCATGGCCATCGACCAGGCCGTCGATACCGACCGCCGGCTCGATCTCCTGCTGCTGCTGGATGAGATCGGCGGCCCCGAGGCGCGCGGAGAGTTCGAGCGTCAGCGCGAGCTGCTGCAGAAACGCGAAGACGAGGCCTTGGAACGCTGGCGCAACAGCAAGACCGTGCCGCCCGACACCAGCGCCGAACGTGCGCTGATCCTGCTGGCGCTGCGGCGACGCGCCTGAATCAGCGCCGGACCAGGGTGCGGAACAGCAGCGGGCCGTCGGCGCGACGGGACGTCTCGCTCCAGGCCCCCTCGTCGATGGCCGGGAAGACGACGCTGCCAGCGTGGGCCTCGTGGACCTCGGTGAGGTGCAGCACGGTGGCCAACGGCAGGGCCTGCGCGTAGACGGTGCCACCACCGATGACCATCGGACAGGCATCGCCACCCGTCCGTGCGGCGGCGATGGCCTCGGGCAGGCCGGCGAAGACCTCGGCGCCGGTGGCAGCGAACGACGCATCGCGCGACAGCACCAGGTTCCTGCGCCCGGGCAGCGGCCGGCCGATCGAGGCCCAGGTGCGGCGCCCCATGATGACGGCATGGCCGGTGGTCACGGCGCGGAAATGCCGCAGATCCGCGGGATGGTGCCAGGGCATGCGCTCGCCATCGCCGATCACGCGGCCGGGGACGGCATAGGCGACCACGAGGGCGAGGTCCGCCATCACAGCCCCGGATACAGGCCCTCGGCGACAGCCGAGAGGCGCTGCTGATCGAGGACGCGGATGGCGTCGCGCTCGGTGCTGATGCAGCCATCGGCGTCGAGGCGCCGCAGGGTGCGCGACAGGGTCTCCGGCGTCAGGTTGAGCTGCCCGGCGAGGTGCTTGCGCATCGACGGCAGCTGTACTTGGCCATCCGTGCCCGCATGCTGGATGAGGTGGCGCGCCAGCCGACCGGCCGCATCGCGCAGCGTGAGGTCTTCAAGCAGGTCGACGACATGGTGCAGCCAGCCCGCGAGGCTGGCGAGCAGGTCGATGCAGCCCTGGTGGTCGCTGCGCAGGAACTCCTGGAACCCGGACGCCGGGATGACGGCGGCGCAGCCCGATTCGACCGCCTGGGCGAAGGCTGGGCAGTTGAAACCGCCGATGACCGCTGCCTCGGCGAAGGTCGAGCCGGGCCCCGCCATATGCAGGACCTGCTCCTTGCCCGAGGGCGCGAGCTTGAACACCCGCACCAGTCCGCGGCCGACGATGTAGACGCCGGGGCAGGGGTCGCCCTGGCGGAACAAGGTGTCGCCGGCCGAGAATTCGCTCAGCCGGGCCATGCCGGCCAGGCGCGCGCGGGCGGCAGGCTGCAGCCGGGCGAAGAGGCGGCAGCCATCGACGATGCGTGCGGGGTCCACGCGCGGCATGCTGACCCGACTTGATCCGGATCAAGGAATCCCCGACCCCGGGGTCGCTAGAAGGAGCGCACCACCCAAGGATCCCCCTCTCCCATGAGCATCTGCAATCAGTGCGAACAGGCCCACAAGTGCGTCGGCTGCAACATCAGCGGCGACAGCACCGGCATCTGCGGCAAGAATGAGGACATCCAGAGCCTGCAGGAGATCCTGCTCTACGGTCTCAAGGGCATGAGCGCCTACGCCTGCCACGCCCGCCGTCTGGGCCGAACCGATTCCGAGGTCGACGCCTTCGTGCAGGAGGCGCTGTTCTCGACCATGACCAACGTGAACTTCGACCTCAACGCCACCCTCGGCTTCGTGCTGAAGTGCGGCGAGATGAACCTCAAGGTCATGAAGATGCTCGACGAGGCGCACGCAGCCGTCCTCGGCACCCCCTCCCCCGCCGAGGTCCAGGAAGGCACCCAGGCCGGCCCCGGCATCCTCATCACCGGCCACGACATGGTCGACCTGGTCAAGCTGCTGAAGTGCTGCGAAGGCACCCCGGTCAAGGTCTACACCCACGGCGAGATGCTGCCGGCGCACATGTACCCCAAGCTGCGCAACCATCCCAACCTCGCCGGCCACTACGGCGACGCGTGGCAGAAGCAGCGCAGCGAGTTCGAGGCCTTCCCTGGCGCCATCCTCGCGTCGACCAACTGCGTGCTCATCCCCAAGGAGAGCTACCGTGAGCGCATCTTCACCACCCGCGAGGTGGCCCTGCCCGGCGCGGTGCGGATCATGGACGACGACTACCGCCAGGTCGTCGCCAAGGCCCTGGCCTGCAAACCGTGCCCCCAGAACCTGGTCAGGAAGACCATGGTCGGATTCCACCACGGCGCCATCCTCGCCCAGGCCCCGGCCATCGTCGAGGCGGTGAAGAAGGGCCAGATCAGCCGCTTCTTCGTGGTCGGCGGCTGCGACGGCGCCGAGCCGGGCCGCAACTACTTCAGCGACTTCTGCCAGGCCGCCCCGGCGGACTCCTTCATCCTCACCCTCGGCTGCGGCAAGTACCGCATCCGCAACCACGACTACGGCACCCATCTCGGCCTGCCGCGCCTGCTGGACATGGGCCAGTGCAACGACGCCTACGGCGCCATCGTCGTGGCGGTGAAGCTGGCCGAGGCCTTCAAGTGCGGCGTCAACGACCTGCCGCTGACCCTGTGCCTGAGCTGGTTCGAGCAAAAGGCCGTCGCCGTCCTGCTGACCCTGCTGCACCTGGGGGTGAAGAACATCGCCATCGGCCCCAACCCGCCGGCCTTCGTCAGCCCGAACGTCTTCAAGCTGCTGCAGGAGACCTACGGCCTCAAGCTGACCAGCGGTGATGCGAAGCGCGACATGGCGCTGGCCCTCGACCGCGCAGCCTGAAACAACCGACACGCAGGACGGAGGACGCATGCAGCGCGACATCATCGTCATCGACGAAGCCAGGTGCGACGGTTGCGGCCACTGCGTCACCGCCTGCGCGGAAGGCGCCATCGCGGTGGTCAACGGCAAGGCGAAGCTGGTCTCCGAGGTCTATTGCGACGGGCTCGGAGCCTGCCTCGGCCACTGCCCGCAAGGGGCGATCACGGTGGTGAAACGGGAAGCCCCCGCTTTCGACCAGCAGGCGGTCGATGACCATCTGGCAGCCCAGCGCAAGCCGGCATTCCAGATCGACGCGCATCAGCATCACGCTTGCCCCGGCTCCATGCAGCGGTCACTGGCGCCCGGACCCCGGACCCCGGACCCCGGATCCCGGACGTCCCAGCTCGGACACTGGCCGGTGCAGCTGGGTCTGGTCAATCCCGGCGCCCCCTTCCTGGCCGGAGCCGACCTGCTGCTGACCGCGCACTGCGTCCCGGTCGCGATGCCCGACTTCCATCAGCGCTGGGTCGGCGGACGTGGCGTGCTGCTGGCCTGTCCGAAGCTGGACGATCTGGCCCGGCACACCCAGAAGCTGACCGCCATCCTGGCCCAGGCGAAGCCGGCCTCGCTGACCGTGCTGCGCATGGAAGTTCCCTGCTGCGGCGGACTGGCCTGGGCAGCCAAGCAAGCGGCCGAGGCCGCCGGCTGGAACGGTCGGCTGGAGGTCGTGACCGTGCCCATCACCCCTGTCGACCGCGCCAGCGCGTAGCCTAGCGTCGGACCGGAGGCTGGATCGGGGGTGCCTGCGGAGGCGGCTGAGCCTTCCGCTCTGGCAGCGTCAGGATCCTGCCGTTGCGCTTAATGGTAAGCTGCGGCTCCTGAACGCCGTTGAGCAGCCTGCGCAGCTGGATGATGTCTGACGAGGTCCCCCGGGCATCGGGAACCAGCACCACATCACCTGGCAGGACCCCCCAATCAGCCCCCCGGCCGGCAAGCACGTCGCTGACCACGACACCATGCTTGCCTGCCCAGTAGACGCCCAGATTCACTTCCGGCAGCACGATCATGTCATCGACATGAAGCTGCTCCTTCGCTCCGGCCAGCGGAGCCAGGGTGGTCTGCACGCTGCGCGACTTGCCCTCATCGACGACAGACAACCGCACGGACTCGTTGACGCGTCGCTCGGCCAGACGCGATCGCAGCTGCATCAGGTTGAGCAGGCGGAACTCGTTGATCCCGGTGAGGAACGAGCCTGGAGCCAGACCCGCAGTGTCCGCAGCCCCGTTGGCAGCGACTCTCACGACCCGCAGGACCGGAGCGAAGGGCAGGCCGCAATCGCGGGCGTTCTCTGGCGAGAGTTCGATGACATCCAGCCCCAGGCCCGCCCACCGGACCTGACCGCATTCCAGGATGTCGTCGATCACGCGCTTGGCCAGATTCGAGGAGATGGCGAAGCCGAGGCCTTCGCTACCGCCCGACTGGGTGATGATGGCGGCGTTCACGCCCAGGACTTCGGCGCGCGTGTTCACCAGCGGGCCGCCGCTGTTGCCCGGGTTGATCGACGCATCGGTCTGGACGAACGACTCCACGCCCTGATGTCCGCTGTAGACGCCGAAGGAGCGCTCGGTCGCGCTGACGATGCCCACGGAAGCGCTGTAGCCGAGCCCGCGTGGATAGCCCACCGACATGACCCACTCGCCGACGCGGGCGCTGTTGCTGTCCGCCCACTTCACCGCCGGCACGTTCGGCACCTGGGCGACCAGGACCGCCAGATCGGCGTCGACCGAGAAGCCGACCACCTCCGCATCGTAGAAATCCCCCGACGGGAAGCTGATCAGCAGATGTTCGAAGACCCGCACCGGGCCGGCGTTGCCGCCGCGCAGTTCCTTGAGCACCACATGGGCGTTGGTCACGATATGCGCATCGCGATCGCTCGAACGGACCACGAAGCCGGATCCGGAACCCACGGCCTCCTCGTCGCCAGCGCCGACGCCTGAGCGCCAGGTCTTGCCACGGGCTACCGTTCGGGCATGCACGCACACCACGCTGCGCCCCACCGATTCCTGTACCTGGGCGAAATCCACCGGTGGCGGCTGCTGCACTGCAGCTCCCACGGTCCCGACGCAGATCGCCACCAGCAGCAATGCAGATCGCATCAGAGCTTCATTCGATTGAATTCATTGAGGCATTCCGTCGACGGATCGAAGGCGCCGATCTCCGACGGGACGTTCTCGACGAACTCTCGATAATCGTTGATGACCGACCTGAAATCCTGAGGCGGAGCCTGCTTCAACGCCGAGAAGTAGAGCTTCGACACGCCGACGAACACGTCCAGCAGGCGCGGATCGACGTTCTTCTTGTTGGTCTTGCAGTAGTCGACGATGCGACGATGGAAGCCGACGTAGTCGTTGACGATGGCCAGCCCCTCCGGCGTCAGTTCCATGCTGTCCTTTGCGACCGGCACCATCCTGGTATTGATGAAGAGGTTGGAATAGTAGTCGAAGTAGATGGTGACCATCTCGTTGCGGATGATCTTCTGCTGCTCGGCATCGCGACGCACCGTCTGTGCATCCCAGCGCCTGGCGACCTGCTGACGCTGATCATTCTCCTCCATCACCTTGCGCTCCTTCTCCAGCACCAGGGAGAAGCGGCTGCGCGCTGAATCCGCGATGGTGGTGAACGATGCACCCGCATCCTCCCTCCACACCACAGTGGGGGATTGCAGCAGCGTCTCGTAGAGCAGCGAATATTTCTGCATGCTCTGCCGCACCGCGCGGCTGAAGGCCCAGCGCTTGCCGAGCAGTTCAACCTCGGCGGACCGGACCTCCACCGTCTTGCGGTTCTTCTCGTTCTGCTCGGTCAGGCGCTTCTGCTCGGCTTCGCGCTTGTCGGCGTCCTTGATCTCCCAGATCTGGTTGCTGCGCTTGTAGCTGTCCTCAAGCGCCTTCTTCGCGGTGGCGATCGCGGCGACCTTGACCTTGCGGTCGGCCTCGATGGAGCGCTCGAAATCGGCCAGCAGGGACACCGCGAATTCCTGCGAAGACGCTGGGACCTTGCCTCCTTCGCGCGGCTTTGCCTGCTCTGGAGCGGCGGCCACCACTCCCTTCAGCGGCTCGGAACGCTCGATGTCCTCGGGCTTCACCGCCAGTTCCATCTTGATCTTGCCGGTCAGGACGATGATGCCGCGCTGCTTGTCGTACAAGCCGTCGATCTGGCGACCGTCCTTGAGGTAATAGCGGCTGACGACCGGAGCCGCGTCCTCGGCCGCCACGCCAGAGAGAGGCAGCGACAGCAATGCAGCGGCGATCATCATTGGAGAAAGGCGCATACGTGGCTCCTGGCAGGATGGCAGATGTCACCGACTGTCGATGATCAGCTTCCAGGAGTCAAGACGTCCAAGTGTCAACGGACCAAGGTGGGGACAGGTTCCGCCGTCCGCTCGAAACGCAGGTTGACGATCGTGCATCCCTCGGCGCGCTTGTGGCGCTCGAAGACGGTCTCGAATCGCACCGGGACATCCACCTTGTAGCCGGTCGGATGCAGACTGCGCCACAGGCCGGGGATCGTGCTGACGTTGGACAGCACCTGCATGGCGTAGTTGTGGGTGTCGCTGGCGAAGACGAATGTGCATCCAGGCGCGGCGACGCGGGCCAGTTCCAGCAGGAAGCCGCGGTTGACCAGGCGGCGGCGCCGATGCGCGGCCTTCGGCCAGGGATCGGGGAAGAGGATGTAGATGCGCTCGAAGGCGGCGTCCGGCAGCCGCAGGCGCACGAACTCATCGGCCTCGCCGGCGTACAGCCGCACGTTCGCGGCACCCAGCTTCAGGCATTTGTGGGCGCACTTGTTCACCCGCAGGCGGTCGATCTCGAGCCCGACGAAATCGTGGCCGGGATGGGCCTGGGCCATCTGCGAGACGAACTCGCCGTGACCGCAGCCGATCTCGAGCCGGCGCGGGGCTGAGCGTCCGAACAGCGCGGTGAGATCGAGCCGATCGTCGCCCGCGGCCCCGATGAGGGAATCCTCGGCGCTGGTGGTCGTGCGGTAACGCCGCATGGCCGGTGAAGTCATCTCCGTCGCGCTCCTCGTTTGAGTGCCGGCCAGGCCGGTTCGTCCAGCCAACCGCCGCCGTCGTACAGACTGTTCCAGCGCGGCTCCTGTCCATCCCACAGCGCCTCGTAGACCTGTCCGCGCTGGTCGATGGCGAAGATCCGTCGTCCAATGCCCTCGGCCGCCGGCCAGGCGTAGATCACGTAGCTGGACTCCTGCTCGTCGGCATCCGCGGCGCCACCTGGCCCGACGATGGACGGACGAACTCCCTCCTGCGCCGGCTCGCCCATGGCGCCGCCATGCCCGTCGGGCAGCCAGACCGCGAAGCGGTAGCCGACGGACACGTCGCCGTTGGCGAACTCGGCCGGCAGCTGCCGCAGGGCGGCTTCCTTGCGGATGGCGAGGGGCCGCCGACCCGCCAGCTCGCCCAGGAAGCCGTATTCGCCGATGCCATCGCCATCCTGATCGACCCGTGCGTCGGCCTGGAAGCGCAGCTGCGCCTGGAACAGCGAGGAGCGCAGAGTCGCCACCGCGGCGGCCTCGGCGGGCGGGATGCTGCCCTCGATCCAGCCCGGGACGGACAGCGCCGCCGCCATGACCGCTGACGGCCACAGCAGATCGCCGCCCTCGCCCGCGATGTCGAGAGCGCCATCGCGCGCCACCGCCCACTGGCGGGCAGGTTCCAGCAGGGTCGACAACCGGGTCGCAGCGGCCAGCAGCGACTGGCGCTCATCACCGTCCATCCCCCGCAATCCGGCCACGGCATCGGCGAACAGCCCCGCAGCCGAACGCAGCAGCGCTCCGCCGTCCCAGGCGGCCATCACGCAGGCCTCCGCCGGCGCGCGATCCGCGAGGCCTTTCACCAGCGCTCCGCTGGCGGACCGGCGATCGGATCCGCTCCACGACGCGGCGAAGCCGGCATCGCTGCTGAGCAGCCAGCGCCCGCGAGCCCGGGCCAGCAGCACCGGGACGGGCAGCTCGGGGACGGGCAGCAGGACATGGGCGCCATCGCCGGGAAAGGCGGCCCCACGGCGTCCGCACCAGGATTTGAGGCTGGCATCCAGCACAGGTCCGCGCGGCAGCAGGATGCTGAAGCCGGGCACAGGCACGCCAGGCGTGGCGACGACGGCGATCGTCCCGTCGCATGCGGAGACCAGGCCCTGCAGTCCTCCCACGGCCGGATCGGCGAGGACGGCCGCGATGTCGGCGCTGGCGGACGCGGTGATGGCGGCGGCCAGGGCGGCGCCGTGGCCAGCCCACCACCGCCGACCATCGACGCCGATCAGGACCACGCCGATCGCCTCACCGGGCAGTTCGGCAAGCACGGCGCGGTCGAGCGGCCGCAATCCGCCGATGTCCCCGTCAAGGCGCCCGCTCCAGGTGCTGCCGGCTGAGGTCTGCGCCACCTGCGCCTCGATGCGACCCCAGCCGGCCGCAAGCGCCTCGACGACGGCCGCGAGCACTGGGCGATCCTCGCCGACCGAGCGACGGACGGCGGCCGCGCACGCTTGCACGTCGCTGCGCACCCGGATGTCCCCTCGGCCGGGCAGCGGCGGCAGCGGCAGCAGGCCGACGGGACGGCCGCAGGAGACGACACCGCCGAAGCGGGCGATGGCGATGCCATCGATCTGCCAGGCCTCATCTGCGGCGGCGACGGCACGCAGCCACGGGAAGCGGGCCCCCGCCACCAGGCTGCGCACGGCCTGCGGAGCGCGCGTGCCGAGATCGGCCTGCACCGCCCATACCGGCTGGCCGGCATCGTCCTCGCCATCGCAGCGGATGCGCAGCGATCGGGCCGCGAGCAGCAGCCCTTTGGCATCGGGCAGGCGGGTCCTCTCCTCGGACAGCATGCGATCCAGGATTTCGCGCACTGGCGCGGATGCCGGACCATCCAAGGCGCGCTGCAGCACCGATCCGGACCAGCCGCGGACCAGCCCCGACACCGGTGCGATCTCAGCGTCGAGGAGCGGACCATCGGCCGCGCAGCAGGCGGAACAGACCAACCACATCAACACAGCACCCCATCGCCTGGCGATGGGGTGCCGCGTGGTCCGCATGGACGCAGCCGGCATCAGCGCTGGGCGGGCTGCCACGCCGGAACGCCATCCCAGCCCTGGCCGCCGTAGAGTTCGTTCCAGGCCGGCGCCTTGCCGGTGTAGGGAGCCTCGTAGACCACGCCGGTCTGGTCGACCGCGAATGAGCGCGACCCCGATGCCGCCTCGACCGGCCAGGCGTAGATCACGAAGCTGCGCTCCTGGGCGTCAGCTGCGGCCTTGTCGGCCTTGCGCGCCTCCTTGTCAGCCGCCAGGGCCTTGCCCGCGGCGTCGGGGAGGAAGACGGTGAAGCGGTAGCCGTTGCGGACGCCATCCGGCGAGAAGCCCTGGGCGGTAGCCTCGGCCTGCGCACGCCCGGGCGCGGCGGCCGCGCCGGTGAGCTCGGCGAGGGTGCCATACTCGCCGGTGCCATCGGCATCCTGGTCGATGTAGGCGCCGCCCTGGAACTGGAACTGAGCCGGGAAGAGCACCGACCCGAGCGTGTCGATGGCCTGGCCCTCGGGCGTGTCGTCACCGCCGCCGGCATCGCCCATCTCCGCCATGCCCATCGCCATGCGCTCGCGCATGACGTAGCCGAAGATGCCACCGCCGACCAGCAGCGGGACGACGCCCGAGCCGATCAGTCCACGCACCTCGGTACGCGAGCCCTTGGCATCATTCGCGGTGAAGAGGTAGCCGGTCGATGCGGCGCCCGCGAGGCGCAGGATGGCGCCATTGATCGCCTGCTTCTGCTCCGGAGTCAGCGATTCGTTCGCGGCCAGGACCATGCCCAGGTAGCCCTGGATGGTACGCAGCACCGCCGGGGTGTCGCTGGCGCCGAGCAGCGCCGCATCCTTGGGCGCCTTCTCATACAGGGTCTTGGCCATCGCGGTGTCGGCGAAGCCGCCGGGCGTACCGGTGGACCAGGTGCCGGCGAGGACCGGATCGGACGTCAGCACCCAGTGCGCCTTGTCGCGCAGCAGGGTGATGGGCACCGGGATGGGCAGGTCCGGGATGACGATGGGGGCGGACTCGCCTTCGGCCGGCATGGTGGCCTGGATCTGCTTGAGACCCAGGTCGAGCAGCTGGTCGAGCGGCTTCGAGCGTGGCAGGGCGATGGTCAGGGCCGGGAAGGGCGCAGACTGGGTCAGGGCGATCAGGCTGGTGCCGGTCAGCCCCTCGACGACCTCCTGCAGCGAGGCCTCGACCCCCATGACCTGCAGGAATCCCTGGATCTCCTGCGCCGTCTGCACGGGACCCGCCGGAGCGCCGGGATGCATGACCTCGTCGAGCTGGAGCAGCAGCGGTTCGCCGGCGGCCTTCCAGTAGCCCTTGCCGTCGAAGCCGTAGGCCAGGGTCATCAGGGTGGTCGCCGGCAGCTTGGCCAGCACGCCGCGATCGGCCGGCATGGTGCCAGGCGTGGGGACGTTGGCATCGAGACGCTCGCGCACGCCTTCGGCGACGATGTCGCCGCGGTACTTCCACAGCCCGAGGTAGGGCGCGATGTTCTTGATCACCTTGTCGAACTCGGCCTTCTTCTCCTCCGGGATGCTCGGAGCGATGGCATCGACGATGCGCTTGGCATCGGCGTCGAGCGCAATGGCGGCGGGCGAGGCGGCGGCGGGCGCGGCGGCGCTGGGCGGGCAGTTGACGCCCACCGCGATGACGGTCTTGAAACGGGCGACGGTCGCGTCGTCGTTGCCGAAGGCCTCGTCGGCGCCGGCGACCTGCTTCGCCGCTCCGCCATCCTTCTTGGACAGCAGGGCGAAGACCTTGTCGGCGTCGGCGCCCAGGTCGACGCGCAGGTGGAAGATCGGCTTCTCAGGGCCGGCCATGCCGAGGAAGCGCACCTCGAAGCCCGCCATGCCCAGGACGGTCGCGACGGGATCGAAGCCCAGCTCGTCCTGCGCCTCCTTCACGCCCTCGGCCCACTTCGCACGCAGCGGGGCGGCGGAAGGATCGGCCCAGACCTTGGCGTAGATCGAGGCGTCCCATGCCTTGACCAGCTGGCTGCCGTCGGCGATCTGGAGAGTCGCCGGGGCGGGTGCAGCTTCACCGGCGCAGAGCGCGATGGCGGCCATGGACGGGACGAGCGGGCGGAGGATGGAGCGGACGATGCGCATGTAGGCCTTTCTCGGCATGCGGAAGCGCCCGGACTGTGCCGCAGGCGGCCGGCGATGCCAGTCCCGGCTTGCCCAGGGATGCCACCATCCACCGTGCCCGCATGACCGTGAAACCCATCGCCATCACCATGGGCGATCCCGCCGGAGTCGGCCCGGAAGTGCTGTTGCGCGCCTGCGCCGACCCCGCCCTCGCTGGGCTGCCGCTGCTGCCCATCGCCTCACGCGGGCTGCTGCAGCGCGTCGCAACGCGCCTGTCCCTGCCGATGCCGGGCGAGGTGCTGGATCCCGAT